>JAKASG010000019.1 GCA_021828285.1 Acidobacteriota bacterium | reverse complement strand
CGACGTGGAGTCTGCCCCGAGTCCGCCGGCAGCTCCTCGCGCTGCTGATTAGACTCAGTGGACGTTGTGCGTGGTGCCTTACGGAGTTCACGGACACCTCATAGAACTTAACCTAGTATTACTAAGACACCGGCACCACGGTCGGCGCGGGCGAGAGAAACACGAAGAACACTTCGCCCGCCTGCGTCGTCGAGCTTTCGGCGATGCCGACGATGTTGTGGAGCGTCGCGGTCGCTGGCACGCTCGTCAGGTTCGACTGCTGCAATTGCCCGAGCGTGTTCGCCACTTCCACGTATTGCCCTGCCGTGATCGCTCCGGCGGCGACGGCGCGTGATATCCCGTATTTCCGCACCACCACATTTTCGTTCTGGTTGGGCTGGTTTTCCTGCGCGATCCCCATCACCAGTTGGTTCGCCGCGGTCGGCAACTGCACTTGTCCGTCCGCCGGCCCCGCCACGAGCGCCGTGTATTCCGTCACGCCGGCCGCCGAAACGATCTTGTAAGTCTTGTCCAGTACGTACGTTGCTCCTGCCATGTTTCCTCCATTGAGTGATCGAGTGATTTGGGATTGGTGATTGCACAATCGCAAATCACCAATCGCTCAATCGTTAGTCGTTTAGTCCGCGCTTACGCTTCGCCGGTATTCGCGGACCAGCCGCGGCTGCTCGCGTCCGATTTCGCTCAGCGCCTGGCCGAAGCTCACGCCCCGCTCCCGCATTCGTTGCTCGGCCAGCAGACGCACTTCGCTCGCCGCGTCCGTTGGCGCGCCGCCGGCGATTCCAATCGGCGCCGTCGGCACGCGCGGCTTCTGTTCGCTCATCAGCCGGGTGAACGTCGCGAAATCCGCGAGCGCGATCCGCCGCCAATCGTCGCGCTGCCGCGGCAGAATCTTTCCCGTCCGCGCCGCATCCTCGACCGCCTGCTCCACTCGCGCCCGGAAGAATTCCCCCGCCGCCACGGTTTTCCCCTGCGCCTGCGTCTCCGAGGAGAGCGCCGACGCTTCCGAAAGCGTGATGCTTTCCGGATCGGGATTCACTGATATCGCCGGCTCGAGCCCGATCCCCAGCTCCGCGAGCGCCGTTTCCAGGTCTTCCGGTTCCGCGTAGTACTCGTCCGCAAAATCCGGATGCACCACCGCGATTTTCCGCTCCTCCGGCAGCGTTCGAACTTTGACCTTCTTCATGTTTCCTCCTGTCTCTTCTCTGGAATCTCCTGACTCTCGGCTTTCGCTCACGGGCTCATCCGGCAGCGACGTCTCCACGTGCACGCTGCCCGTGTCAATCAATCGAAACGCCGGGTCGGAAAGCCGGATCTCCGGCAGCTCTTCCAAAAACGGCCGATTCGTCAGCGCCACCGAAGTCAGCGTCGCGCCTTGTGGTTTCCCCGACCGTTTCGACCGCGCGCCCCAGTCAATCGCCGGGCTGATATACCGGTACTCGCGGTTGCGAATCAGTTTCCGCGCCCGCTCCGTCGGCTCGTACCACCCCCAGAGGATGGACCGGGCCTCGCCGCCCGGATTTTTGCCATCTTGGGTCGTGAAACTCGAATTCGTCTTCGCCGCTCCGCGAGTTCCATTCCCGGTCGCCGGCTCTCCGGTGTCTTCGATCTCATCGAGCCCCACAATCCGTCCCGCGCTCGGCACCGGCCCGCCCGCGGCCACTTCCGGCTGCTCGCTCGCGTGGTCGTAATCCACATTGATTTCGCCGTTCCGCCGCGCGCGAAAATTCTTCGCGATATTTTCGAGGTCGCGTCTTGTGATGGAGAACCGTTCTCCTCCGCGCGCCCACGTCCCCGTAAGGGCCACCGGAATCCGCGCGCGCGTGTCCGCGCCCTCCGCTTCCGCGAAGTCCGCGAGCCGCGCGACGAACTGTGGTCCCGTCGCGCTCACCTCGCCTGCGCTCGTATGCGGCAGCGCCATGCCTTCGCTTCGGTAGAGCGCCTCCAATTTCCGGATCGCCTCGGCCCGTTCCGGACCCGCATAAACTCTTCCTCGGAACCCGCTGTGCTGCGCCGCCCACGCCGCGCCCATCAGCCGGTGGTCGAGCTTTCCTTGGGCGTCGCGCACGCGCAGCCGCCACGTGCTCGGCTTCAGCGCGTCGCCGACCACCAGGTAATCTTCCGCCGCATGTTCCCCGTCCGCTTCTTTCTTCATCACCATGTTTCGACCCTCATTCGCGCCCGCATTCGCGCGCGCACACTTCGCCCTTCACGTCCGCGAACACTTTGCGTCGCAGCGCCCGCCTTCAGGCGAGCAGTTTCACATCACTGCGAGCCGCAAACGATCCGCTTCGCTTTTTTCCTTCCTCTGCTTTTTCCCTTCAATCCTCGAACTTACGGCCGTCCATTTCCCGCCTTCGGCTGCGGCAATCCCAGCTCTCGCGCCACGTACTCGGCCAAATCGGGATAGGGCGCGATCACGCCCGCCTGCGCCAACTGGCTGAGCACGCCGAACGTCTCCGTAAAATTTCGCGCCTCGAGGTTCGCGACGGTCAGCGTCGGATACGCCTCCACGTTTTCCCAGTTGTAATCCACCAGGCGCTTCACCGTCGTTTCCGTCATCGCGCGCGCGATCTGCTCCGCGGTCGCCTGCAGCGCGCGGTAGAAGAAATCCGTCTGGGTCTGCGCGAGCGCGCGGTTCCCGCTCGAGCGCGCGCCCATTCCCGTGTTCATGAAAAACGCGAGCGCCGTCCGCGAAATCTCGATGTTGTGGTGTTGGATGGTGTTGTAGAGATCCCGCGCCGTGCCCGTCACGCCCTGCAGCGTGAATTTCCATCCATTCGGCAGCGCGAGCCCTGTTTTCTCGTGCGTCGCGAGTTGCGTCACCCACGTCGCCGCCGCCTCGCGGTCTTCCTGCGAAGCGTCCGGCCCCTGCTCGATCACCGGCACGCCGAGCCCGTTCCGCTCGCCCGCGATCGCGTCAATCCGGTAGAGCTGCTGCTTGACGTACCAGTGCAGGTACGCCGGCCGCAGCATGGATCGCCCGAAGAAATTCGCGCCCTCCTGGTTGAACGTGAACACCGTCAGGCGGTCCGCCGGAATTATCACGCTTTCGAAATTCGCGTTCCGGTAGCCGTACTGATTGAGCGCCACCAGCGTTTCGCCGTCCACGTCCGTGAGCCACCGGTAGAACGTGATGGGCGGCCGCGGCGCGAGCCGTGCCAGGCGCACTCGGTCGCCGTCAATCGCGTAAATCTCCTCCTGCGCCGACGCGCCGAACGCCAGCATCAGCAGCGCGTTTCTCAGCACGTCGTCCCACGGCTGCGACACGCGCAGTCCCGCCGGCGAAACGTATTCGAGCCCGCCGAACAGATTTTCCCGGACGTAATCCGCGATTTCCCGGTCTCCGGCCGCGTCCGATGCCGCCTCGACGTCCCAATTCGCCGCGCGGATCGGCAGCTCGCACGCCAGCAGCGTCGCCGCCACCTGCGCGTCCGAGCGCCGCATCTGCTCGTACACTCGCACGCCCGTCATCCCTTCAAGCTCGGGATTGTATTCGCCGAAATCTTCGAGAAATCCGTGGAAGATCGGCGTGCCCGACAAACCCGTCATCAGCGTTTCCGCTTTCGCCCGGGTCCGCTCCATCGGCATCGCCGCTTGCGATTCCGCCAGCGCCCGCTTCCACGAAATTTCAATCGGTCCTAATTTCATCTCTTTTGTCCGCGGTTCCCCGTCCCTCGGCCCGGTTTCAGGCTTTCATCCGCCGGTCCTCGGGTTTCGGCGCCAGTTCTCAGTCTTCGTATTTCTTGCTTCGCGCTTCCTCTTCTTTCTCCTGCATTCACCATTCAAAGCAGCCTCGCTCCCGCCAGATGCGGCAGCCCGAAGACCTTCGGATTGATCATCGGCGTTCCCTCCGTGACAAACGCGTCGCGCCAGCTCGGCCGCCTCGCCGAACCTCGTTCCGCCGCGGCCTCCGCAAGCGCGCACGCCCAGAAGTGGTCCGCGTGTCCGTAGTGCGCGTCGTGTTCCGCATCGAACCGCGTAAGCCCCGTCGCCGTCACCACGCGTTTCAGCGCCATGAACGATTGCCGCATCGCTTCCGAATCCGGCACGCGCAGCAAGCCGCGTTCCATGCGCTCTTTCACGCGCACCGCCATCGCCTCTTTCGTCGCCTGCGTGAATTGCACGCCCTCGACCCTTCCCGGAAATTCCCGCGCCAGTTCCTCGTAAATCGCGAGTCCCATTCCCGACGGGTCAATCGCCATCCGCCGGATCCGCGCCTCTCCGCCCCGTTCCGCTTCGTCTCCGCCCATTGCAAGCAGCGCCCTCGCACGCTCCATCTGCTCCGGCGTCGGCCGGTTTTCCATCTCGATCACTCCGCGCGTCCAGCTCGTTTCTCCCGCTCGCTCGATCACCCAAATCACGGAAAGGTCCCGCTTCCGCGCCACGTCCCACCCCGCGTACAAGTGGCCGGAACTCCGTCCGTCCCCTGGCGGACAGGAGTCAGAATGCGCGGCTCCCTCATCGCTCTCCCGCCTTCCGCCTTCCGTCTCCTCGCCTCCGAAGCTGGCGCTCGCTTCGCTTGACACGCTCATCGCCCACAATTTCGGCGGAATCCATTGCGTCGCCGTTGAGAGAAACTCGCAGCGGAATTCCTGCCGCCACGTCGCGTCGTCCGCGCCGCCGCGCAGCATCGCCACCAACTCCGATTCCGGAATTCGCAATTGCTTGGCAAGCCCCTCCCGGATCGCCTGATGAATGTCGCACCAGTGTCCCGACCAGCTCCCGGTTTTCAGCCGCCGGCTTTGCGAGCCTTCTGCGGACGCCTTTTCATCGAGCCCCGCCGCCTTCGCCAGCTCGTAAAATTTCCCTCGCGGCCCGTTCGGCGTCGAGATGATTTCGATCGAATACCCTCGCGTGATGCTCGGATAAAGCGCCGCGTAAATCTTCTCCGCGTCCGAGTGGAAAGCGAACTCATCGAGCGTCACGTTCCCTGAATATCCGCGCGCCGTATCCGGATTCGCCGGCAATCCGTAAATCACCGATCCGTTTGGCAGCCTCGCTTCCAGTTGCTGCGTGCTCGTCCCTTTGAGAAAGGAGGAGTCGTTCCACTCCGCCACCGCGCCGCACGTTCGCAAGTGGTCGCGCACTTTTTCCATCAGCAGCCGCGCCTGCCGCTCGCCCTTCGAAAGGAAAATCCACGTCGTTCGCCGCTCGATGCATTCGAGAACCGCTCGCAACGTCGCCGCAAACGAGTATCCGATTTGCCGCGCCTTCACCGCGATCTTGAGCGGCGAATCGTCTTCCACCCATCGCCGCTGGTAGGGCAGCAATCGAACTTGGCTCTGCATCGTCGTCATCGGGTCATTCACTCCGCTGGTCATCCCCCGCATCCTTTTTTCGCCGGGAGAGGGCCGAATAATCCGTTAAACCTTGTCATTCTGAGCGAAGCGAAGAATCTGCTTTTCATCAGCGGATGGAAAACAATGCAGACCCTTCGCCCCTCAGCTCTCAAGCTCCGCGCTTTGCATTGCGTTCTCCGGCTCGTCGGGCGCCACCAGTCCGTAGATTTCATGAACCTGCGCGAGCAACTCTTCCCGCGACTTCGGCCCCGGCCGCAGGGCTTTTTCCCGCAGCTCCGCCACTTTCAGCCGTAGCAGCTCGGTCCGTTGCGATTCCTGCTCCCGGCGCGATTCCTGCGCTTCCAACCTTCGCCCTTCTTGCTCGAGATCGCGTCGGAAGATTTCCCTTTTGAGCGCGATGTTTTCGGTCTGGAATTTCACCCTCATCGCGTCGCGCAGCGTGTAGCGCACGTCATCCCGATTGAGGAACATCATCCCCGTCAGCAGCCACGCGTTCGTCAAATCAAGTTCGAGCGGCTCGGGAAGCGCCTTCGCCGTCTTCGAGTACGGATTCTTCGCCTTGGCGCGCAGCAGTTGCGCGCTCTCAAGCAGATACGCCATCCGCCGCTCTGCCAGCTCGGGCCGCTCGTGGAAGAAGATGCGCACCGCCGCCGTCGTAATCAGGAACCCGCCGAGCTTTCCCACCGCTTCCACCGCGTCTTCGAGCGCTCCGCCCTTCTCCAGAATCTTTATCACCAGTTCGACCAAATCCGCCGGCAGTTTCGCCACCTCCGCCACCGGCGTGAGCTTTTGCCCCTTCGGCTCCTCCGCTTTTCCCGTTCCTCTTTTCACGCCCGCCACATGCCCCGCCCGCCGCCCGTCGCAATTCATCCCTTCACTTCATACTTCACTCTTCCCGCTTCCCGTCCCTGTCTTCCGCATCGCAATTCATCCCTTCACTTCATGCTTCACTCTTCCCGCTTCCCGTCCCTGTCTTCCGCATCGCAATTCATCCCTTCACTTCATGCTTCACTCTTCCCGCTTCCCGTCCCTGCCTTCCGCCCGGCTCCGCTCGCGATAAATTCCTTCGTCTTCCGGCAATCGTCCGTCGTGGTAATCAATCCCGCGCGCCGTGATCTTCACCAGTTCCACTTCCCTCCGTCCGAGCGGTCCGCGCTGCCGCTCGACGCTCACCAGGCCCTTTTCCGCAAGATAGGCCACGTGAAACCTCAGATCGTCCGCCATCATCGGATAGCCCACCAGGTCCATCTCGCCTTGCAGCAGCGTCAGCGTCGCCGCCTGCGGATAAAGCAGCGCCAGGTAATAAAGAAGCCTTCCTCGAATTACTTCCTGTCGCCGAATAGTCATGAGCCCTCGTCCGTTCCTTGTCGTCACGTTTCGGGTATCACCTTCCAGGTTTCAGGCGCCCCGCGCTCGCCTTCATACTTCATACTTCCCACTTCATACTTCACACTTCATACTTCACACTTCTGTCTCCCAAATTCACGCCTTCCCTTTTGCGGAGAGGTCGCCGACTTCCCGGTGCAGCGCTCTCAGCGCGATCAGAATTTCCTGATGCTCGAAGCTCTCGCGCGTGTCGCGCGCCTCGACCGAGCTCGCCAGCCGTGAGAGCGCTTCCACCTGCGACTTCTGCGCCCCCAGAAACTGCTCGACGTAGTGCCGCGCCATCCCCAGCATGCTTTCCATCTGCTGCCGCCGCACGTCCAGGCTCTTCTCGATCCACACGCGCGCCAGGCGCAACCCTCCATAGCCGAGCAGGATCAGCAGCGCCGCTCCCGGCCCCCACCACATCGCCACATTCGCCCAGTCATTCGGCATCGTCATCGCATTGCCATCGCCCTTCCCTCACCTCACCGCGAATCCAACGGCAATGCCAATTCCCACTCCGATCAGGACGTGCGTGGCCGTCCGCTCGACGCGGCTGAAGAACGTTCCCCTCGCCGCCTTCACTTCCGCCTGCGCTTGATTCTCGCGCGCCGCGATCTCCTGATCTTTCTCCTTGAGCGCCTGCTTCAATTTCGCCGTCGCCTGCTGTTCCGCCCCGAGCGATTGCGTCTCGTCCGCCGTCTCCGCGCTGCAATCCGCCGCCTGCTCCTCCAGATTCGACCGCTCCTCGCGGCAGGAATCGAGTTCGATAAACGCCGTCTCCACTTTCCTCGCTTCCGTCCCGTTCAGCGCCAGCACCGCGCCTTGTCCGCCGGCCGCTCGCGCCCGGCGGTGCGGCAGGTTCGGAAACCCGCCCCTGCTCTCCGCGCCCGCCAATCCCGTTTCTTTCCCTGACCCCGTTTCTTTCCCTGCCACTCGCTCTTCAATTCGCTGCACGACTTCGCTCACCGGCATCTTTGCCGCCTGCGTTTCCGCTTGCCGCTCGTCCGCGGTCATTCGCGCGAGTTCCGCTTCGAGCGCCTGGTTGCGCTTCTCGAGTTCCGCGCTTCGCGCTTCGAGCCGCATGGCTCGCGCGCCGTTTTCATTCGCTGTCCGCTCCGCCGCTGCGGCCGCCTTCGCCTGCTCCGCCGCCGCCGTCCGCGCGCTCGCCGCTTCCCCTTGAAGCGCCGTTCGCTCCCTCCGCCACACTTCGTGCTCGTGCAGCGCGAGTCCCGCCACCATCAGCGCCGCCGCCACCGCCGCCGCTTTCCCGTCCCACTTCGCCGGCCACTTCATCGAACGTCCGCCTCTTCTCGAATCATCAGGTTCTTGTGGCACAGGCGTCTCGCCCGTGCATCCCTGGACCGCCTGACTGAACTTCACACCACCGGCCGCCGACCGAATCTCCCTCATTCGGCTTTGCCGCCTTCGGAAGACCCTCCAGCCCCTTGAATGCATCGGCCGATTCGATATTTAAAGTGAAACCGCCCATCGCGCCCCTTCAATTCAAATGCCCATCCACCACTTCACAATTCTTAATTCTTACGTCTCCGCCATCTCCACCTCAAACCCGATCTGCGCGCTGCGCGCCAGCGCTCCCGTGCCGCGCCGCATCAAGGCGCCCAAATCGTGGCTCGTGATCCGCAGGTCCTGCACCTTCGACACCGCCGGATTGAGTCCCGCCGTCATCCCGCTCGGCGCCGTCGTGTGCGTGATCGGAAGCGGCGTATAAAAATCCGAAAACTGTATTGACGTGAGCACCATGTCCACCGCGTGTAGGTAATCCATCGCGTCTTCCGCCAGCCATTCCGGGTCCGAATCCGTAATCGCCATCGAGCACGCGAATTTCACCGTTTCCGAGCGCAGCCCGATGTCCGAATTCGGATCGAAGGCCGTGCTCTGCGCCACCAGCACCACCGCCGGCCAGTTCTGCACCGGCGCCGCTTCCTTGTAAAACCCCGTAAACGGGTTGAGCGCCCGTCCCGAAGGCCGCATCGCGTTCACAATGTCGAGCGCCGCCTGCTGGTCCCGCTGCAATATGGCGATCAATTGATCCACCAGCGGTCTTGCGAATTGCGCTTGATACGTTGGAATCACGCCGCTTCACTCTCACCGGCCTTCACGTTTCCTTCATGCCTTGAGCTGCGCCCGCTCGCCGTTTTGGTCTTTGCGCGCGCTCCCGCGGCCCGCTGCTTTTCACTTCAATCCCCTGACTCCCGCCTTCAGCCTTCGATACTCTTCGCGTCGTCTTCAGGCTTCGCACTTCATGCTCCCCTCTTCTGTCTTCCGGCTACTGTCTTTTTCCCGCCACTCGCTGCACCGTCTCGCCCGTTTTTCCCAGGCCGTAAAGCGTCCCGATAAAAAGCGTCAGGCCTTCCAGGTTCGGCAGCGCGCGCGTCGTCCAGACGATGTAGGTCACCCAGACGCATGAAATCCCGAGCGCCAGAAACGATCCCGTCCGGCTGAAGCTCGCTTCGCCCGATTCTGAAAAAAGTTGCTTCAGAAATTCCCGCATCAATCGCTTCCCGCCCCGCGAACCTCGATCGAGCATTCTCGGCGTTCGGCCGTCCGTCGCCGGCTCGAGATCCAGGCGCGCAGCCGGTAAGCGCCACACAGTTATTTCCTGCTTCCCCAACCACCGTCGGCCATCAGCCTTCCCACTTCATACTTCAGACTTCCTTGCTTCTTCACAGGCTTCGCACCTTCGCTTCCAGGTCGCGCTTCAGCGATTCCAGGTCAAGGGCCGCCTTGCGATAGAAAAGCGCCACCGCGAACCCTCCCGCCACTGCTCCAGCTCCAAACGCCGCAAGAATTTCCATCTTTCTCTCCTTTTCCCCTCAGAAATCAGAGGATTTCTATGACCGGCGCGCGATGGCTGTTTCTCTTTCACCCTCCGCTGCGCGCCGTTCAGCGTTTTCCGGCCGTGGGCTCGGCAACTTACGCGCCGCGCTTCATTGCTGCGCGCCGGCCGTCGTCGCGCTCGTTTCCGCCGCCAGTATTCCTCGATAAATCTCCATCCGCGCCAGCCCCTTTTCCACGTATTCCGGATCGAATGTGACGCCGTAGGGCCGCCCGGTATTCCAGCAGCAGAACATTTCCCGGAACTCGCGTCCCGAATCGAGCTGGTACGCCTCCGCGAATTCCGAGAGCAGCGCGACGGCCATGCGAAAGTGAAAATCCGCGTCCAGCAAATCGCGCAATGTGCCCTGCCGGTTGATGACGTGATAGCCCATGATCTGCGTGTAGCCCCACGAGGTCGCGAGTTCCCTCAGCGCCTCATCGTTCAGCTCGGCAAGCAGCGCGCTAAGCCGGCTCGTTGTCACCAACCCCAAAGCCCGCGCATGGTAGCTCGCCGTCTTCGGATGCAGCAGGTCGGCCACTTCCGCGTCGAGCGCCGCGGCCCGTATGCTTCCGAAGGCCGGCTCTTCCCCGCGCCCCACCGCTGCAAGATGCGCATACACCGCCGGTTCAAATCGCGCCGCAGTAGCCTCAGCCCCCGATTCGTTCGCCACGAGTGCCGCCAAAAATGCTTCCGGCGCCGTCGCGGCCGCTGTCGCGCGGGCCATGGCCTCGTGGCAGCGTTCATAGACGCGCTCCATCAAAGCGTCGTCACCCGCAGCCGTGAAGACTTTGCTGGACGTATTGGCCTTCGCCCCGCCGATCCTTTTCCCATTCATCCCAATCGTCCCATTCGTCCAGTTCGTCCCGTCCTCGCTGCCCGACAAAACAAGCCTAGCAGCCGCATGCCGGGACGATTGGGACGAATGGGAGACTTTTGCAAAAAATCAAAATTTCTTTTGAACAATAGTCCGTACAACAGGGATTACGGCGATTTGCCGGGCGTCGTCTTCTCGGCTAGACTTCTGCGGATGCGGGCTCTGATTCAGCGGGTGAAGCGAGCAGAGGTGCGAATCGAAGGCCGAGTCGTGGCGCGCATCGGCAAAGGCTTGCTGGTCCTCATCGGGATTACCGCGGACGATACGCAGGAAGTTGCAATGACGTTTGCGGAGAAGATCATCGTTCTGCGGGTCTTCGACGATGACGCCCGCCGGATGAACCGCTCGGCTCAGGATGTCGGAGGCGAGTTTCTTGTGGTCTCGCAATTCACCTTGTACGCCGATTGCCGAAAAGGGCGGCGACCAAGCTTTGAGCGCGCCGCGAAGGCATCAGTGGCGAAGGATCTCTACGAAGCATTTGTCGCGGCTCTGCGCGCACGCGGCGTTCCCGTTGAAACCGGCGAATTCGGCGCGATGATGGAAGTTGAGCTTGTTAACGACGGGCCGGTCACGTTGTTCCTCGACTCGGCGGATTTCATTTCCTGGGAAGAATAGGCTCAGGCAGCTCGCGCCTCGAGGAAAACAAAGGTGTGTGGGGAGGATTCGCTCTGCTAGAGGCCTGCGCGCCCGGCTTTCCGAAACAGTACTTTGATTCCATTCCGCCAATCCGATCCGATTCCAACGCGGCGCACTTCGATGGCTGGATCGAAATAGCGCAGAGTGCATGACGTGGTCGAATGGAAGCGCAGGCCGGGTGAGACAAGGTAAAGGAGCGGCGCGCGAGGATCGAGCGCGACGCCGGGGAAAAAGCCGGAGCTTGACAACGCCTGATGGCCGTTCAGCTCCCTAACGCGCAACCAATAGTCGAGCGCCTGAATGGGCAAATTGATTTCTTCATGGAGCTTCAGCTCGATCACCGCGAGGCGGCCGCCGCGCGTCACGGCGAGAATATCAATCAGTCCGCGGCCGGCGCGCGTGATGGCGGGAACCTGCGGATAGACCATCACCGGTGAGAGTTCGGAATCAAGCCGCGTCAAATCCTCAACCAGCAGGCTCTCAAGCCAGCGTTCCGGCTGGAGACGATAGAAATCATCCGTGCGGACGGGATTATCCGGACGGCGGCGCTCGACGGCCGATGCGACAAAGGCGCGCAACGCGGCTTCGTCGCCCGGCCGAAAATCGCGGACGCTGCCTTCAAGGCCGTAAAGAATGCGCGGCGCGAGATCGCCCTCAATGCGCGCGACTTCAAGCCCTTTGACCCGCACGGACAAAAACATTCCCGCGCTATCGGGAACAACCGCCACCCGCTCGATCCACTCGCCGAGCAGCGCGCGCAGCGTATCCCTGTGGCGCTCGAGCAATCGCTCTCCGGCAAGGCGCGGAACGAGGTGCACTCCGAGGTCCGCGCCGGCTTCCGCGGCGACGGGTTCGAGCGAATCCTCTTCCGCTCTATATTCGAAAAGCTCGAGCTGAAACGCGCGCGAGTCGAGCGCCCGGGCGCGAGCGGCATTGAGCTCGACGGCGGAAGGCGGCAGAAACAATTTGAGGCCGGAAACTGTGACGCGCTCCGCGTGGCTGCGAAGCCAGTCAAGCCAAATCAATGCGAACGCGAGCGCCGAATCCGCGGCTTCAGGCGATTCCGATTCGGCGAGCGCGAGGAAAGCCCAGGCGCTCGTTCCGCGCCGCGCCAGGCCGCGAGCGTAACGGGCGGACAATGAAAATTCGCGGTCCGACCGATGGCTCACCCGCTCGAATTTCCAGCCGGGAAATTGCCGCCCGAGCGCCCCGAGAAATTTTTTGAGGAAGAGATTGCGATCCGCGCCGCGGTCGCGACGCCCGGCAGAGTGGAGATTTCTCAGCTCCAGAGTTTCGGTTTCGCGCCCGCCGGCGCGCCGAACGAAGAGGCCCAAACGATCGTGGTCGCGATAGGCGACGTCCTCAACGCGGCGAACGATCGAGCGCGCGGAATTCCAGATTTCGAGCGTCAGCTTGCCGTATTCAACTGCAAGCCGCCAGCTCGCCGCGGTGAGATCGAACAATTCCGCGTCGTCCTGCGCGGCCACAGGATGGCCGAGCGCCCGAATGTGCGTTTCGATTTCCTCGCGCAGCTTCTCGAGGGCATGTTGAGCGGACTCACCTGGCACGCCGCCCATTATAACGGCGGTTCGAGCGTCACGCGAACGGCTATGTGCCGCAGACACTCGCGCCGCGTCTGCGCCGCACGCCGGATCAAGTTGCCTTAGTCTGTGGCGCTACCTGCTATCTGCTCAGCACGACAGCGGAGGGGTGGGCATGACAGGCGGGAGGGCGACGTGCGCTCAACCGCGGCTAGCAAGCTGCCGCACTCCGAACCGCTGAGCGGCAGAGTATCGAACCTTTGCGATAGCGGCTCGCGCAGCGCGGAAAAGCTGCGCATTTTTCTTCCGAAATCCGCTCAGAATCAGGTTCCCAGCATAGGTTTTTGGCATATACTGCGAGCCATGCGAAAAGTAAGGGCCGGATTGCCGTTGTTGCCACTGGCGCTTGTGATGGTTGCTCCGTTGACGGCGCAGACCGCACTTGAGCGCCATCCGATGACGCTGAACGATGTGTTTCGCGTGAAAGACGTGGGGAATCCGAAAGTGTCGCCGCACGGAAATTGGGTGTTGTACACCGTCTCGTCAATGGATTTGAAGAAGGATCGGCGGACAACGGACTTGTGGATGGTGAGCTGGGACGGAAAGCAGGACGTCCAACTGACTTTTGGGTATAACGGAGAGGTGAGTTCACCCGCATGGAGTCCGGACGGGAAGTACATTTCATTTCTGTCCAGCCGAAAGGGCAAGGCCAAGGGCGAGCAGGTGTGGGTACTGAGCCGGAGCGGCGGCGAGGCTCGGCAGCTTACCGAGGTGACGAAAAAGCAGGGCACGATCGAGGCGTACCGCTGGTCCCCGAACGGGAAACGGCTGCTGCTGACGGTGCACACCGGCGGGACAGTGAGCGCGAACGCATTCAACGATGCGAAAGAGAAGAAATATATTCCGCCGATTGTGATTACGCGATACCTGTTCAAAGAGGACAAGATTGGGTACGTGACGGCGAAGTCGCACACGTTCCTTTATCTCTATGACATCGCGACGGGGAAGATGAGCAAGCTCACGGCCGGAGAAAAATACGACGAGCGCGACGGCGCGTGGTCTCCGGACGGGAAGGAGATTGCGTTCATCAGCAATCACACGGCGGAGCCGGAGCGGAACATCAACACGGACGTGTTTGTGACGGCGGCGAATGCGGGATCGGAACCGCGGCGACTGACGCACTACACGGGCGCGGACGTCGGACCCCTGGCGTGGAGTCCGGATGGGAAGAAGATCGCGTTTTTGCGCGGCGGGCACGTGAAGTACTGGCAGTATCAGGAGAATCGGCTGGCGGTGATTGCGGCCGACGGCAGCGGGCGCACGACGGTGGTGACGGCGAATTTCGACCGGCCGATCCATGAACCGCAGTGGACGCCGGACGGCCAGCACATCATTGCGCTGGTGACGGACGATCGGAACCGGTATCCGGCGAGCATTGACGTGGCGACGGAGAAGGTGAAGCGGCTGGTGGAGAGCGAGGGCGCTTCAAGCGGCCACTCCGGCAAAGCCGGACATGAGGCGCTGCTGTGGACGACCGATACGAAGCCGAACGAAGTCTATGCGCTGAGCGATGGGCATTTGCGGCCGTTGACCCGCCAAAACGCGAAGCTGCTGAGGAAGCTGGCGCTGGCGAAGGCTGAAAATATGGAAGCCACGAGCAAAGACGGCACGCGCGTGGACGGGCTGATCACGCTGCCGGATCAGGCCGGAGCGACGAAGCCGTATCCGATGCTGTTGTGGATCCACGGAGGGCCGCAGGGACAGGACGCGCATGGGTTTTCGGCGGTGCGGCAGTTGTTTGCGGCACGCGGATACGCGGTGCTGAACGTGAATTACCGCGGCAGCAACGGGCGCGGGATCGCGTTTCAGAAAGCGATCTGGAGGAACTGGGGCGTGGACGAAGTGCAGGACGTTGAAGCCTGCGTGAACAAGGCCATTCACGAAGGGCTTGCCGATCCGAAGCGGATGGGCGTGGGCGGCTGGAGCTACGGCGGCATCATGACGGACTTTATGATTGCGAGCACGAACGAGTTCAAGGCGGCGAGCGCCGGCGCAGGCGTGGGCGATCCGGTGGAGTTCTACGGCGTGGACGAGTACGTGAACCAATACAACTTTGAACTGGGCCCGCCGTGGAGGGACCTACAGACGTATCTCAAGATCGGCTACCCGTTCCTGCACGCGGATCGGATTCACACGCCGACGCTGTTCATGGGCGGCACGAGCGACTTCAACGTGCCGGTGGAGGGCGGCGAACAGATGTACGAAGCGTTGCGGACGCTGCACGTGCCCTCGGCGCTGATTGTCTATCCGCAGCAATTCCACGAATTCACGCGGCCGACCTACATTCGGGACCGCTACCAGTACTGGTTCAACTGGTATGACAAGTGGGTACTCGGAAAAAACGTGAAATTAACGTATCAGCCGTGGGCAAAGAAGGCAGCCAAGAAAAAAGCGGAGTGATCCGCTCTTCATCGAGCGAAGGGCGCGGCGAATCTGCAAGTGAGGGGATGAAATCATGGGCGGACAAGGAATGGATCGGCGCGAGGCGTTGCGGGTGATGGCGCTCGCGAGCGTTGCGGCGCAGTTTCCGGGATTTTCGCGCTGGACTTTTGCCTGCGGACATCCCGGCGCGGGCGCGGCGCGGCCCGATCATTACGTTCCCCGCTTCTTCACGCCGAGCGAGTACGCGACGGTCGAGCGCCTGGCGGACATGATTATCCCGAGTGATGGAACGCCCGGAGCGCGCGAGACGGGCGTGAGCGAATTCATCGACTTCATGGTCTGGAGCGATCCGGCGATTCAATACAACTTCCGCTACGGGCTGACGTGGCTCGAGGCGCGCGCGGAACAGCTCTACGGAAAGCGCTTCGGGTTTTTGGCTCCCCATCTGCAAGAGGATTTGCTGGGCCATCTGGCGTACAAGCAGAAGTATCGCGTGGGCGAAGAGGACGGTCAGGCATTCTTCCGCCTGATGCGAGAGTACACGGTGATGGGTTTTTATACGACCAAAGCCGGGCTGGAGGAACTGGATTGCCCTGCGCTCAAACACTATTATCCCGGGTCGCCGGCCTGTCCGCACGATGACGACCGCGCGCACGCTCATTTGCCGAAAGCCGAAGCCTGAAGACGCGGCGCGGCGATGCCATGCGCCCGGCCGGACGGGCGAAACTTGATTGAGAGGATAAGCGATGCCGAAGAAGTACGACGTGATTGTGATCGGAACGGGAGCAGGCGGCGGCATGGCCGTCAAAACGCTGTGCGCGGCGGGACTCAAAGTGTGCGCGCTGAGCGCCGGGCGATGGCTGAATCCTCAAAAGGATTTCCGGAACCACCGCATGCCGTGGGATTTGAAGTACCGGGCTTTCGGCAATCCGAAGACTCGCGCGCAATCTTACGGATACATGGACAACGAATACGTGAAAGGCATCTGGGAGCACCAGATCACGTTCACGGTGGCGCCGGGGTCGGAATGGATGTGGCCGAGATGCTATGCAGTGGGAGGGAAAACGAATTTCTGGGGGCGGTCATCGGCGCGCTTCGGCGACATTGATTTCAAGGCTGCGAGCCTCGACGGATATGACGTTGACTGGCCCGTGAGCTACGAGGAAATGTCGCCTTATTACACGCGCGTCGAGGAGATGATCGGCGTCGCAAGCACGGTGCAGCATCGGCCGAGCAATCCGGACGGGCACTATCTGCCGCCGATGAACTTCCGCTGCCTCGACTGGATCCTCAAAGCGGGCGCGGACAAAGCGGGCGTGCCTTACCTGCCCGACCGCATCGCGCAGCTCACCGAACCGCTGAACGGACATCCGCCCTGCCATTTTTGCGGAGATTGCACGGAGGGATGCGAGGTCGGCGCATTCTTTTCATCGCCGTGGTTCTTTCTGCCGCTCGCGCAGAAGACCGGAAACCTGGAAGTCCGGGCAAACGCTTACGCGCATGAAATTCTGACGGACGAGAACGGGCGCGCGCGCGGCGTCGCCTATATTGACCGCGAAAGCCGGCGCGAAATGGAAGTTGAAGGCCGCGTGGTGGTGGTCGCGGCGTCCTGCATCGAATCGGCGCACATCATGCTCAATTCCAAATCGCGGCATTGGCCGAACGGCATCGCGAACTCGAGCGGCGAACTCGGGCGCAACCTCTGCGACCATATTTACGGCGACTCGGGGCACGGCTACCTGCCGCAACTGCTCGGCCAGCCGAGTTTTCCGGATAACGTTTCCGACAGCACGATCGTCTGGATGCCTCGCTGGCAGAACCTGAAAAGCCCGCACGAGGAGAAGTTCGTGCGCGGATATTCGGTATATCCGGGAGGCGGCTGCTCGGAGTTTCCGTGGTATTTCGACCAGCTCGAAGGGTTCGGACCGGCGTTCAAGCGGAATATCAAGCGCTATTATCCGACGCCGATCGGCTTCACGCCGCAGGCGCCGTCGCTCCCTTCCAAAACCAACTACGTGGATATCGATCCGAAGGCGAGGGACGTTTACGGCGTTCCCTGCGTGCGCATCCATTTCCAATGGGGTCCGAATGAACTCAAGATGTGGGAACACTCGAAACAGGTTTGCGAGGAAGTGCTGCGGGCGGCCGGCGGCGAGTATCAGGGCGCGGCGGACCATCCGAACTCGCCCGGCTACAGCCTTCACGAAACGGGCTGCTGCCGCATGGGGAACGATCCCAAAAAGTTCGTGACCAACCGCTTCGGACAAACCCACGACGTGCCGAATCTCTACGTTTGCGACGCGGGCGTGTTTCTGAATTGCACGGACAAGACAACGACGCTTTCGATTCTCGCTTTTACTCTTCGGACCTCCGAGTATCTGGCCGAGAAGTTCCGGCGCGGAGAACATTGAGCCGGGAATTTGGAGGAGACGTGAGCCACCGTCGTGAGCCCTCGAACGGCAGAATTTGAAAAAGACGCCTCGGAACGCCCAAACGCAAAACGATCGCGGCCGCTCACGGCGATTGCCGTCGGCGGGCTCATCGTCGGCGCGCTCGATTTGACGTATGCCATCCTGGTTTACAGTCCCCGCCATCCGATTCTGATTCCGCAGACGATTGCGAGCGGGCTCCTCGGAGAGCGCGCATATGACGGAGGGATGGCAACCGCCATCCTCGGAGTCCTCCTTCACTTCACCATTGCATTTGGCGCCGCAACGGTCTATTACCTCGCGAGCCGCAAGATCCCGTTCATGGTGACCCGCGCTTTTGCGTCGGGGCTCCTTTACGGCGCGATGGTCTATGGATTCATGCAGCTTGTGGTGCTGCCGCTTTCCGCCGCTCCGCATCATCCCATGGCGTTGTTCCTGCGCGCTTGCGAATTCGTCGAGCACTGGTTCTTCGTCGGATTGCCGATCGCGCTTTCGGTCCGGCGATATTCCCCGTAAATCACCTCGGCGCAATTCCAGGAAGCGGGCGGCGAATCGAGGACCGCGGGATTGTTCGACCAATTGATCCTCTCATGCAAGGAGAGCGCGCTCGGGAACGTTCACGGCGATTCGTCCAGCCCACGCCGCGCGGAACTGATCTCAGAGGGAATGCCGGCCGATGCGAAAGCCCACTATTCAAGCCTGTTGCCCCCTGCGTCCGTCCGGTATATGCTGGTCGCCAATTGAACGCAGTGCCAAGAGAAGAATCGAGGTCCTAAAATGTCACGATTCAATGCCGCAAGCTTTCTGCTGGCTTCCGTGTTCCTGGTTCATGCCGCTCCGGCGCGCGCCCAAACGGCAAACCTTGCCGAGCGCCTGCCCGCCGATACTTTTTGCTACCTCTATTGGCACGGCGCAAGCGCGATCTCGCCCGCGAGCCGCGATGCGCTTGTGGCGCTCTGGTACGATCCGGGGTTCGCGCCTGCACGCGCGCTGATTGAAGAGAATATCGAGAGTGCGCTGCAAAGAAATCCGAAGGCTGCACACCTGCCCGCACACGAAGTTCGCGCCTTGCTCGAACAGCCGATCATCGTCGGCGCGCGTTTGACGGCGCCCGACCCAGATGAAAAAACGGGAGCGAAGTCTCTCGTCCACGGCTTCATGGTGGTCGAGCGCGCGGGCAAAGCAGGCCGGGATTTGATTTCCGCACTGGCTTCGAGCGACCCCAAAACCGCGGCGAACATGAAAATCACGCCCGCCGGCTTCCTCGTGTCCGCGGCGGATGTCCGAACGCGAAACGATCTCGTCGCGCGCTTCAGCAGCGCCGCGGCGCCTGCGACATCGCTAGCGGGCGTGGCGGCTTATCGCGAAGCCCAAGCGCAATCTTCCGGGCAACCGTCGCTCGAGTTTTTCCTTCGCTTTCCCGCCCTCTCGGAACTGCACCTGGCCAACTCGCCGAATTTCAATTGGGTCGCGTTTCTGCACGCCCTGCACGCCGAGCGCCTGCATGAAGCATACGGCGAGATTAATCTGGACGCGCCGAGCGAGCTGGCGCGCTTCTCGATCATGGGCGACACTTCACCCGGCAGCGTCTTCGATGTATTTGGCGCGAACACCCCATCGTTCGATGCGCTCGCCCTCGCGCCCGCGGGTTCTTCGCTCAGCGTCACCCGCATGGATTTGCCCGCTTTTGCGGCCGACATTACGGCCGCACTTTCGGCGGCGATGAATCCTGCGCAAATGGCGAAATTCAAGGCGGCCATTGACTTGTTCGTGAGCCCCGTCATGCCGATGCTTGGGGGAGAGTATGCGGTGATATCGAAGCCTGCGCCGGACAATGCCGACCCTCCCACGTCCCTGATCGCCATGACCATTCATTCGAAAGCCGCGAATGAGCTATTCACGTCGTTGCTCGCAGCCTTCGTGCATCCGGCCGGACAAGAAGGACCGATCGTTTATTACCGTACGCCGCCGATGCCCGATTTTACGGCCGGCGTAAACCCAACGCCGGGCCAGAACCCATCCGGCGGGAACACTCCACAGAAAGGAGGCGCGCTGAAGAATTCCGCGACATGCCCCTACTTCATCGCGCTGACGCCGCACCTCCTTTTGGCGAGCAAAGATGAAGCGCTCGTCCGCAAGACGGCGCATTCCGTCACGAGCGCCGCACCCTTACCCCCCGGGCTTTCCGCTGAGCCAAGCTTCCAGGCGGCCCGCGCCCTGATGCCCGCCGAGTTGTCCGGGCTCGATTTTGCGGATTTCTCAAACGCTCGCTGGGCCGATTCCCTCAAGCCCTTTTCGATGGTTCTCGAAAAGCAGAAGGACGCGAAAGACGCCGAAAACGTCGCGGCCTTCGAGAAATGGCTGAAGTCGGGAGGGTCAGCCGTGATCGCCCGCCACCTCCACTGGCTGATGATCGGTTCGTGGAAAGATCCGAACGGGATACACTGGCGCGCGGACATCAACTAGCACCGCGTTGTCGAAATAAGTTACACGCCCGATAACCCATCATTCTGAGCGCAGCGAAGAATCCGCTTTTGCCTGTTCCTCCGGCGGAACAGCCGATGCTTCGCTTCGCTCAGCATGAAAGTGCGACGACGTGTATCCCTTTCTTCTGTTACACGAGACTAGATTTCTCAATTGATTGGGTGAAAATCAGGCGACGCGAAAGAGGCAGGCGGCGGAAATCGGGATTCCCGCTACAATCCCTGCAACGGGGTTTTATTCGTGATGCCCTTGCCTTCCGTAATTTCGTAAATCGCATCGGCGGGCATGGCCGTGAGCGTTTCCTTCAGGCCGCTCGGCCAGCGAATTTCGACGCGAGACATGACCGCGTCGCCGCCGAGCCCGAAGTGAAGGCGCTGATCGTTTGACGAAGCGTAGCTTCCGCCTCCGCGCACTTCATCCATCTGGATCATCTTCGGCGTGTGCACGGTGACGCGAGCGCCGATGGCCGCGCGGTTGCTCTTCGCGCCGACGAGGCGAAAGAGGACGCAATGGCCGGCATCACGCGTCTCGTTGACGAACAAGGACGGTGGACCGCAGAGGTTATAGACCGCAGCGCCCACGCGGCCGGTGTTGAAGATGTCACCGAAAGCCGTGCCTCGCCTCGATTGAAGCGGGCCGGCATTGAGTCCCGTGAGGGAGGAAATATCCCGGTAGGTAAGATCGCCCTCGTAATGAAAGAAAAGAAGCGGCTCGCGATAAGGGCTCCTCTTGAGAAACGGATCCACCAGAGGCGACACATTGCCATTCGCGACCAGGATATCGAGCCAGCCGTCGTTATCGAAGTCCGCGAATCCCCCTCCCCATTTCACCGGATAAAAGCTGGGCTCCGCGATTCGCGCCGATGAGGCGATGTCGAGGAAAAACCCCTGCTTCTCGTTATGGTAGAGAGCCATCGCCTGGCCGGACCAGCGAGTCACGGTCAGATCGAGGTTTCCATCGCGATCGAAATCTCCAAAATCCGCCGCCATGTTTCCCATGGCCTGGCCGTCGGAATCGAGCGCAGTGCCGGAAAGCATCCCGACGTCGGTGAAAGTTCCATCGCGATTGTTATGGAAGAGAAAACTCGGACCCACGTCGTTGTTGACGTAGAGGTCAGGCCAGCCGTCATTGTCGTAATCGCCCCAGACGGCGCCCATGCCGCGGCGCCTGCGAGGGTTGCTGACTCCCGCCTTTTGCGCAACCTCTTCGAAGGTTCCGTCGCCGCGATTGTGGAAAAGAAAATAAGTTTCGCCGCGCTTGACCGGGCCTTCCACCGGCAGGGCGCGGCCGCCCGCTGAACCTGTCCAAAGACGGGGCAGATGATGAATGTCGTAGGGAACGTAGCGGGAAACAAACAAGTCCAGATGGCCGTCGCGGTCGTAATCGGCCCATGCAGCGGCGAGGCTGAATCCGCCGCCGGCCACTCCGGCGCGATCCGTGACGTCTTCAAATTTGCCGCCGCCCAGATTGTGGTAAAGCACGTTGCGGCCGTAACCCGTCACGTAAAGATCGGGAAGGCCGTCATTATCGTAATCCCCCACCGCAAGGCCCATGCCCCAGCCGCGCGCCGAAAGTCCGGCGGATTCCGTGATGTCCTTGAAACGCCGGTCCGCACCCTGACGGTAGAGCGTGATCATGCGGTCGCCGCCGGCGAGGTAACGCTCGATGGTCGTGTCATTGGTCACGGCGATGTCCAGCCTGCCGTCATTGTCGCAATCGAAGAGGGCAATGCCGCCACCCGTCGTCTCGATCACGTAGCGCTTTTCGGGGGAAAAGTTGGGGACGGTGGTGAGTCCGGCTTCAGCGCCGATATCGCGAAAGCGGATGGACGAGGCGCCGGCGGCGGGCGAAGCGCTTTGTCGCGGAACGGAACCGGCCCGGCCGAGCTTGCCCATCGCAAGAATGGAGCCGAGTGTGAGGAACTCACGCCGGCGCATTTCAGGCTTTCCGATTTCGAGAGAATGGGAAAGGCCGGACGCCCGCGGTCGTTTCCATAGCTTTGCAAATTATATATCGTTTCGGGACAGTTCGCGCCGCGGCGGGAATTCAGCAGCCTGGGGCGGGCGCATGAGGGCGAGGGGAAGGGCCCGGACACGAACGAAGGCGCTCGGTCGAAATTTCCGTCATGCCTTCGAGCGGCTGGGATGGCGTCAGTTGAGGTGTGAAGACCCTGCAGTGCCCGAAGCCTGTGCGGGAGGATTCATCAGCCCGAGACCTTGCAGCAAAAAAACCGTCCGCATCGCCGCATCGCGCCAAACCAGTTGGCAGCTTTCGCCACGGCAATTTTGAACGTAAACGTCTCCGCCGGAATATTCCAGGCTGCACGCTTTGAAGAGGCAGTTGACGAAGACGCCATCATCGAGAACGACGTGCTGATTTTCAAAGACTTCACCTTCGTGTCGGGTCATGAGCGAATCGCAATCGCCCCCATCGAGTTTTCTCCCGCCGTGGCCGCGCAGGGTTGCTTTCCAGAAGTTCCGCACGCAGATCGCGGCGCTTGAACGGGCCGTTCGCAGCCTACCATTGGACCGGCCCTCTTGCAATTGCGAACAATGGCATTACATGATTGCGCACCTGATTTGACGGACTGCTGCTCTCTCCGGTTACGCGATGCAATTGGAATTGGCAGCGGCCGGCGCATGCCGTTCCGGAACGGCGGGAAGAGGCCGCGCCGGACCCTCCAAAGCCGCCGCCACCGCCGAGCGCAGCCGCGCGCACGCGGCGGCGTGAAGCTGCGAGATGCGCGATTCATCAACTCCCAGACGCCCGGCTATTTTCAGCATTGTCCATCCGCGGCGATAATAGAGAGCCATCAGCGTCTGGTCGCGCGGGCTGAGCCCGGCGAGAGCGCGGCGCAGAATGTCGCGCTGCTCGCTGCGGTAGCAGAGCACGAACGGGCCGTCTTCCGAACGGGCCTCGAGCATTGTTTCATCGAGCGGCTGGCTTGCTCCCCAGGCGGCGGCTGGCCGCATCGGGTCATAAGCGAGCGCCCGAAGACCGCGCACCTCCCGCGCCCATTCGCCGGATTTCAAGTCGAGAGCGGATTGCATCTCCTCTTCGGTCGCGGGGCGCCCCAGCCGGCCCTGAAGTTCCACGAACGCCCGCTCGAAGCGCTTCATCTGCTGGCGCAAATCCCGAGGCGCCGGATCAAGCTCGCGAAGCGAATCGAGGATCGCGCCGCGGATGCGATGCCGCACGTACTGCGCAAGGTCCACTCGCCGCGAGGGATCGAAACGGCGGATCGCCTCAATCAGTCCGAGCGTTCCCGCGCCAATCAGGTCATCGAGTTCGACGTGCGAAGGCAGGCGGCGATGAATCTGGAGCGCGATCTTCCTCACGAGCGTCGCCAGGTCCAGGACGAGGCTATCGCGATGCGCGCATTCTCCCGACACCCTCCCGGCGCGGGGCCGGAGCGGCTCGGCGGCGACGCAAGCGCCCGCTGCCTCGCGCCGCGCATGCTCCTCAAACCTTGCCCGTCGCCCGTTTTCGCCCATTCCATCCGCCCGAACCCCACTTCGAACCTCGCGCGCGTTCAACATGTCCGTCTCCCGCTCCGGCTTGCACGGCGGATCCAGCCGGTCCGCCTTTTCGCTCGGAGCGCGCTAGGCTAGGAAGAACTCCCGGCGCTCGCCTGCAGGTTATGCACGAGGCCTGCCATCGTCCGAGGGCGGAACGGGCGCGCCAGCTTCGATGAATCGCGCGAGCCTCGGTTTGAAGCGGCGAGGAAATATCCGATGAGGGAAGCTCGAGCCGGCAAGCGCGATTCGGCACGGCGATTCGACCGTGTTTTCAAGGGCTTCAGGAGGATTCGGGGCGAGCGAGGAACCCGGAGCGGTGAAGGCGCCACGCGAGCGCTTGCGAGTCCCCCGAAAATTTTGTGTGTAGGCTAGACCGGCGCAGAAACCGGCTAGACGCGCCGCGAAGCCGGGAGCGTGAGCCGGCCTTTTCCCGATTTGGGAAAGAACAACGGCCGCACGCGCCACGGACGGGCAGATCAAGCCGCGATTTGACGGCCTGCCGCGCGAACCGAAGCGGCGCTTCCATCACAAGTTCCGAATCGGAGCGGATTCCCATTTTGGGAAAAAGCCGGAAGCGAGAGCGATGCAACGGGGTGCGCCTTGGGGGACGTTGAACGGATGGCTTGCGGCGGCCAGCTTGCGGCGGCGCTTGACTTTTGGATGGAAAGCGATAGGATGAGCTCGAACGAACGTTCGATTGAATGCGAGCCCCCGCCGGCCAAGCCGCCGGGCGAGCGGCGCGGCAGCGGGCCATGATCAACAACCGATCGCGCAAACTGAATGACATTTTGAGCCAGGCGGCCCGGGTGTTTTGCGAGCGCGGGTATCACGCGGCTTCGATGCGCGACGTGGCGCGCGCGGCGGATACGAGCCTCGCGGGCCTCTACTATTACGTTTCCGGCAAAGAGCATCTTCTCTACCTGATTCAGCGGAACAGTTTTGAAACTCTTCTTGCGAACGCACGCGGGGCGCTCGGCGCGGCCTCCGACCCCGAGCAGCGCTTGCGCGCGATCATCCGCCTTCACCTCGGCTTTTTCCTCGAGCATCCGAGCGAAATGAAAGTGCTGACGCACGAAGAGCATTCGCTCGAGGAAGCGTGGCGGCGCGAGATCCACGCGCTGCGCAAAGCGTACTACCAGCTCGCTTACGAGCAGGTTGAGCGCCTGGCAGCGGCGGGCAAGCTGCGGCGGATCAATCCGCGGATCGCGGTGCTTTCGCTCTTCGGCATGATGAACTGGATTTACATGTGGTACCGGCCGGGAAGCGATCCGGAAGCGGAGAGCCTGGCCGAGGCGATGGCCGAGATGTTCTTCCTGGGCGTTCGCCGGGAACGAAGCCGCGCGAAGACCGCCGTGCGCGGACGGGAGAGAGCCGCGGGTGCATTCCTCGCGGCGAACGCATTACACGAAGCCCGACCGGCGCGATCCGCCGCGCAATAGCAAGTGGCTTTGCTTGCGAAGGAAGGGTGCAGGACGCAAAGGAGGGTTCAGCGATGTCTGCAACAGCGCCGATGCCGGAAAGCCACCGGCTAATCAACTACAAGGCCGAAAACGGGATCGCCTGGATGGAAATGAACGATCCGCCGGCGAACACCTACACTTACGACATGATGCGGGAGCTCGACGAAGCCATTCTCGACGCCCGGATGGATGAGAGCGTGCACGTCATCATTCTGCGCGGGGCGGGAGAAAAATTCTTCTCCGCGGGGGCGAACATCAAGATGCTTGCGAGCGTCATGCCCGAATTCAAGTATTACTTCTGCCTGCACGCGAACGAAACGCTCAGCCGGCTGGAGCACACGCCGAAGCTCGTGATCGCGGCGCTCAACGGGCACACGGTGGGCGGAGGGCTCGAGATCGCGCTCGCGGCGGACATTCGCCTGGCGCGGCGGGACGCGGGGAAAATCGGACTGCCGGAAGTCGCGCTCGGCGTGCTTCCCGGAACCGGCGGGACGCAGCGGCTTTCGCGGCTCATCGGCAAATCGCGCGCGATTGAAATGATGGCGATGGGCCGGACGTTTTCCTTCGAAGAAGCGGAGGAAATGGGGCTGGTCAATCAGGTGCTCGATCGCGCGGATTTCTTCGAGCAGGTGAAGGATTACGCCGGCCAGTTCCTGCCGCCGCAAAAGGCCGCGCGCGCCGTCGGACGGATCAAGCGCGCGGTCTGCTCCGGGCTCGAAATGCCGCTCACGGAGGGCCTGGCGCTCGAGCGCGAATTGCAGTTCGACCTCTTCAAGAGCGAGGACGCCCACGAGGGATTGACGGCGTACGTCGAAAAGCGCACGCCGAAATTCAAAGCGAAATAGAGAAGGAGACAGAAGCCGGGTCACGAAAGAACGGCGGAGGGGATAAAGCAAGTATGAAGGCTGAAGGGCGGCCGTGAATGCGCCTTCGTGCTCCACGCTTGCGATTCGTGGCTTCCAAGGCCAATCAAAATGAAAATCGCGATTTCAGTTTCGGCGAAGGAAAAAACCAAGGGGAAGAGTTCCCCTTATGCCCGTGCGCTCGTCGCGGCCGGCGCAAAAGCGGAAGAAGTTGAACTCGTCGCCGCGGCGGCTCCAGACGTCCATGCGGAAGAGTACGATGGCATTCTTTTTGCCGGCGGCGAGGACGTCGATCCCGCTTACTATGACGAAAAAATCAGACATAGAAGCGTGCGCCCGGCGAGAACGCGCGACCAATTCGAAATGACGCTGCTCGAGCGCGCGCTCGAACGGCGGCTGCCGATTCTGGGCATTTGCCGCGGCGCGCAGATGATTGACGTGAAGTTCGGCGGCGCGCTCTATCAGGATCTTGCCTCGGAGCCGGGATTTGCGGGCGGCATCAACCACCGGCAAGCGGACGACCGCACGGCGCCCGTGCACTCGGTGACGATCACGGAGCCCGATTCGCGCCTGGGAGGAGCGATGCGCGGAAGCTGCCGCGTGAACAGCCTGCATCACCAGGCCATCAAACGCGTCGGGCACGGCCTGAAAGTAACAGCCTACTCGGAGGACGGCTTGCCGGAGGCGGTCGAAGCGGCGGACGACTATCCGTTCCTGCTCGCCGTGCAGTGGCATCCCGAAGAGATGACGGAGCAGCCGGAGCAGCGGAAAATTTTCGAGCAATTCATCGGCGAGTGCCGGAAAGCGGCTGAGAAATAGTCGCGCACGGCGAATGGGCCGCGACGCGAGCGAGTCGAGCGGAGGTGCGGGATGCTCAAATTGTCGAATTTCGACGATTGGATTGATTACTTCTACGGCTGGCAAAAGGACATCGGGCTCGATGCTCCGGAATTCAAGGAATACCGGTTCGAAGCGAAATACGGCGAAGTGACGTCCGAAATCGAGTTCGGCGATTATAAAGGCGCGCTGCGCTGGAAGACGGTGATGCACATTCCCGACCAGCGCATTCGCGACGCCGCGCTGAACCTGGTGGTCTATCAGGGGGACACGGAATTCGCAAGCGTCGAGCAGCAGCGGCGATTGTTTGAAACCGCGCCCAGCCGCTACGATTACCTGAGCCTCGTCCGCGTGATGACGGAAGAAATGCGGCACGGCTGGCAGATGAGCCACGTGCTGATTTCGCAGTTCGGCCGCTCCGGAAGGCTCGAAGCGCAGAAGCTCCTCGAGCGGCGCGCCTTCACGGACGACCGCCTGCTCGGCGCGTTCAACCAGCCGGTGAACGACTGGCTCGATTTCTTCACCTACACGCAGTTCGTTGACCGCGACGGAAAATTCCAGCTCACCATGCTCTCCTATTCCGCGTTTCTGCCGGTCGCGCAGAGCATGGGCCCGATGCTCAAGGAAGAATCGTTTCACCTCGGCACGGGCAACAACGGCCTGATGCGGGTCATCAAGGCAGGGCGCATACCCGTCGCCATCATTCAACGGTATTTCAATAAATGGCTGCCGACCTCCTTCGACCTTTTCGGGACGGACCGGTCGTCTTCGGCGCATTGGTCCTACGTGTGGGGGCTCAAGGGGCGTTACAACGAGCGCACGGCGGGCATGGATGCGAGCAAGGACGAGCTGAATGATTCGGCCCGGATGCTTTATTACCAGGAAGTGGAAAAGCTAACGGAGCTGCTCAACAAGAACATTCGTCCGGGCGAGCCGAAGCTCGTCGTGCCGGACATCAGGTTCAACCGGCAAATCGGAGAGCACGCGGGCAAGTGCTACAGCTTGAGCGGCGACCGGATGGCGCAGGACGAATACAAAAAATATCTGCCGGCCGTTCTGCCTTCCGCCAAGGACCGCGAAACTCTGGCGGATATTTTCAAGGAAAACGACTGGATCGTTCCAAAGAACGAGCACGAGTTCGAGCCGTCGGAAGGCGCGCGAAGGATGCATTGAGTTCGCGCGCGGAAAAGGGTAATCCGTGGCGACCCCGCAAGCCGCAGGAGCAATTTCCGCCGAGCGCCGCGAAGCCGTCGCGCGCCTCGTCATCAACCGCCCGCCGCTCAACATTCTCGATATTGAAACTTTGCGCGAGCTTCGCGCCGGGATCCAATCGGCCGCAAACGAAAAGGGCGTGCGGCTGATCGAGCTGGCCGGCGCGGGGGACAAAGCGTTTTCCGCGGGCGTCGAAATTCGCGACCACTTCCCGGATCGCGCGGAGTTGATGCTGAGCGAATTTCACGCGCTCATCCACGCCGCGCTCGATGCGCCCGCCCCGGTCATCGCGCAGGTGCGCGGACACTGCCTCGGCGGAGGCATGGAACTCGCTCTCGCATGCGACTTCATCATCGCGTCCGAAGACGCGCGCTTCGGCCAGCCGGAAATCGCCGTCGGAGCGTTTCCGCCCGTCGCGGCGGTCCTGCTGCCGCGCCTGATCGGAGAAAGCCGCGCGCGCGAAATGATTCTGACCGGCGATCCGATCACCGCGGCGCAAGCGTGCGCCTGGGGACTCGTCCATCGCGTGGTCCCGGCGGAAGATCTGAAGCGCGAGACGCAAGCGCTTGAAAACCGCTTGCTCGCTCGAAGCCCTGCCGTGCTTGCGCTCGCTCGCAAAGCGGAACGGATCGGATTCCGCGGCGATTTTGAGGCGGCGCTGCGCGAAAGCGAAAGGATTTATCTGGAAGAACTGGTCAAGACGCGCGACGCGCAAGAAGGTTTGCGCGCTTTCCTTGAAAAGCGCCCGCCGAAATGGACGGGTGATTGAAAGGCGCAGCGTGACGAAGCAAAAGATTCTTCTCCACGTCAACCGTGCGACGCAGGAACTCGAGGCCGCGCCGAACCGGCTTTTGCTGGAGGCGCTGAGAGAGGATTTGGGCCTGACGGGAACAAAGTGCGGATGTGACGACTCGAGCTGCGGCGCCTGCACCGTTCTGGTGAATGGCCGTCCCGCGATGTCCTGCTTGATGCTCGCCGCGTCCTATCAGGATGCGGAAATCACGACCATCGAAGGGCTCGCGCCGGGCAAAACGCGCTTGAGCGAGCTCGCGTCGCTCCAGCGCGCTTTTGCGGAATGCGGCGGAGTGCAATGCGGATTTTGCACGCCGGGATTGATTCTCACGACCTGCAGTTTGCTCGAGAAAACTCCTCACCCGACCGACGCTGAAATCAATGAGGCGCTTTCCGGTAATCTCTGCCGCTGCACCGGTTACACGCAAATTCTCGAGTCCGTTCGCCGCGCCATCGAACTGATGGAAAAAGAATCGGCCGGGGAGGTTGTGCGCCCGTGAGCGCCGGCTCCATTCCGAATTCGCCCGTCGGGTCGCGCGTCCCGATGGTGGACAGCTTCGAGAAAGTCACGGGCGCGGGGAAATACGCGGACGACTTGGTTCTCCCGGGAACGCTCGTCGGAAAGATTCTTCACAGCCCTCACGCGCACGCACGCATTCGCCGGCTCGACGCGTCGAGAGCCGGGCAATTGCCGGGCGTCTTCGCCGTCGTTACGGGCAAGGAGACGCCGGTGAAATACGGAATTCTTCCGATCGGCCACGATGAGCGGATTTTCGCGGACGATAAGGTCCGCTACATCGGCGACAACGTTGCGGGCGTCGCGGCCGAGTCCGCCGAAATCGCCGAAGAAGCCCTCCGCAGGATCCGCGTGGAATATGAAATCCTTCCCGCTCATCTCGACCTGGAAAAATCCATGCGGGCGGAGTCGAACCTGATTCACGACGGGCGGCCGCACAATATCGAAAAGGAATATCACCACCATTTCGGCGACGTTGAAGCGGGGTTCAAGGCCGCGGATCTCGTTCGATTCGACCGCTTCGATTGCGCGGAAGTGACGCACGCCGCGCTCGAGCCGCACTCGACGCTCGCCTCCTTTGACGATGACGGAAAACTCACCGTCTGGTCTTCGACCCAGGTTCCTTATTACCTGATGAAGACGCTTGCCGCTACGCTCGAAATGCCGGAAGAGAACGTGCGCGTCATCAAGCCTCTGGTGGGCGGCGGGTTCGGCGGTAAGAGCGAGGTGATTCCGCTCGAGCTTGCGGCGGCGGTGCTCGCGCGCAAAGCGGGCCGCCCGGTGAAAATCACTTACACACGCGAAGAGGTTTTTTACGCGCACCGCGGACGACCTCGCACGATCGTCGAGCTCAAGACGGGTGTCCGCCGCGACGGGCGGCTCACGGCTGTCGAAGGCCGCGTCATCCAGGACGGCGGCGCGTTTTGCGGCTATGGGCCCGTCACGATGCTTTACTCGGGCCAGTTGCTCAATGCGCTCTATGACATCCCAAACGTCAAATACGACGGCTATCGCGTGCTGACGAATAAGCCCGCCTGCGGCGCAATGCGCGGCCACGGCACGGTCAACGTCCGCTACGCCTTTGAAACTCACCTCGACATGATCGCCGCCGGACTGGGAATCGATCCCGCGGAAATTCGCCGGCGCAATCTTCTGAAGCCGCCGTGCGTGACCATCAACGGATTGCGCATTCTGAGCTACGGCTACCCGGAATGCCTCGAGCGCGTGGCGGAGGCTTCGAACTGGAGCGAGAAGCGCGGCAAGCTGCCCTTCGGCAAAGGCATCGGGATCGCGGGGAGCCATTACGTCAGCGGCGCGGCAAACCCCATCATTCGCTCGGACCAGCCGCACTCGACCGTCAATCTCGAACTCGACGGGGAAGGCACGGCGACAATTCTTACCGGCGCTTCCGAGATCGGGCAGGGCTCGGACACCGTGCAGGCGCAAATCGTCGCGCACGAACTGGGCATCGCGCTCGACCGCGTGAAAATTGTTGCCGCCGATACGGCGCGCACGCCGATTGACCTGGGCAGCTACTCGAGCCGCGTGACGTTCATGGCAGGCAACGCGGCGCTGGCAGCGGCGCGCGAAGCGAAGCGGCAGATCCTGAACGCCGCCGCAACCTACTTCGACGTTCCGGCGGAACGATTGGTTCTCGAAGACGGCAGAATCTTTGAGGCGGGCAATCGCGCGAAGGCGCTTCCGCTCGCGCAAGCGGTGCTGCTGGCCGCGAAACCCGAGACCGTGCTGCGCGCGACGGGATCCTACTCGACGCCCGCAGAAGCGCGCGGCGGAAAATATAAAGGCGCGGGCGTCGGCCCGTCGCCGGCCTATAGTTACAGCGCGCAGGTAGCGGAAGTGAGTGTTGATGTGGAAACGGGCCAGGTGACCGTCGAGCGCATTTACGCCGCGCACGATTGCGGAAAGGCCATCAATCCGCTGACCGTCGAGGGACAGGTGGAAGGCTCCGTGTGGATGGGTTTGGGACAAGCTCTCGAGGAAGAAATGGTTTGGAAAAACGGCCGGCTGATGAATGCCGGGCTGCTCGAATACCGGTCGGCGTCAACGCTCGACTCGCCGGAGATTCGGCCGATCCTGGTCGAGAGCGCCGATCCCGAAGGGCCGCTCGGCGCAAAAGAAGCGGGCGAGGGATCGCTCGCCGCCGTGATTCCTGCGGTCGCGAATGCCATTTACGACGCGGTCGGCGTGTGGATGACGACGCTGCCGATCACGCCTGAAAGAATCCTGAAAGCGCTTGAAGAAAAACAGCGCAGGACGGGAAGTTGAACGCCATGCCGCAGAGCGGAAGACGCGAAAAGGAATCGGGCACATGAGCTTGCCCGCGTTCAAACTCGTTCGTCCCCGCTCGCTCGATGAGGCGCTTGAAGCGCTCCTGCGCTACGGGCCGGAAGCGCAAATCGTGGCGGGCGGGACGGACTTGATTCCCAGCATGAAGCAGCGGCTCTTCGAGCCGCGCGTGCTGCTCGACGTGAAGGGTCTTGGCGAATTGAATTACATTCGGTTCAATCCTGAAGCGGGCCTCGAACTCGGCGCGCTCGCGACGATCACCGAGATCTCTGAATCGGCGCTCATCGCGAGGGAATTCCCGGTCCTTCATCAAGCGGCTGCATCCATCGCGAGCCCGCTTTTGCGCAATCTGGGAACGCTCGGCGGGAATCTTTGTCTCGACACCCGCTGCCTTTATTACAACCAGTCGGCGTTTTGGCGCGAGTCGCTCGGCGGCTGCCTCAAAAAAGACGGCCACATTTGCCACGTCGCGCCCGGCGGAAATTTCTGCTGGGCGGCGTATTCGGGCGATTGCGCTCCGGCGTTGCTGGCGCTTGAAGCGACGGTCCAGCTCGCCGGGCCGCGCGGAAACCGCGAGATTCCGCTTGCCGAGTTTTATGTGAATGATGGAATGGTTCGCCTGCGCAAAGCGCAAGACGAAATCCTGATCGGCGTGCGCGTGCCCGCGCGAAATGCGGGATTCGAGGGAATTTACCAGAAATTGCGGATCCGGAAATCCATTGATTATCCGCTCGCGGGCGTGGCGGCCGTGATGCGCAAGGATTCCGGGGGCATCTGCCGCGAAGCGCGGATCGCGCTGACGGCGGTCAATCCGGCGCCTCGGCTTCTCCCAAAAGCCGAAGCGCTGATCGGGAAAGAATTTTCCGCCGGCCTCGTGGACGAAATCGCGCACGAAGCAATCCGCACAGCGAAGCCGCTCACGACTTCCGCCTCGTCGCCCGAATACCGTCGCCGCATGATTCGAATTTTCGTCCGGCGTGCGCTCGAAGACTTGTGGCTCGGCCGACGCCCGCGCGACGGAGGCGCAAAGAAAGACCTTCTCAGCAATTGAGATAAGGATGAGGCCAATTTTACGCGCGAGAGGAGCTCATGAAGGGACGCGGCTTTTTAGCAAGCGGAAAGACGCTAACTGATTTGGCGGCTCTTCGCTTGATAGGGCTTTTTGATATACCGATTCGCTTCGGCAAGCGCGCCCTGAGTGTTGTCGTTGGTCTGGAGCGCGCGCTGATATTCATTGAGCGCGCGGTCGCGCTGTCCGATGGCGTCAAAGATCTTGCCCTCCGTCAGATGCGCCCACACTTCAATCCATTTCGGCTTGAGATCGCCGTTGAGAGCAGCCTGCATTTCCTCGAGAGCGGCGTTGTAGTTCTGCAATAGAAAATAGATGGTCCCCAAACGATAGTGCGCGAGGGAGTTGTTCTTGTTGAGCGCGACAACTTTTTCGTATTCCTTGATGGCGTCAAAATAAGCCTGTTCCTGGACGAGCTGGCGGGCGCGCGCCATCAGCACGTCAATCTTCAGATGGCTATCCATTTTAAGGATGTGGCTTCCGGGGTCGACGGTGATGCGATAGGGATAAGTCGGAGTGTTGAGGGTGAAGTTCGCACTGGTTCCCACCATTTCCACTTTGTCATTGATGGGCGGGCGTCCATACTGATCCACGCGAATGTTCACGGGCATGCGGAAAATATCCAAATCCTGCTGGACTTTGCCAACGATCTGGTAGCCCTTTTGCAGCTTATAAACGGCCCACATCTGCGTAAACTGAGGCACTCCCGTCGAATCCACCCACTGCGCAAAGAAGTAGGTGAGCTGCTTCTTGCTCGCCTGCTCGGCGAGGCGCTGAAACTCGGCGATGGTGACGGTCTTCCAGGCGTAATCCTTGACCATATTCTGCAAAGTCTCGAAGAACGCGGGGTCGCCGATCACCCAGCGGAGCATGTGGAAGATCATGGCGCCCTTGTTGTAAACGATGGAATCGTAGTCTGGCGTGAACGGCTGAAGCTGACCGGCCTCGCTGATCGGCGCCGAGCCTTCGTGTGTGAGCGCGTCAATGGCGATGTTGTGCATCAATTCCTCGAACGCTTCTTCGCCGGCGGAGTTTTCCGTATAGAGCGCCGTCGAGTAAGTGGCGAGCCCTTGATCCAGGAAAGCGTCGTTCGCCGTCGCGGGACTCAGCAGACACCACCACCATTGACGGGCAATTTCATGCGCGAGGAGGCGATCATCCACCGGCTTCGTGAACGAACGCGAGGCGAGCACCACCAAACCGGGGGCCGAATAGGCATTAACCGTATCGTTGGCGATTTCCGCGATCGCCAGGTGTCCGCTCGGCAATGAACCGAACTTCGACGAGTAGTATTCGATGATATTTTCGGCAGCCTGACCGTAGTCTTCGACGTAAGCCTGCTGGCCCGGCTTCATATAAAAGGTGATGTTCGCACCGGTCGCGGTAGAGGGAATCACCTTGTAGTTGCCGGCGAGAACGGTTCCGGGAAAAGAGGGCTTGTCGAAATTGAACGAGTAAGTCGCATTGCCCTCTTGCTGCTCGGGCGCCGCGGACTCACCGGAAGCGATCACGGTCTCATCGGCGGGCACGGTAATCACCATCTTCGCCTTGAACCGGTCGAGTCCCGGAGGCCGCACGGGAAACCAGTCGCCCGCGTACAATAGGTAAGAACCCTCGGGGCCGACGTAGGCAAGCTGCAAATCTTCAACCGGACTTCCGGCCGGCGAACTCAGCGTGCCGCCGTAGAGCACGGTGACGAACGTTGATTGATCCGCCTGCGCCGGCTGGAGCAAATTGATTTTGAGGTTCAGGCCTTTTCGCTCGAATTCCGCGCTTTGTCCGCTTGCGTCCGTGACCCGCTCCACTTTGAGCGCGCTGTTCAATTGAAAATTCACCGAGGTCAATTCCTCATTCGGCGTAAAATCCACTCTCGCGGTCGCCGTCATCATGTGCGTCGAGGGAAAAAGCTGCGCTCGAATCGAATATCCGGTGACGTAAAAGCTCGGCGGCTGCTGAGCGCGAGCGGAAACATTGAACAGCAGGACTGCGGCGACGAACATCACCGCCCCCGCCCCCCGGGGCAGAACAGGCCGATGGGCATGGTTGCGGCACTCACCTGCCGCAGGAGTCGCCGGTATCATTGGACTCACCTCAGAACATGTTAGCGAATTCGAATCGAATCGCATAGCCGCTTCTTCAGCACCGTGCCTCATTCGCGATTATACCGCCTGGATATCCAGCCGCCTCGAGAAGGCTTCATTCATGGAGATGCGACTCGCTCGGCGATTGGATGCCCCGCCGGGGCGGGCAGGAAGCGCGCGATCGCGTCGGCGGCGCGCTCCGCAGCGCCCGGAGGGCCAAGCCGCGCACGAATGTTACGCAGCTCGGTTTTCATCGTTTCGCGGGCCTCGCGGCTGCGAAGAAGCGAGAGAGTTCGATCCGAGATCGTGCGGGGCGAACACTCGCGTTGCATCAGCTCCGGCACGACCGCGCGGCCGGCGAGAAGGTTGACCATGGAATAGTGCGGGACGCGGACCAGCAATTTTCCGACCCACCAGGTCACGGGCGAGACGCGATAGACGACAACCATCGGGCAACCGGCGAGCGCGGCTTCAAGCGTCGCGGTGCCGCTCGCCACGATCGCCGCATCACAATGCGCCAAAACGTCGCCCGTGAGATCCCGCAGCGTGCGAACTGTGGCGGAGCCGTGAAGCCTTTTGGCAAGAATTCGGTCGATCCATTCAAGATCAATCGTGGGCGCAAGGGCTAGCGCGAACTGGACGGGACGCTCGGCGGCGATGCGCGCGGCGGCGCGGAGCGCGGCCGGCAGGATGCGCGAGACTTCCCCTCGCCGGCTGCCCGGAAGCAGCGCGACGGTTTCCTTTTGCGGATCGAGCCCCGCGCGCGCGAAAAATTCGGCGCGCGAAAGCTGCGGCTTCACCCTGTCCACAAGCGGATGCCCGACCCATTCGACCGGAACGCCCGCGGCGCGGTAAAACTCCCGCTCGAAATCGAAGAGGCACAACATCCGGCTGACCACGCGCTTCATCGGCTTGATCCGCCCTTTGCGCCACGCCCAGATTTGCGGGCTCACAAAATAGACGATAGGAATGTTTTTGCGCTTCAGGGCGCGGGCGAGGCGCAGATTGAAATCGGGAAAATCAATGAGGATGGCGAGCGCAGGCGGGCAGCGCGCGCCTTCCCGAACCAACAGGCGATACGCCCGGTAAATCCGAGCGAGGCCGGGCAGCACTTCAACAATGCCGGCAACCGCAATTGAGTGCGAGTCCACAAGCGTCTCGACGCCCGCCGCGCGCATGGCTTCACCGCCGCAGCCGAAAATTTCGACGTCGCCGAGGCGCGCCTTGAGCGCCCGCGCAAGCGCCGCGCCGTAAAGGTCGCCCGACCGTTCGCCCGCAACCATCAAGAGGCGAGTCTTGGCCATTCTCCGGCTCCGTCAACAATGTAGCAGACTCAGACTTCATTATGGAACGAGGGGGTCGCCACGGCCCATTGGTTCGCGATTGATCGTGGGCCCAGTCTCGCGGTGAAGAGCTCGCCGACGGGAAGGCGTTGGCCGTAGTTATCCAACCCGGACGGTCAGCGGCATTTTGCAACGATGAGCGTGATGTCATCGTGCCGCTCGCGGGCGCTGAAGGATTGAACTTCTTCGATCGCAGATTGAACGATGGCTTCGGCGGGCGCGGGGCGATGTCGGCGCAGTGAGGCAATGAGGCGGTCTTCGCCGAATTCGCCGCCCGTGTCGTCGAAAGACTCGGTGACGCCGTCGGTATAAAGGCAGAGCGTATCGCCGGGAAGGACCTGGCGCTCGCCCGCAACGCACTCCCAATTCTTGAATAAGCCGAGCACGCCACAAGTCGAAGGGAGGCGCTCGACGGCGCCATCGCTGCGGAAAAGCAAGGCGGCGAGATGCCCGCAGTTGGCGTAGCGCAGGCGGCGCTCGGCATCGTCATATTCGACGAAGATGAGCGTGGCATAAGCTTCCGCCGCTGTCGTTCCAAAGAACAGGCGATTGACGGTTTCGAGAAATCGTTGCGGCTGCGGCGCGGCGAGGGGCACGAAGGGGCGGCTCGAGTAACTTTCGCAGAGATTGCGAACGTGCGCTTGAAGGTTCGACATCATCAGCGCCGCCGCGATTCCCTTGCCGCAGATGTCCGCAAGGACCAGGCCGATCCGGCCGCGGCCGAGGTCGAGGAAATCATAATAGTCGCCGCCCACATGGCGCGCCGGCAGACACGCGCCCGCGTAGTCCAGGGTCTTAACGGGCGGCATGATTTGCGGAAACAACTTGGCCTGAACGTCGCGGGCATATTCAAGCTCGTGCGCGGCGGTGCGGTGCGCGCCGATTTCTTCGTTCGCGGGGTCGAACCCGACCAGCGTAAAACGGTTCCCATCCAAATCCACGAAACCCGTCACAACGCCGCCCCATGACTCGCGCAGCGGCGGATGAGGAAACCAGACTCCGCGCGCGCTCCATTCATCAAATTTTGCAACCACATCGTCGGTCACGAGAACGGTGAACCGGCATTTGCCAATAAGCGCGTATTCATCGGATTCCGGCGTCGGCGCGACGAGAGCGAGGATTGCGGTTCCGTCGGGCGGAGCGACCGTGACGCATCGAGACATTTCTTCGGTCGAATCGGAAAGCTCACGGAAGCCGAGGCGGTTCAGATAGAAGTCCAGGCTTCGCTCCATGTCCCGCACGAAGACGGAAAAGCAATGGATCCTCAAGTACGGTCCCTTCTTGCCTTCGGGGACGGACGTGCGCCCGGCCGCTTCCGGCGACGGAAATGTGTCCACCAGGAGTTGGCGGATTCTTTCGTGACCCATGTGCAGGATTATACCAAAGCTGATTTGTGAACCGGCGCGAGCTGATGCCGACCCGGGCCGCGAGATTCTAAGGCTGGCTGGGCTCGATCAGATCGAGCCGCGTTTTCCAGGGGTCTGTTTCACCCTTCGGGCCGTCGAAGGTGAAGTTCATGAGCTCGTTGCCCTCGGGCGTCATCTTCGACCAATGAGGAAGGCCGGGGCCGTTCGGATCACCGGTCTTCGCAAAGTTGACCCAATAGGCATGCATGTCGTGAGCGATCGCCAGGTCCTGCTGCGTGATTCCTTTGCCGTAATCCGACCACATGGATTTCGGGAGGGTATCGAAGACGTAGGGTATTTCCGAAGAGTGCGGCGCGCCCGGATACCTGCTGCGAATGGCCGAGGCAACGTAGGAAAAACGGTATTCATAAGACGCGTCGCCGGCCGTGGCGACTTCGCGGGCGACAAAGCGCGCGGGCTCGATCATCATGTGCGCCGCGCCGATTTCCGCGCCGACGGCCCTGACCGTTCCCGTATTCGAAGGGTCGAAGACCTTGCGCGCTTCGTCCGCACGCGCGCCGAACGGCTTGAAGAGCTGGGCGAATGTCGTAGCCAGCGAGAATCCGAGGTCGGCGCTGTTCGCTCCGACCACAACCGGAACTTTCGTTTGCTTGCCGGCCTCGAAGACGGCGTCCGAAGGCTCGACCATAATCTTGCCGTCCAGCATCGGGCCGGAATAAATCTTGCGCTGCTGGAACATCGTCGCCATGTTGATGCCGTTGACGATTTGTTTGGCGGGCAGGCGGCGAAGAGCGGCGAGCGCTTTGGCGCCCGTGCCATGAATGCCCATCGCCTTCGCGAAGGCGATGCCGTCCTCGACGGCGGAGCGCTGGCCGTGCGGGCCGGCATGATCGAGCGGAGGAGGCGCGAGAAGATTGTCCCGACCGCCGCCCGACTCAATCATCGCGCGCTCGAACAAGCCGTGGGCGAGCGGTGAAGTGAGCAGCAGATTGACGGACATTCCGCCCGCCGATTCGCCGAAAATCGTGACCTCGTGCGGATCGCCGCCGAAGGCGCTGATGTTCCGCCGAACCCACTTGAGCGCGGCAATCTGATCCATGAAGGCGTAATTGCCGACGAGGCCGCCTTTTTTGATGAGAGCGGGAAAAGCGAAAAATCCGAAACGGCCAAGCCGGTAATTAAAGCTGACGAAGACGAGTCCATCGCGGGCGAAATTGGCGCCGCTATAAACGGCCGGCGAGCTGCCGCCGTTGACAAAACCGCCGCCATAAATCCAAACGATGACGGGCAAAGGCGCGCTCGCATGGCGCGGCGCCCAAACGTTCAGATAAAGGCAATCCTCGCTCGGGGTGGTGCGGAGCGGCGCAGCATCATGCGGGAAAGGCAGTTGCATGCAATCGTTGCCGTAGGCCGTGGCGGAATGAACGCCTCTCCACCGCTTGGCAGGCTTGGGCGGCTCCCATCGCAACTTGCCGACCGGCGGCCGGGCGTAAGGAATGCCCTTGAAAATCATCAGCCCGCCGCGGGAGATCCCGCGCACGCGGCCGGAGTGAATTCGAACGATGGGGGAAGATGAATTCGGCGCCGCGGCGCTCGAACCTGCGGATAACGCTACTACGCACACTGCAAGGATGAACGGACGCAAAAGTTTCACGGTTTATCTCCAGGTAGCCAATCCATTGATGACCAGAAATCATACCACCGGATTCACTCGCGCGGGAGGCATTTCGCCCAGGCGGCAGAATTCGTAAATCCGCCTTTTTAGGTCCTTGGAATTCATCGGGAGACGAAAGATGCTTATCTCCGGCTGAATCGCCTCGTACAGCAGGCGTCGTCGCGGCTGAAAAGCTCCAGAAATTAGGCAGTTACTTAACTATTGTATTACTACGCCACATGGAGTATATTGCGCGCCTGGCCAGTACAGAAAGTCCGGATCCAAGGAATCTGAATTAACAAGCCACTGGAGGAGGTACACCAAAATGCAACATCGAAGGTCGAAAGCAGTGCTCGCCTGTTTCGCAGCTTTCCTTTTAGACGTGTGCCTGGGGGCTCCGCTGATGGCGCAGAGCGTCGTCACCGTCACAGGAACTCAGGGAAACTGGCAACTCAACGTGAACGGCCAGCCTGATTACATCAAAGGGCTGGACTTCGGCCCGTCGCTCAGCACCAATACTCAAAGCCAGATCAACGCCTACGTCGCCGATTTGGCCGCAACGGGCGCGAACACGACCCGCACCTGGGGCACCAGCTCCGACACAGCCAAATTGCTGACGGCGGTGGATCAAAACAACATGCGCGTGGTGATGGGATTCTGGCTCAATCAAAACGTCAATTATTGTACGGACCGCACTTTGGGCAAAACACTGAACAGCATCGTCGGCTACGTCAACCAATACAAAGCCGACCCTGGCGTACTGATGTGGGATATCGGCAACGAGGTGATCCTGCAGGCGCAGAATTATTTTTCCGGCACGACCCTGCAGAATGACCGCGTCTGCTATGCGCAGTACGTGAACCAGATTTCCCAAGCCATCCACGCCGCCGACCCCAATCACCCGACAACCTCAACGGACGCATGGACCGGAGCGTGGCCCTATTACGCGACGTATTCGCCGGACCTCGACCTGCTGGCCGTGAACCAATACGGCGGCGTTTGCACGGTGCAAGGTTCCTGGCAAGCGGGGCCGACGGGCAACGGCGTCCCCTATACAAAGCCGTATATCCTGACCGAATTCGGGCCGTCCGGTTCGTGGGAGGTCCCCAATGACGAAAACGGAGTCCCGCTCGAGCCGACGGACGTCCAAAAAGCTCAGGCTTATCCGAACGCCTGGGCTTGCATCAGCGGCTCGAATGGAAACGGCGCCGCCGGCGTGTCGCTTGGAGGCACCGCATTCATTTACGGGAATACGAACGATTTCAGTGGTGTGTGGTTCAACACGGAATACAGCAGCGCGATGACGAAGCGACTCTCCTACTATTCGATCCAGCAGATGTATACGGGCGTTCCGCCGACGGCCAATCAACCGCCGGTGATCCAGAGCATGACGCTCAGCCAGACGTCGGGCATCGCGCCGGGCGCGGCTTTTACGGTGACGGCTGACTTCACCGATCCCGAAGGGGATCCGATGACGTACAACATCATGTTGAACGAAATGTACATCAACGGAAGCTCCAGCCTCAGCAACGCTACGTTTACGCAAACCGGCCCGGATACCTTCTCCGTCACCGCTCCGAAAACGGCAGGGGTCTGGAAAATCTACGTTTACGCGTTCGATAACCACAACAACGTGGGCATCGAATCAGCGTCATTCGCGGTCCAATAGTCGCGGCGCCGCCGCGCGAAGCTGCTCACCGTTGGCGGAAAGAGGCAGGCGGAGGGTGGCGAGGCAGCCGGGGCCGGCGCGGCGGTTTTCAAGCGTGAGCGCACCGCCATGCGACTCGGCAATTTGGCGGCTCAGGGCGAGACCGATGCCCGTGCCGCCGGGCTTGGTCGTAAAGAAAGGGACGAACAAGTTCGCAGTGTTCGGAAGGCCCGGGCCTTCATCCGCGATCTCGATTTCAACCGCGCGGTGGTTCTCCGCCCAGCGGATTTCGACGGCGCCGCCGGTTTCGAGCGCCGCATCCGCCGCATTGCGCACCAGGTTGATCAGAAGCTGTTCGAGCTGGTCGGCGTCCGCTTGAATCACAATTTCCGGTCCTCCTGCGACCCGCGCGCGGATGCGTGTTTCAAGGCTCGCGACGCGCCGGATCAGCGCGCCCAGATTCACGGACGTGATCCGCGGCTGCGGCAGTCGCGCGAGCTTCGCGTAAGCTTCCATAAATCGTGCCAGGCTTTCCGCCCGGCCGGAGATCACGCCCAAGCCCCGCCTCAAATCTTCGCGCCATTCCGGGGCCTCATTTTCGCGCGCCAGAATTCCCTGGAGCGTTCCCGCCATGGATTTGATGGGCGCAAGCGAATTGTTCAGTTCGTGGCCGAGCACGCGGACGATGCGCTGCCAGGCTTGGCGCTCTTCTTCGCGGAGAGGGCGGCTGAGATCGGCGATGACGAGCAGCGTGTGCCGCAGACCTCGCTCGCGAAAAACACCACGGCGCACTTCCCAGCGCCCCGCCTGCGGCCGGCCGGGGAAAGCCCGTTCCACAATCCGCTCGGTTTCGCCCTCGAGATAATCTGCAAGCATCAGTTCGCCCGCCGTTTTTTCGTGCAATTCCGCGGCCGCGCGGCCGAGCAATTTCTCTCCCGCCCGGTTCACCAGGCGCAGCCGAGCGCGGCTGTCGAAGGCGAAAATGGCGACGTCCATTTCTTCCATCACCTTCGCGAGCAGCGCCGCCGCTTCTTCCGCGCCCAGCCGCTGCTCGCGCAGCGTATCGCCGAGCGCGTTCGCTTCGCGCAGCACTTCACCCATCGCGTCGCCCGGGCGTGCGCCGCGCGCGCGCAGGGAGAAATCGCCGTCCCGCATCGCGCCGAGAAGATTCGAGAGGGTATTGAGAACGAAAATGAGCCGCGACCGCAGCGCCAGAGAAAACCCGACCCAGCAAAGGACAATCACGAGCGTGAGCGTCCACCTCGCCTCCGCGCTCGCGACGCGCGTCCATAAAAGCACCATCGCAACGGCCACGGCGGGCAGCCCTCCCGCAAGCGCCAGGAGCATCATCCGCGCATCGAGAGCCCGGGGACGGTTCGGCCGCTCAGCCAAGTGTTCACCTCGGAGCGTTCTCGAGCGCGGAATGGGCTCGGTCAGCGTCCATATTTTTCGAGTCTGCGATAGAGCGCGCTGCGGCTCAGACCCAATGCCTCTGCCGCTTCGCTGATGTTGCCTTGGTACCGCGCGAGCGCTTTCTTAATGAGGAAGCCTTCGACTTCCTCGAGGCTCATCGCTTCAAGCCTTGCCGGCCCGTCCGTCGCCATGCGCAAGCCCAGGTCGCTCGAATGAATCGTCTCACCGCGCACGAGCAAGACGGCCCGTTCGACGGTGTGCTCAAGCTCACGGACGTTTCCCGGCCACGCGTATTCGAGAAGCGATTCAAGCGCGGGCGGGTCGAACGCCTCCACGCGGCGCCGATGCCGCTCGGCATAAAGCCGAAGAAAGTGCATGGCCAGATGAAGAATGTCCTCGCGACGCTCGCGCAGGGGCGGCAAATGAATTTCAATCGTGTTGAGCCGGAAAAGCAAATCTTCGCGGAAGCGCCGGGCGGCGACTTCGGCGGCGAGATCCGCGTTGGTCGCGGAAATGATCCGCGCGTCCACCTTGCGGGTGCGCGATGAGCCGACGCGCTCGAACTCGCCCGTCTCAATGACGCGCAGCAGCGTCGCCTGATGCTTGGGAGGAATGTTGGCAATCTCATCGAGGAAAAGCGTGCCGCCGTCGGCCAGTTCAAAGCGGCCGACGCGATCCATCTTCGCGTCGGTAAAGGCGCCCTTGACGTGCCCGAACAATTCACTTTCAAAAACGCCTTCGGAAAGCGCTCCGGTGTTCACGGCGATCAGCGGCTTCGCGGCGCGAGCGGAAACATTGTGAAGAGTCTGGGCAATCACTTCCTTGCCCGTTCCATGCTCGCCCGTAATCAGGACGTTCGCATCCGAAGGGCCGGTGCGTGCGATCAGGTCAAGAACCGGCTTCATCGCGGATGATTCGGCGATGAAGACCGGCTGGCGCTCGCCGCGCAACAGCCGGTTTTCCGCTTCAAGCCGCCGCTCCTGCCGCAAAGCTCGCCCCAGCTCCATCTGCGTTCGAACCGTCGCGAGAAGCCGCGCGTTCTCCCACGGCTTCTGAATGAAGTCGCGCGCGCCGCGCCGCATCGCCTCGACCGCGAGATCCACCGTTCCCCAGGCCGTCATCACCACGACGGGCAAGGCGCCATCCGCCGCCTGAATCTCCGCCAGAAGATCCATGCCTTCCTGGCCGGAAGTCGTATCGCGAGCGTAATTCAGATCCATCAGGACAAGGTCGGGATCTTTGGCATTGAGCGCCGCGCGCAGCCGCGCCGGAGAATTCACCGTTTCGACTTCGTAGCCTTCACCCTTGAACAAAAGGCGCAGCGCTTCGAGAACATCCGGTTGATCGTCGGCAACCAACACTCGCGGCTTTGTCTGAGATGAGGTTTTCATCGTTGGCAGCTTCTACTATCTTAGCGCGAAAGAAGGCCGTCGGCGCTCGCGGGCCGGCCCAGACAATGAATCAACCTTACTTGATCCATCCGTCTTCGAGATTGACGACGCGACTGCCGTAAGCCGCCCAGGTTTCGTTATGCGTGACTTGAACGACGGTGGCGCCTGCGTCGTTGAGCTTTTTGAAGAGCTCCATGATTTCCTTGCCTTGGCTTGAGTGCAGATTGCCCGTCGGCTCATCGGCAAGAATCAGCTTGGGACTGGCGATGACGGCGCGCGCGACGGCGACCAATTGCTGCTGGCCGCCCGAAAGCTGGCTGGGGAAAAGATCTTTTTTGCCCACGATGTGGAAGCGGTCGAGCGTGTCCGCGACGAGCGCTTGCCGCTCGGAAGCGCGAACGTCACGGTAGGATAGCGGAATATCAAGGTTTTCTGCGACGGTCAAACCATCGAGCAGGTGATATTGCTGGAAGACGAAGCCGATATATTTTTTATTCAGCTCGGCGCGCTTTTTCGGGTTCAATTTGTGGACGGGCTGATCGAGGAAGAAATACTCGCCCTGAAATTCGCTATCGAG
>JAKASG010000097.1 GCA_021828285.1 Acidobacteriota bacterium | reverse complement strand
GGCGGCTCGAATTTGCAGATACTGGATGTCGCAACCGGCAAGCTGGCTCCATTCATCGAGAAGAGCGGGGCGAGTATCACGAATGGCATGATTTCGCCCGACGGCAAATGGGTGGCCTACGCTTCGAACGAAACGGGGACGTGGGAAATCTACGTCACGACGTTTCCCGGCGCGCGAGGAAAGTGGCAAGTGTCGCAGGGGGGCGGAACAGAACCGCGCTGGCAGAGCGACGAGAAAGAACTTTACTTCATTAGCCCCAAGGGGATGCTGATGGCAGTCACCGTCAGCACGCAAGGGACATTTTCCGCAGGAACACCTGCGCCGCTGTTCGCGCTCCAGGGCCGCCAGCCGGTTTCCGATACCGATCTTTTCAGCTATGACGTCTCAAAGGATGGAACACGATTCCTCGTCAACCGCTATGCGAGTCCCGACCATGTCGAACCGCTGACCGTCGTGCTCAATGCAACGGCTGGTTCGAAGTAGCCGTGCGAATCGGAGCAATCCCTTCTCCCAAGGTTGGAATGACCTCCGCTTGAAGCAGAGCTTTCTTCTTGCCCTGACGGCGCAGGCCTCAAGAAGCTTCTGTATCCGGCATCGGGACCGGATATAATTTCCAACCGCATGGTAACCACGCGCTGGGGGCGAATCATTCCGGTGGCATTCGTGATGTACACGATTGCCTTCATGGACCGGACGAACATTTCACTCGCGCTCCCCTCACTCAGCCGCGATTTACACATGACGCCCGCCGAAGCGGGCAGCGCCGCGGGAATTTTCTTTTGGGGCTACCTGGTGCTCCAGGTTCCCGGCGGCTATCTCGCCGAGCGCTGGAGCGCGAAGCGGTTTGTGGCCATTCTCCTGGTGATTTGGGGATTGTGCGCGACGGGGTGCGGGCTGGTCCATACCTGGCGGGAATTCTGGCTGATGCGCCTCCTGCTGGGCGTCGCCGAAGGGGGAGTCTGGCCGGCCACCTTAGTGCTTCTCGCCCATTGGTTTCCCAAGGCGGAGCGGGCGCGCGCGAACGCCTATTGGATGCTCTGCCTGCCCATTGCCGTCGTACTCTCATCTCCAATTTCAGGATGGATTCTCGGGCGGTGGGGATGGCGAGCGATGCTGATCGCCGAAGGCGCCGTACCGTGGCTGTGGCTTGTGCTTTGGATGTGGATCATCGCCGATTCGCCGAGCAAATCGAAGTGGATTGCCGCCAGCGAGCGAGACCATCTCAACGCAACCCTCGCTCGCGAGCAGGCCGAACTCGGCACGGTTGAAAAGGCAACCATCACCCGAGCGCTTGCCGAGCCGTCCGTGTGGATTCTCGTTTTCATCTATTTCCTCGTCAATTGTGGCAACTACGGTTATTTGTTCTGGCTGCCCACGGCGCTCGGGTCCACCAGGAAATTGAGCCATTTAACTGTCGGATTTCTCTTTGCCGTGCCCTTCGCGGTCACGGCGGTTGGCATGGTGTGGGTATCGCGCCACTCCGACCGAAAACACGAGCGCCGGCGCCATGCGGCGGGAGCGCTGGTGTGGGCGGGCGTGTTCCTCTTTATCGCCGTCGCGTTGAGCCGCACTTCACAGGACCTCGCTTTTGCAATGTTGGCGCTGGTCGGAGCGGGATCCTACGGCGTGCTCGGCCCGTTCTGGGCGATTCCCACGGAAACGCTTCCGGCGGGTGTCAGCGGGCCGGCGATGGGCGTGATTAACGCGCTGGGAAATCTCGGAGGGTACTTTGGCCCGGTCGTCGTCGGCGTGCTTCGCCAGCGCACGGGAGACTTTCGCGCGGCATTTCTCGCGCTCGGCGCGGGCTGGATCTTCGGCGCAGCCCTCACGGCGCTTCTTCGCAAAGCCAACGGTCCCCGGGTCCTCAGGCCAGGCTCATCAGGATAAGACAAGCTACTTTTTTGCAGCGCCTGCGGACGTCGGCTGATGGACGGCAAAATAGCCGGGCTTCCAGAGGACGCGAACGTCCTTGCGGTCAACATTGACGCGGATAGTCCGGTAGGTCCCGTTGAGCACGGGATTGGAGGGCGTGTAGCCGATGTCATACTGATTGTTCAGCTGGCGGCCGAGATCCGTCAGCGCGTCGGCAAGCTTCAGCAATCGCTCCGCCCCGTAAATTCCTGTTTGCGCGCCGAGGCCGCGGTTCTGCTGGAGATTGTCAAACTGGCCGTGCGAGAGATATCCCGTTTCATAGTCCGCGCCCGGAGTCTTCTGCAAAGGGAAAAAGGCTTCGCCGCCCGTTTCTTCAGCCAGCTTGCGAAGATATCGCGCTCCGGGATCGTTAAAGCCGTAGGCGACGTTGCCAATCGTGTAAATCGAGGTCTGAGCAAGATGGGCCATGGAAATGGCTTCGTCCAGCGTGTGCCGGCTCTCGACGTCCACGCCATTGCTGATCAGGACAAGCACTCGCCGCGTGTAATCAGTCGGGCCGGCGTTCATGAGCTTGTTTTTGCAGGCGTAGTAAATGGCGTCGTAAAGGGCCTGGCCGCCGCCCGCTTTGAGCGCGTGAATCTTGTTGTTGAGCAGCTCCGGGTTGCTTGTGAAATCCTGGATGAGGTTGCTCGAAGTGTCGAAAGTCTCAAGGAAGATTTCATTGGCCGTGTTCTCATTCCTCAGCATGTTATAAGAAAATTCGATGGCCGCTTCCTTCTCGAAATGTAACGTCATCGCCGCGCTGTTGCTCGTGTCAACGAGGAGCCCGATGCGCAGGGGAGGCGCGGGAACGCGATTGAAATACCGGATGACTTGGGGAACGCCATCCTCATACACTTTGAAATCACTCTTTTCCAAATTGAAAACCGGATAACCCCGCTTATTGATTACGGACACCGGGACGTTCACGACTTCGACGTGCACGGTGACTCGCGTAGAAGTCGGCTTGGGAGCGTCCGCGGCCGAGGGTGCCCCATGCGCAGGAGCCGCCGGGTCAAGGCGGCGGTTTGCCGGCGATTGCGCGAACGACTCGCTCGCAAACGCCGCGGCCAATATGAGAGCGACCGCCCAGGGCCACGCCCTGGGACGACGCCGCATCGCACGATTCTTCGCTTCGCCGGGCTTGTTCCGCCTCATGGCTTTCGCCGCCACCTTCCGGCGGGCATATCACCATCCTATCGCGAACCGACCCCGAGGGGAAGGGGCCGGTTCGCGCTTCCCACCAGAACACACGCTTCGATGCCGGATGGGGGAAGGAAGATGGATTGAATAATGATGGAAGGCAGATTGACACTTCGGCGGCCGTTGTGGTACGAAGAAGCTGGCAGGATAAAAAGCAGCCGATGAGCGCCGAAGCTTTTCAATCCGCGTGGGAATTGCTGAAAGAAGCCTATCAATATCAGATGGGCGGGGATTACGAAACGGCGGTCGAGCTTTACAAGCGCTCGCTCAATCTCCATCCGACCGCCGAAGCGTATACGTTTCTCGGCTGGACTTATCGCTATCAGGGAAAAATTGACGATGCGATTGAGGAATGCAAGAAGGCGATCCACGTGGACCCGGAATTTGGAAATCCCTATAATGACATCGGCGCATACTTGATCGAGAAGGGCGAGTATGACGAGGCGATCCGCTGGCTCGAGCGCGCTCTTCAATCAAAACGCTACGACTCCTACCATTTTCCGCACTACAATCTCGGCCGCGCTTATGTGGCGAAAGAACTCTATAACAAAGCGCGATACCACTTCGAACAGGCGCTCAAGCTTTCGCCGGAATACACGCTCGCGCAAGAGGCGCTGGCGAAACTCCAGCGCAACCTGCAATAAAACTCACGCCCTTTCATCCAGCGGCCCGAAAAACAGGTTCAGAGCAGACTCTCTTCCTTCACTCGCAAATAGGAGTTGACGAGAACGGTGGCGAGGCGTCCGGAAGATGCTTCGAGCGTGAGCGCGCCTCGCTCGTGCAAACGCCGCATCAGCATTTCGCGGCGGCTTCGCAATTCCATCGCGGCGGCGTAGCGGTACATTTCATCTTTGGTTTCCGGGCTATGCGAAAGCAGCGCTGCAAATTCGGGCTGGCCCATGACGGCGAAGAGCACCAAATGGCGCGGCAAGAGGCGCATGGCGCTTTCAATCACTTCGGGCGTTGCCGCGGTTTCCGCAAGGTCGGTGATCCAAACGACGAGCGCGCGACGGCGCTGGGACTTCAGCAGAATTTCCGCGGCCCGGGAGTGATCCGCCTCCGTCAGCACGCCCCGGGCGAGCGCAAGCTGCTCAAGAATCAAGCGTAGATGGGATGAGCCGCGCGAAGGGTTGAGCCGCGCCTGAATCGTCCGGTCGTACGCGATCAGTCCAACGCTGTCGCCTCCCGCCAAAGCGACTTGCGCCAGGCTGAGGGCCGCCGCCACGGCATCGTCGAGCTTCGTGAAGCTCCCCGATCGCGCCATCATCAACCGTCCCAAATCCATCACCAAAAAGACCGTCTGGCTTCGCTCCGGGCGATAAGTCCTGGTCACAAGCCGCGCGCGCCGGGCCGTCGCAGTCCAGCAAATATCGCGCAGCTCGTCACCCTGGCGGTATTCGCGGAGACTTTCAAATTCCCGGCCGCGGCCCGGATGAACCTGAAGGCGCTTCTCAAGCTCGATTTGGCGGCTGCGGAGGAGATACAGGCTCATCTTCTTTGCCGTTTCGAGATCGGGATAGATTCGGACGGTTTGAGCGAGGTCCGCAACGACGCGCCGCTCCGCGAATTGGAGAGCGCTGCGATAGCGCGCGAATACCCTCCCCCAGTGCGCGTCACCGCGCCCGGTGGGCTCGAAAGAATAGCTGCCTTCGCTCGAACGCCCGGGCGGCGCAACCCATTCGATCCGCGCAGGGCGCGCGGAGACCGACTCGGGAACCTCATCTTCAAGCGTGACGAGAACGGCGGTCTTGCCAGTGGCGCAGACTTTAAGCTTCACCAAACAAGGGCGACCGAGCGAAACCGCCTCCGTCCATTCACGGGCAAGGGTCACCTCGGACGGCCGGGGAAGACGGCGCAAATCCCCCCACCAGATGAGGAGCACCAGTGCGTCCCAGACCAGCATCAGCGCTCCCAGGCGCAAATTCCACCAGGCAGGCCCAAGCCAGACGAGCCCGACGATCAATGCCAGGAAAAAGCGCGGCGCGAATGCGACCGGCCAGCGCCCCAAACCTTGCGCGCGAGCCTCCCGCCGGGGCGGAACGAGGCGCGGCTCAACCGTCATTGCGGAACCTCAACCGAAGCGATGACCTCCGCAACCACATGATCGGGCGTAACGCCTTCGAGGTCCGCTTCCGGCTTGACAAGTAAGCGATGGCGGAGAACGGCGGGCGCAACGGCTTTGACGTCGTCGGGAATGAGATAGTCGCGGCCCTCCATTGAGGCAATGGATTTTGCCGCGAGAAGCAGCGCGACGGACGCACGAGGGCTTGCGCCCAGGCTCAGCGCCGGCGAACTGCGCGTGCGGCGAACGATCTCGCTGATATAACCAAAAAGCGCGGGCTCAGCGCGAACGGAGGCGGCATCGCGCCGCGCGGCGGCAAGCGCTTCCTGCTCGAGCACGGCGAGGTTCAGTTTGTCGAGATCCCGAGGGTCGAATCCTTCCTGATACCGGCTCAGGATTTCCGCTTCTTCCTTGGCGTCGGGATAGGTGATTCGGATTTTGGCCAAAAAGCGGTCGAGCTGAGCTTCGGGCAGTGGATACGTTCCTTCGAACTCCACGGGGTTTTGTGTTGCGATTGCGGTGAAGTAGGGCGAGAGAGGATAGCGGACGCCGTCAACCGTGACCTGCTTTTCCTCCATGCATTCGAGGAGCGCAGCCTGAGAGCGCGGCGGCATCCGGTTGATTTCATCCACGAGCAGCAAATCCGTGAAAACAGGCCCCTGCCGGAAAGCGAACGTTCCCGTCGCGGTGTTATACACGTTGACGCCGAGAATATCGCCGGGCATCAAGTCCGGCGTGCACTGGATGCGCTGGAAATCAAGGCGGCAGAGCGCGGCGAGCGCTTTGGCCGTCAAGGTCTTGGCCACTCCGGGGACGCCTTCGAGGAGGATGTGCCCTCCGGCGAGGAACACCGCGAGAATCTGGTCAATCACTTCATCCTGGCCCACGATCACCTTGGCCAGCTCCGAATGGATTCGCCGGGCCAACTGCGCCGCCGCTTCTGCCATGCGTTACTCTCCTTTGCCGGCCCATCCCAGGGCGCGCGAAGATTCGTGCAACCGTCCAACTAATTGTAGAGCCTTCGATTCACTCGTCGTTCCGGTTTTCAACTCCGCCTCACACTCCGCGACCAAACGCGAAGTCCCGGGCGCCGCAGCCTCGGTCGCGGCATCTACGCGCGCATTCGGGAGTTCGCGTTCCCGCCCGGCTGGCGGCGACGTCAGCGCCAGCCGTGACTTGAAGCGATGCAGCACGATTTCAAGCGCTTCCGCAGCGGCTTGTTTGCGCGAGTAAAGACTCCCGACCGTATCCACGAACTCGAGAGGAGATAATCGGGAGGGTTCGCTCGTTACAGCCAGCGGCCCGGACCGGCGCGAGTAAGTCAGAATCAGAGCAAGCGCCAGGACGCTCGCCTGCAGGAGCGCCCAGGGCAGCGGTGTCCGGCTGAGGTAAGTCCACAAACCCGCTCGCTCACCGTGAAAATACTCATCCCAAAGCACCCGCTCGCCGCGCGTTCTGCCCACGGAATTGAGAAAGAGATTGAGATTCGAAGCCTGCGTCAGCCCGCCGTTGGTCAAAGGCATGGCGTTTTCCCACCAGATGACGGAGCCTTTGCCGAGCGCATAACGCACCACCGCTCCGCCGGTTGCATCGCCGTAATATTGAAGGCCCGCAAGGCTGGGCCTGATACGCAACCCGTCGGCTTCCATCCGGATCATCGGTGCTCCGCGAGAAATTGGCCCGGGCAGTTCGGCCTTGAAATTCTGCTCATCAATCCCCGGCTCTGCATGCGCCACACGCCCGGGAAGGCCGAGCGCTTTTACGGCCCACGGTCCTGTCGCCAGCACTCTTCCGCCGCGCCGGACAAACCAGCGGAGGGCCGTGCGTTCCGCCGCCGAAGCGGGGATGAATGGATCCGCCAAAATTAGAACGACCCGGCTCGAGCGATTCGGCAGGTCCGTGGGCGGTGAAGTCCAGCGCGCTTCCGAGTAGCCGAGTTCTTTGAGAAGAAGATAAGCGGCCTTCGCGCCGAAGCGGTCGGTCGCATAGCTTGAAGGAAATCCTGCGCTCACGCGGTTTTGTCTCGGGGAAAAAAGGAGGCCGACAACCGTTGCGCCAACCAATAGCGCGGCGGCGACAATGACCAACGGGCGATCTTCGCGCGCAAGTCCTTCGCTCATCCCAATTTCTCCAATTGTGCGATCGCCGCCTGGAACTCCTGCTCGGACGCCGGGCGGGCGGCGTACCAGGCGAGCTCAAACTGGCGCGTCAGTGTTTCAAGCGGCGCCCGTGCAGGCTGGCTTGGATTCAGAAGCCGCAAATATTCGCGATGAGTGCGAGTGTCATCTACGGTCCACAATCCCATCGTGCCGAGGCGAATAATCGCCGCCCGATGGGCCAGGCGAATCGCTTCCCGATACTCCCCGCGGGCCGCAGCGAACCGCGCTTGAGGGATCAGCCCCTGCCAAGAAAGCGCTTCACTTGGCGCCGGTTCAGGCAGCTTGAATTGCAACGTGCGCGGCCGCGCCAGCAATTGACGGATCATCCACACGAGAAAGCCGCCGGCCGCACCGGCAAGCAGAATCCAGAACAAGACCTCGACGGCGGTGGTATGACCCGTCAGATTGTGATTTAACCGGCTGAAGAGCTTATTGAGCCACTGGTTGAAGCGCTCGATCTGCCGGTCGAGCCAGTTGGGCTTGACGGGCCGTTGGAAATTGAATTCCGGCTGAGCGAGGATTTGCTCGAGTAGATGAGGAGCAGCTTTATCGCGGCGCTCGGGCGGTTGCTCGAGACGCTCGGCTTCTCTTTCGAGCGCTTTCAACCGCGCGATCAGTGTCTCGAGCGTCGCGCGGCTCGTTTTTTGGTTTTTCCCAACGATGTCAAGCTGGGCGCGGAGCCAGTCGGTCGAGACGGTGAATTGCTCCTGCACGGCCGCGACATGCCAGGGAGCCGTGAGCTGATCCTCGAGCGCAAGAGCGTGATGCGGATCTTTGCGCAGTGCTTCGAGCGTCGAAATCCATTGGTGAAGATTTTGGGAATAAGCGGAAAGTGTGAGCGGGCTCGGGGCGCCTTGCGACGGCTCCTTGGCCGCAGCGAAGCCGCGGTTGCTTGCAAAAATTGCGAGGAGCAGGATCGCCGCAGACAATTGAAAGGCTTGCCGTATCCTGTGAATCCTTTTCATTCCGTGAGCGTTTGGATTGAAGCGCCACAATCGCAAAGCCCCGGGCGGCGCCGCGGCAGGATGGACCGCATCACGCGAGAGGAATAGCCTCAGTCCCCGGCAGGCCGCTGCCCGCCGAC
>JAKASG010000018.1 GCA_021828285.1 Acidobacteriota bacterium | reverse complement strand
AAAGACGTGCTGGGTACCGCGCAGACCGGAACCGGCAAGACGCTGGCGTTCCTGATTCCCATCATGGAGCGTCTGGTCGGCGACCAGGCACCGGGGATTGCTGCCCTGGTCATGGTACCCACGCGCGAACTCGCCATGCAGGTGGCCGATCAGTATGAGCAGCTACGCGGCGACCGGCTTCGCGCCGCAGCCCTCGTAATAGGCGGCCTCTCCGAAGATCGCCAGCTCAGCGCTTTGCACAACGGGGCGCGCCTGGTGGTAGCCACGCCGGGCCGGCTGGAAGATTTTCTCGATCGCAAGCTCATCAATTTCCGCGCGCTGCGCATGCTGGTTCTGGATGAAGTTGACCGCATGCTTGATATGGGATTTCTTCCTGCGATTCGCAGAATTGTCGCAGCGCTGCCCGCTCAGCGGCAGACGCTCTGCTTTTCCGCAACGCTTGAGTCCTCAGCCGCGCGCATTGTGGGCGGCTATCTCAAGAACCCCGTGCGGCTGGCCCTCGGGTCCGTCCTGAAGCCATCCGAAAACGTGCGCGTCCAGGCGCTTGAAGTTTCACACCACCGCAAGCAGGAAGTGCTGCAGCAGTTGCTCGCGCAGGAAAACGGCCGCTGCCTGGTTTTTGCCCGCACCAAGCGCGGCGCCGAGCGGCTGGCGAAAAATCTGAACCGCAACGGATTCGCCGCTGCGATGATTCACGGCGACCGCACACAGTCGCAGCGCACCGCAGCTCTAATCGGATTCCAGCGCGGGCGCTACCGCGTGCTCGTTGCCACGGACCTGGCTTCGCGCGGCATTCACGTGCAGGACATCGCTCACGTTATCAACTACGACCTGCCGGACATCGCGGAGAACTTTATTCACCGCGTGGGCCGCACCGGCCGCGCCGGCCACTGGGGCATCGCGTCCACGCTTTTCTCAAGCGACCAGCGCCACGATCTGTTTCTGCTGGAGCGCACTTTGGGAATCGAGATGGAACGCGTCACCATGGACGCCGCCGCTCGCAAAATGCAGAACCCCATCCGCCCCATGAGTGAGAGAGTCTGAATAACAGAATTGCCGCACGCATGTTTTTGTAAGCGCGGCAGGCCTGCGGAGGCGCGTTTTTGAGCCGTCCCCTTTTGTGTGCCAAACTCAGGGGGAGTTTCCGGGTGCTTGTGGTGTGGCCGGGCGGGGGGTGGCCCCCGCCTGGCAAGCAAATTCGGTCGGCGTCCTCTCACCCAGCGCCCGGTGAGGACGTCTCACATTTTATTCCCTTCGCCAAGCCTCGGTCGTCTGCCCAGCCATATCATAATAAGACTCCTTCGCAATCGCCTCCGGCTGCAATAGCAGATTGCCCGGCGCGTCATAAAGGTAGCCTTCGCTCGTGATCCGTTTTGAGCCATCAAGGGTCAACGACTGGGAGTCCTGACCCCCGCCCGCCTCGCTTTGCCGGCCGCGTCGCTGCCCCTTTCGAGCGAGGCGCTGCGCCTTGCCAGGCACACAGGTCGCGCAGTTTCCACTTGACTTACGCCTGCTATTTCGGGCACAATCCGCACATCCTCTGCGGTAATAGGCTCAGTGGTTATTCCGCCAGGAAGAGGGGGTGTTTCAAGTTTGGCTGAGGTAAGACTTCAGGAGGGTGAATCTCTCGAAAGCGCTCTCCGTCGCTTCAAGCGAAAAGTTCAACAAGAAGACATCATCAAAGAAATCAAGAGGCACTCGTTCTACCTTAAACCGGGGGAGAAGCGGCGAGTGAAGGCGGCTTTGGCGCGTAAGCGGGCTCGCAAAAAGGCACGGCACGATCAGGACTAGCTGATCTGAACGTTTCCGCATGCCGGAAGGAGCTTGCTCGCGGGAGGGTGTGCCCGATGGACCAGAACGACCGGATGCTGAAGTGTATCGAGTGCGGCCAAGACTTCGTATTCACCGTCGGCGAGCAGGTTTTTTTTGCCGCTAAGGGGTTTCAACATTCTCCGCGCCGTTGCAAGCGCTGCAAAGCGAAGCGCAGCGCTAATCGAGGCGAGGTCAGCAGCTATTACATTGAGACCTCTGCCGTGTGCTCGCAGTGCGGGAAGAAGACGACCGTCCCGTTCAAGCCGCGGATGGGACGGCCCGTTTATTGCCGTGAATGTTTCCAGCAGCGGCGCAGCTCCGCCCCCGTGGCGCAGCCGTCCACTTCTGTCTGATCCCCGCTCGGAATCCACTTTGTTTCCCGCAGCCGCAGGGCGGAGACCGCCCTGCGGCCTATTTCCGCATGGAAAAGGATTTCGGCATGAACATTCCCCCCAGCAAATAGTGCCCATCCGTTGCGGCCCGCTCAGCCTGAGGATTCACTTCATAGCGGATCTCAATGTTTGAAGGACCCTGCAAATCGGGGAGGGGAAATTAGGGTGCGAGACTAAAAGATGACTCAGGGCGCTAGGCGTTGACCTTGCCGGAGCGCTAGTCATGAATTCGAGGATTCGGCTACAATGAATCCTCACCCATGCCGACCTTCCATTTGACCAGCTTCGGATGCAGAGCCAGCCAGGCGGACGGCTCCGCCATCAAAAGGCAATTGCTTGAAGCCGGTTTTGAAGAGTCATCAACCTTCGGCCATACCCAGGTCGCCGTGCTGAACACTTGCACGGTCACTGCGGCTGCGGATGCGGAGATTCGCCGCATGATCCGGCGGATTCACCGCGAGAACCCCGATTGCCGAATTGTCGTTGCCGGATGCTACGCACAGCGAGCGCCAGGTCAGCTCGCCGGCCTTCAAGGTGTCATCTGCGTGGTGGGGAATTCGGATAAGCACCGCATCGCGGAGCTGATCGAGCCTGCCTGTTCACCTATCGGAAAAAGCATTGCCGCTCGCGCCTATTCGGAGCAGCAGGCGACTCACTGCGTGGATGAAGATTCGATTTCGCAGCAGCCCGCTTCCGGCGCGCAGGTTTTTGTCGGGCCGATTGCTCCGGAGTTTCATTTCGCGCCGGTCTTCGCGGATGACCGCACGCGTCCAACGCTAAAAATTCAAGACGGCTGCAACGCGCGCTGCTCTTTTTGTGTGATTCCCGAGGTTCGCGGGCGGAGCCGCAGCCTCGGCGTTGAGCAGGTGATCGCCGAGGCGCGCCGTCTCGAAGCGGCCGGTACAAAAGAAATAGTGCTTTCGGGAATCAATCTTGGAAGTTACGGGCGCGAGTTCACGCCTCGCGTCGGCTTCGTTGAGTTACTCGATCGCATCCTCGAGAAGACCGCGATTGCAAGGCTTCGCATCAGTTCCATCGAGCCGATGGATGTTACGCCGCGGCTTATCGATCGGGTCGCGGGAGAACCGCGCTTCGCTCAGCACTTTCACATCCCGCTTCAAAGCGGCAGTGACCGCATTCTGCGGCAAATGAACCGGCGCTATTGGACGCGCCAGTATGCGGAAAAAATTCGCACGGTTCGCAAGCGAATGCCCGACGCGGCGATAGGCGCGGATGTCATGGTGGGATTTCCTGGCGAAACCGAGGCGGATTTTAATGCGACGGCCGAGTTCATCGAATCGTTGCCCTTCACTTATCTGCACGTTTTCCCTTATTCCGCGCGCCCAGGCACCTCTGCGGCGGCGATGGCGGAACAGCTCAACGGCCGCGTGATTCATGAGCGCGCGCGGCATCTGCTCGCGCTCGGCTCCAGCCTGAAGCGGAAATTTATGGCGGCACAAGAGGGACGAACGCTCTCCGTTCTCACGCTCGATGAGACGCACGACGGCCAAAGAGTCGCCTTGAGCGCCAATTACCTCCGAGTTCTGCTGCCGCAATCCGCAGCCCCCGCGAACCAGCTTCTCGATGTGAAGATCGGCGGGGCGGATGAGGGCTTTCTTTATGCCATTGCGGGAGCGTGCTGATTGAGCGACAGCTCCACTCGGCCTCGCAATTCCGTCGTGGTCAGCGAATACGTGCGCGGGGATTTTGCGCCTCTCTCGCATCTTGCGTACGGCTGGGAACTCCACACGGCGATTCCCTTGACGCCAGCGGAGGAGCGCACGATGGTTCGGGAGCCGGCGCAGGCCGTTCCGGCCTCGATTGCAAAGCGGCTCGGTGCGATGCGCGTGCTCGTGGTGCCTTATATCGCGTGCTTCGAGACGGGCGATCGGGTCGAGTTTTCGAAGCCCGAGGGCGAGACGCATTCGGCCGTCTGGCTTGAAGAAGAAGGCAAGATTCATCTGGTTCTCGCTTGCCGCGAGCTGGATGCTCACGACACCGGCTTTGAGCTTCTGGCGAGCGTCGCGGAATTGCTTCGCGTCCGGCTTCCGGGCGATGAGTTGCAACGGTTTGCCCATCTGCTCGATGAGGAATTGCGGAGCGGCGCACCGGGCGAAATTGACGAAGAATCCCTCGCGGCGAAGCGGCCGCTCCTCGAGCGCGGCCGCGTTCGCCATCGCGCCGCCCAGCAGTTCGAGCGCTATCGCGACGTCGCCTTCGTCAGCACGCTCGCCGAATATATCCACGGTCTTTGGCACGACGTCCAAATTCGCGTGGGGCCCGATCATCTGCGCGTCCAGGATCTGCGAAGGCGAATGAAGCTGATGGGGGAAATGTTTCCGCCGAACCCGGGGTATCAGATTTTTTCAAGGGAACTCGAACAGGAAGCCGATCCGCACGCGGAAGCCTGAGGCGCGGTCAGGCGCCCAACAGGCTTTTAAACCTTCCAGTCGCCGGCGCGGCCAACAATGAGCGTCATATCGTCCTGGAGCTGGGGCGAGCCAGTCCAGTCATTGACGCTGCGCGTGATTTCTTCAATGAGTTCAGGCAAGGGAGCGCCCGCGGCACGCCGGGCGACTTCCTCAAGTTGCGCTTCGCCAAACTCCTCGTCATAGAAGTTCTCCGGCTCTGTCACGCCATCGCTGTAAATGATCAGCAGATCGCCCGCTTCGAGCTGGATGCGGGCTTCCTGGTAAGCTGCGGAAGGGATCAATCCTACAGGCGTTCCACCGACCGAAAGCCGCTCGAGCCGGTTCCCGCGCAGCAGGAATGGCGCCGGATGGCCGGCGTTCGTGTAAGTCAGTTGATGGGCGGCGGCATCATAGACAGCGTAAAAGAGCGTGGCGTATTTTTCGGCCGCGGTGTTATCCGCCATCTGCCGGTTCACTCGGCGCAGGACAGCCGCCGTTGAAAGCGGACTCGAATGGTCCGTGCGCACGGCGGCGAAATGCTGGGCGCGCAAGGCGGATTGCAAGCTTGCCATGAGGAGCGCGGCCGAAATTCCTTTGCCGCTCACGTCGCCGAGCACGATGCCGATCTGGCTTTCATTGACGGGCAGAAAATCATAGTAATCGCCGCTCACGCCGCGCGCCGCATGGCAAACGGCATGGATTTCAAAACCTTCGAGAACCGGCATCCGGCTGGGAAACAGTTGCCTCTGCACTTCCCGCGCGATTTCGATCTCGCTTTGCAGGCGCGATTTTTCCTCCGCTTCTCGCAGCAGCCGCTCGACGGAGGCCGTCATGCCGTCAAAGGCTTCGCCCAGCGCGCTCAATTGGTCGTGAGCCGGAATCTTCACGCGGTAGGAAAACTCTCCCGCTTTCACGCGTTCCGTCGCAAACTGCAAGCGATCGACCGTTGTGGTAATGGTGCGGGCCAGGCGAATTCCGGTAACGAGAGCGGTCAGTTCGATTCCCAGAAAGATGACTCCCACCACTCCGAACAGAACCACGTAAACTCGGGAATAGGGGCCGAGCGTCGAAAGAAGCTTGCGGTTCAGGGTAAAGACGCGCGATGACGCAAAGAGCACGACGGGAAACCATGCGCGCTGCATCTTTGAATCATTCCAGACGATCGGATTGAGGCTGGCCGCTCCGACCACTTTGAAGTCGAATAGAGACGCCGGCGGCGGGGTTTGGATGGAGTCCGAGTGGATAATGACACCGGGGCCGGGTTGCTGATTGGCCGGCGTTCGCCTTTCCGGAATTACCACTCCAACCGGTCCAATCGCCTTTCCGATTTGATTGAGCAAGCTGGGGGTGAACGGTTCGGAGAGGATGATCGTCAACTCGCCGGCCGGAGTCGGCCCGCGGTTCACCGCCCGCAATGCGAGATGATTCTCAGCGATCACAATACCCGCAAACTCAGCGGAGGCGAGCCAGGGCGGCGCGCGCGGCGGGTCACTGACGGGAGAGCCGTCAAAGTGGAAAGCTTCTTGGCTCTTCCCGATGCGCAGGGTGATTTCGAGGCTCGGATAACTTGATGCTTGGCGGCTCAGTTCCGACGTGTAAAAACTCTTCAGCTTGCCGAGCAATTTCGCCGGGTTTGACGTCCTGCCAGCGCGAGCCTCGTAGGCGACTACGCGGTTCAGTTGCAGCAACTCGTCATATCGCTGGCGCAATTGCAGAGAGGCTAAATACGCTGCGAACTGGCCGTTAAAAATCACCGCGGCCAGACCGGTCAGGACCAGGATCAGGACGACCGGCACGACGGCGATAAACAAATAGGTGATGAGGAGGCGCCGCCGCACGCGCCAGAGCAAATGCTGCCGGATTGCCCGAATCCACCGGACCACGTAATAAACAGCGGTGACGATCAGTCCGCCCCAAAAAAGGAACCAGAGAAAGGCCGAAGCGTGGCCATGAAAAAGGGGAACCAGCGAAAGCACCCCTCCATAGGCCAGCAGCCACAGGCTGAAGCGCGCCATTCGGCTTCCGCGAACCTCGCGGCGAAGGGTGTTCCATGCTCGACTCAGCATAACGTTTCGAGTCTAACGAACCCCGGCGGGAAGCGAAAGAGGAAGCGAGGCAGGCCCCGAGACGGCTCAGCTCACCACGCTTCGGTCTTTGGAGATGCGAGTCCCGAACCCTATTTGCTGCTTTGGCTGCTGGGCACACCTTGCTCCGACGCAAGCGCGATCCGGACCTTGCTGTGGCGGCGGCTATACGTGAAATAGATGACCATGCCGATCACCAGCCAAATCAGAAGCCGATACCACGTGGTCGCGGGCAGGCTGGCCATGGCAGCGAGGGAGGTGATGATTCCGAGGATCGGCACCACGGGAACCCAGGGCGTCTTGAACGGGCGCGGCAGGTCAGGACGCTTGCGCCGTAGCACCCAAACACCCGCGCAAACGATCACGAAGGCAAGCAGCGTTCCGATATTGACGAGGACGGCTAAATCGCCAAGCGGAATCAAAGACGCGAAGAACGCCACACAGGTGCCGACAACGATTGAGGTGATCCAAGGCGTTCGGAATCTCGGATGAATCGCGCTTGCCCAGGGGGGAAGTAATCCGTCGCGCGACATGGAGTAAAACACTCGCGATTGACCCAGCAACATGACGAGCATTACGCTGCCAAGCCCTGCGACGGCGCCTGCGTCCACGAGGATGGCGCCCCAAACGACTCCGGTCGCCTGCACGCCGACGGCAACCGGATCGGCCACATTCAGGCGCGTATACGGAACAACCGCGGTGAGCAAGCCCGCGACCAGGATGTAAAGGACCGTGCAGATCACCAAGGAACCGAGGATGCCGATGGGCATGTCCTTCTGCGGGTTCTTGGCCTCCTGCGCGGCGGTTGAGACGGCATCGAACCCGATATAGGCAAAAAAGATTACCGCCCCACCCCGCGCGATGCCCGACCAGCCGAACTCCCCAAATTTTCCCTTGTTCGGCGGAATGAAGGGGGTCCAATTGGCTGCGGCGACGTGAGGGTGGTGGAGGACGAAAATGGCAGCAAGGCCGATAAACACGAGAACGATGGCGACCTTGGTGAAGACGATTGCCGTATTGAAATTCGCTGATTCCTTGATGCCAATGACCAGAATCGCCGTAATCACGGCGATGGCGAAAAATGCCACCAGGTTGAACGTCCCCGCCGCATGAGGCAAACGGCTAATCTCCGCCTTGGAGAGCAGGGTGTTCACCGTGTTGAGCTGGACCCACTCGTGGTTATATTTGACCATCTTCGCGCCGGGCGTCGCGATCCACTGCGGCGGAAGGTAGATGTGGAACTGCTTGAGCAAACTGAGGAAGTATCCGCTCCAGCCGGAGGCCACGGTCGCCGCACCAAAAGCGTATTCGAGGATCAGGTCCCAGCCGATGATCCAGGCAAAGAACTCGCCCAGCGTCGCGTAGCCGTATGTGTACGCGGAGCCAGCGATGGGGATCAGCGAAGCGAACTCCGCGTAACAAAGACCGGCAAAGGCGCAGACGATGCCGATGAAGATGAATGACAGGACGATTGCCGGGCCGGCGGCAATCGCCGCAGCCTGGCCCGTCAGCACGAAGATGCCCGCGCCGATAATCGCGCCAATTCCAAGCGCAATCAGGTTTGCCGGGCCAAGCGCGCGTTTGAGCGTATGCTCGCCCTTCTCCTCCGCTTCCGCGAGGATCGTTTGCAGCGGCTTCGTCACCAGAAGGTCAGACATTCAAAGCCTCCAAAATTCGGGGATCGGGCTTGAGAATCATGGCCGGAAGTTCTCCGCTTCATTCTCTTCCCGAATCCCAATGACCGGAATCCCGTGTTATCCCCTGAGAGCGGCGGCGCACTCAAGCCGCCGAATCACACGAGCGACGGCTTGTGCTGCGTCTTTGCTCTGCGCCGCCAAAGATAGTAAACCGGAATTCCAAGCGCGACAATGCCGAGGCCTGCCGCGCTGCGAACGGCTTTGTGCGTGAGCAGCGCCCACTCGACGAAGGCCGCAAAGATAACGTAAATTCCCGGCAAGACGGGATAGCCCCAGGCGCGATAGGGTCTCGGTGCATCGGGCTGCGTACGGCGCAATCGGAAAAGACCGATAATCGTCAAAGCATAAAACAGCACGACGGCAAAGATCACGTAATCGAGCAACTGGTTGTACGTTCCAGAGAGCGTCAGCAGCGACGCCCAGACTGCCTGCACGGCGAGCGAAACGGCGGGAGTATGATACCGCTTGTTGACGCGTGCGACGGATGGGAAAAACAGGCCGTCCTTCGCCATCGCATAATAAACACGAGCGCCTGCGAGAGTCAGGCCGTTCATACACCCGAAGGTCGAGATGACGATCGCAGCGGCCATAATCACCGCGCCTTTCGCTCCGAAGGCGACCTGCATGACGGCCGTGCCCACCCGGTCTTCCGCGGCGTGCTGGATTCCGCGGGCGAGCGGACCGGCGCCGTGCGCCACTCCGTAAAACGGCAGCACCTGCAGATAAGCGACGTTGCAGAAATAATAGAGCGCGCACACAACCACGGTTCCGATCAGCAGGGCCAGCGGCAAATTGCGCGCGGCATTGATGATTTCCGAGCCGGTAAAGGTTACGTCTTCCCATGTGATCGAGGCAAACAAAGGCCCCACCAAAGCGACCGAGAGAATCGTCAGCGTCGCGAGATTCCAATGAGCCCCTTGCCAGTAATTGTGGACCGCGGCGTTTGCGGAGGGATGGCCCGACGACACCCACCAGAGGCCCACGCCCAGAATTCCAACGAGCGTCCCGACTTTCAGGACCGTGAAAACGTTTTGCACCAGGGCGCCCGAGCGCAAACCGAAATAATTCACCGCTGCCAGCCCAAGAAGGACAAGGATCGCGATGAACTGCTCGGTCGAGAAGCTCAGGGCCACAGCGTGGCCGAACAGATGAATCGTCCCGGCATTGACGAGCAGGTTCTGCTCTGAAACCCACGGGACCATAAGGCCCAGAAATTTTCCGAACGCCACGGCCACGGCCGCGAGCGTCCCCGTCTGAATCACGAGGAAAAGCGTCCAGCCGTAAAGGAAGCCCGAAAGCGGCCCAAGCGACTCGCGAAGAAAAACGTACTGCCCTCCGGCGCGCGGCATCATCGCGGCCAGCTCCGCGTAACTCACCGCTGCAATCACCGTCATCACGCCGCTGATGATCCAGGAAAGGAGCATCAGCCCCGGCGAGCCGACTTCGCGGCCGATTTCCGCCGAAACGATGAAAATGCCCGAGCCGATCATCGAGCCCATGACGATCGTCGTCGCATCAAACAGGCTCAGGCCTTTGACCAGGTCGGTTCCGGAAGCCGATGGAGCTGTGGCCGGCGTTGACATGGAAGAATTTTCTCCGTCCAGAATCCCGGGGGACTGAGAACGGTCCCCTTACTCGAGTATTCGTATCAGTTCTTTGGCGCGTTCGGCGACGTCGACTGCGCTCCACAGGCCGCCGATGACGGCCACGCTGTCCGCGCCCGCTTCAATCACGGCGCTTGCATTTTGGAGCGTGATTCCTCCAATCGCTACGAGCGGTTTCCGCGTTAGTGTGCGAGCCTCTTTTAATCCTTCAAGGCCGGCGACCGGATCCGGCCGATCTTTGCTCGCCGTCTGGAAAACCGGCCCGAAAGCGAGATAGTCCGCCGTGCTCGCGTCCGCTGCAATGACCTGATCAGGATTATGCGTCGAAAAACCGATCAACCGGCCCGGTTCGAGGACTCGCCGCGCCCGTTCCACCGGCAAATCCTCTTGCCCTAAATGGACGCCATCCGCTGCGGCCAAACGCGCGATGTCCGCGCGGTCGTTAACAACAAAAATCGCTCCTTGATGGTGCGCCTGCACAGCGATCGCCTGGCTTGCCTCGAACATTTCCAGCGAAGAACCCTGCTTATCTCGATACTGAATCAGCCGCACCCCTGCGCCGAGAAGCAACCGCGCCGCCTCGGCAGGCTCACGCCCGCCGAGTTGCGCGCGCTCGATTATGGCATAGAGGCGCGGCAATCGGAACTGAAAAGCAGGCGTGCCTTTACCTGCCGTCATAACTTTCGCGCGCCGTTTGAGGACAGGCGGGTGAGGAACGCGGTGTCGAATTTGCCCGCGCGGAAATCCGGATGGGCGAGAATCTTTTGATGAAGCGGGATGGAAGTCGAAATCCCTTCGACGATGAACATCCCGAGCGCGCGAGACATGCGGCTGACGGCCTCCGTGCGGTCACTCCCGTGGACGACCAGCTTGGCAATGAGGGAATCGTAGAATGGAGGAATCGTGCATTCGGCGTAAGCCGCCGTATCCACACGGACTCCCGTGCCGCCGGGGGTGTTGAAAGTCGTGATCTTGCCGGCGGAAGGCGCGAAGGTCTCGGGATCTTCCGCGCAAATCCGGCACTCGATGGAGTGGCCGGATTGCTTCACCGTTTCGCCTTTGATCGGAAGCCGCAGGCCGGCGGCAACCTGAATTTGCAGCTTGACCAAATCAAGACCCGTCACCATTTCCGTGACCGCATGCTCCACCTGAATGCGGGTGTTCATTTCAAGGAAATAGAGCTTGCGGTTTTCATCCATGATGAACTCGACGGTCCCCGCATTCGTGTAGCCCACTTCCTGAAGCGCTTCGATGACCTGGCGGCCGATTTCCTGGCGCAGGGCGGCATCCACTTGCGTCGAGGGCGATTCTTCAAGCACCTTCTGATGGCGGCGCTGGATGGTGCATTCGCGCTCGCCCAGATGGACGATCTTGCCGTGCTGATCGCCGATCACCTGGAACTCGATGTGGCGCGGCGAGGTCACGTATTTCTCAAGATAAACGTCCGGACTGCTGAAATTCGCCTGAGCTTCGGCTTGAGCGGTGGGCAAGAGTCCGGGAAGCTGTTCGGCCGACTGGGCAATGCGCATCCCTTTGCCGCCGCCACCGGCCGATGCCTTGATCATGACGGGATAGCCTATCCGCTCGGCGGCCTCGAGCGCTTCTTCGTTCGATTTGATGATTTCCGTTCCAGGCAGAATGGGGACGCCCAGTTCGGCCATGCGCTTGCGGGCGTTGTTCTTGTCGCCCATCAAGCGGATCACTTCCGGACGCGGGCCAATGAAAGTCAGTTTCGACGTTTCGCAGACTTCGGCGAAGCCCTCGTTTTCCGCAAGGAATCCATAGCCGGGATGGATGGCGTCGGCGCCGGTGATTTCCGCTGCGGAAATGATGCTGGCAATGTTGAGATAGCTCTCCGCCGCTCGCGGCGGTCCGATGCAGACCGCTTCATCAGCGAAGCGAACGTGTAAAGAATTCCGGTCCGCTTCGGAATAGACCGCGACCGTCGGGATATCGAGCTCCTTGCACGCGCAGATGACCCGCAGCGCGATTTCACCCCGGTTCGCGATGAGTATTTTTTTAAACACGGCGCCAAAAGCAATTCAAAGTCGCCCGCCGGACGTTGACCGGCCGCAGGGTTGCGCCGTCAACCGGCGCGGCGAACTCTGCGGCGACAATCAGAGTTTCGGCCCGCGGCGCCCGGCGATGGGCTGCGGGCTACTTCTTATGAGAGGGCTTGATCGCGAAAAGCGATTCCCCGTATTCAACGGGCTGCCCGTTTTCAACGTAAATCCGCACGACTTCGCCTGCGACTTCCGATTCGATTTCGTTCATCAGCTTCATCGCTTCGATGATGCAAAGCGGCTGACCGACGCGGACCACGTCTCCTTGCTTCACAAACGCCGGAGCGTTAGGCGCGGGCGAGCCATAGAATGTACCAACCATCGGCGATTTGATGATATAGAGGTCTTCCGACGCCTCAACTGTTTCGGCTCGCGGGGCGGCCGGCGGCGGGGCGAATCGGGCATCAGATTCCGGAATTGAGGCGAGCGGCGGAAGCGAAAGGGGTGCGTTCGCTCCTCGTTCGGCCGGCGAGGCGCGCAAAATGCGGATTTTCGTCCCACGCTTCTCGAGCTCAAATTCCGCCACCTGGCGGTCTTTGAGCAGGTCAATCAATTCCTTGATTTCCTTCAATCCCAGGCCGCCTTCTGGAGTTTCGCGTTTGGAACGCTTACGGGCCATGTCCATCACCCCTTCGCTCGAAAAATCGCGGCCACCTTCCCGGCGGTCTCGCATTAATCAATTATCCACTCGTCCTTGCCTGCGGGCGTCAGAATCTCAGGAAATCCCTCAGAAACCAAAACCGTGTCTTCGATGCGCACGCCGCCCAAGCCCTCAATATAAACGCCCGGCTCGACCGTCACAACGCTATGGTATGGCAGTCGGGCCGCAACCCCTTTCGCCAACCGGGGCTGTTCGTGGATTTCAATGCCCACTCCGTGACCGGTGCTATGCGTAAAAAACTTATCCAACCCGCGCCGCTTGAGCGACCCCCGGGCCGCCGCATCGACGGCGCCAGCCCGCTCACCGGCTCGGGCAGCGGCCACGCCTTCGGCCTGGGCTTCCTCGGCCGCGGCGTAAAGCTGGCGAATCCGCCGCGAAGGCGATCCGAGGAAGACCGTCCGTGTCATGTCCGCAGCATAGCCGCCGAGTATAGCACCAAGGTCGAAGATTACCAACTCGCCTGCTTGCAAGGGCTTAGAAGAAGGCCGCGCGTGCGGCCAAGCGCTGCGAGGACCGGAGGCGACGATGGTTTCGAATGCGGGTCCATCCGCGCCGCCCCTTTTCATGCGGTACTCTATCTCCGCAGCAAGCCCGAGCTCGCTGACTCCAGGACGAACGAGCGGCAAAGTCTGGCTCAAAGCTTCAACCGTGAGAGCCGAAGCGGCGCGTATGCTCGCGATCTCCTCTTCATCCTTTGTTTCGCGCAAGGCCTCTACCATTCCGGCGGCCTCGGTCCAACGGACTTTCCCTTTCGTCAATGCCTTGAGCCGTGCGAATCCTTCACAGGTGAGAGAAGACTCGTCATAGCCGGCACGCGCGCCCCTTCCATGCCGTGCCAGGTGTTCCGCGGCGGCATCGAGCAAATGGCTTCGCTTGACCACAACTCTTAACCCGACGGCTTCTTCGCGGGCCTGGAGATCGTAGCGCGGGTCAACCCACAGCGTTCCCTCACCCTCGCCGATAGCAACAACTCCGGCACTGCCTCGAAACCCCGTCAAATAGAAGATATTGGCGGGCTTCGCTGCCACCAGAAAGTTGAGCCGCTTCTGGACCATAGCCTGAAGAAGCCGTTCCTGGCGCAAGAGAATCCGTTGGTCGTTTGCCCGGCCTTTCAAAGGTCCCTCCTAAAACAAAAGGAGGAGACTTGCGTCTCCTCCTTGAAGCAACCTCCTCGAACCCCGCAGCAACAATGCGCGGCGGCGTTGGGAGCGCTCATCACCTATCGTGGCACGACGAGCCGGCTGATAAGCTCGCCTTATTCGCCAAAAGGCCCACTAACTCGTCAGAACCGTGGGCGTAATGAAGAAGAGCAGCTCGACATCGGTTGATTGGACAGTGCTGTTCTTGAAAAGGTGGCCGATGATCGGAATCGATCCGAGCAACGGAACATAAGACGCGTTCTTCGTCCGCTGCGTCTTTGTCACGCCTCCAAAGACCACCGTACCGCCGTTCGGGACCAATACCTGTGTCGTCGCTCTCTCCGTGGCGATGGAAGGTCCTGCGGAGGAAACAATCGGGCCAATGGAGTTGTTGGTGACATTAATGTTCAGGAAGATGTGGCCGTCTTCGGTGACTTGCGGGGTGACCCGCAGGTCGAGAGCGGCGTTAACGTATTGAACGCTGATGGTATTGTTAATTGTCGTCTGGATGGGAATCTGCGCTCCTTGCATGACTTCGCCCAATACGTTGTTCTGGGTCACGATGGAAGGCCGCGAGATGGTCCTCGCTTCGCCATGCTCTTCAAGGGCCGACAGAGCGGCGCTGAGGATATAATGCGCCCCAATATTCGTGAGCACGAAAGCGCCGAAGCCGGTCGCCGAATTCGGCGACGCGAGGGAGCCTGCGGTGCCGGTTCCTGTTACGTCCGCCGGTGCGGCGCCCGCCAAAGCGCCTGTTTCGCCCGCAGTCGTCGTGCTTCCGCTGTGGTTGGTCCACGCGGCTTCAAGCGCAGACTGGAGCTGGCGCAGATAGGTCGTGTTGACCTCAACAATTCTGGCTCGGATGGCAACCTGCTTCGACTTGGTATCCAGTTTGTTGACGATACTCTCGATGACGGGAATCTGGCTTGCAATGTCCGAGATAATGAGGGTATTCGTGCGGTCATCCACCAGCACGCTGCCACGCGCCGTCAACGCGCCGCCACCCACCCATGACTTCAGCAAGCTTGCGATCGTCGAAGCCTTGGCATAATTGACCGGGCGGAAGATCGTAACGAGCGGCGCCGCTTCGAGTTTTGCGGCAGCCAGTTTTTGAGTCTGTTTTTGCTCTGCGGCAAGCGTCGAGAGCTTGGCAATGCGCAAAATGTTGCCTTCCAGCACCTCGCCGAGCGCATTCTGCTTGAGCACTAAAGCGAGCGCTTGATCCCAGGGAACGTCTTCGAGCGACATTGTGACCGTGCCGGTGACATCCGGATCCACAATGATGTTCAACCCGCTGATCTGATGAATCAACCTGAAGAAGTCCTTCAAGTCAACGTCCTTCAAATCGAGGGAAATGGGCTGGCCCGTGTATTCAGGCGTCGAGGACTGAGGATCGGCCTGAATTTCGCCGGCAAGGCCGGATTGATCCTTAGTTAGAACACCGGCGGCTCGCGCCTGGAGCGCTGTTTCGTCGTTCTGAGAAGGCGGAACGACCGCGGGTGGATCTGCGCGGACCGAGGGCTGTGCGGGCGGCGGGTCAGAGACCGCAATCATTTCGCCGGCGGCCGGGGCGCTCGATACGCTCGGGCGAGCGGGGGCGGTCGCAGGGGCTTCGGCGGACATCCGGGTGGATGCGACGGGCGGAGCGTTCCGCCTCGACTGCAACACGATTTGCAATCCATCCGCCTGGGGTTCGACCAAATAGGCTGGGTGCCCCGTCAGGTCGGCCACTACGCGGATAATTCCGCCATCCTGGTCGCTGAACCGACCCACGCGAACCCGCTGAAGATAAGGGGACTGCGCCGGATAAACGGTGCGCGTAGAACGCCGGTAGGCGCCATCCAAATCCACCACCAGGCGAGGCGGATTGGGGAGCCGGAAGACGTGGTAGGTTGGTGTCTTCGTCGTAGCCACATTCACAACCGTTGCGCGGCCGCTTTGGGCCGGGCCGATGGCGATGTCCTCAACTCCCACCAAAGGAGCGGGCGAGGAGGCGGCAAGTGCAGGCGTGGAAGCCGCGCCCTTCATTGACGCGCCCTGCGCCATCCCCACGCTTGGCCCCGCGGCAACACCGAGGAAGCCAAGCGCAAGCCAACTCACTGCGACGATTCCGAACGCTTTGAGTTTCATCGTCACTCTCCATGACCGCCGCCCAGCTTGAGCGTCACTTCGCGGGTTCCAAGCCGGCCGAACGCATTAAGATTGTTTTCTGTAAATGTGACTGAGTTCGACGTGATCCTGCTGACCGTGCCGTTATAGACTTGGTCGCCCTCATACAGGAAATAAGCGAGATTCGTGGCATTTGTGACAATCGCAATCATTCGCTTGGTCCGGTCCTCGCGCACAATGCCCTCCAGCCGGAGCGTCCCGATTACGAGGCCGCGTTTACCCGCGGGCAACGGACCTGAAATGCCTCCCGGCCCTGCCGGCCCGCCCTTCTCGATGGGTGGAATGTAAAAGGGGTCTCGCCCTCCCATCGGAATCCTTGGAGCCGCCGCCTTTCTCTGCGCCGGCTTTGTTGAACCGGTTGCGAGCGCGGCTGAAGAAACACTCAAGAGGCCAAGAATTCCGCAGCCGAGGGCAAGTATCGTCAAACGGCTAATTTGGCTTTCGTTATTCCGTTTTTTTATCATTAGCGCGCCCCGCTTATCGCCTTTTCGCCGGCGTCTTCGATTTAGGTGTCGGCGCCGGACTATTATAGTAGGTGGTCACCGTGCAATTTGCTCCCACGGTCTCAAATTTCGGTACCTTGTAACTGCCTAAACCTCCGCCCTGAGGCTGGCCCAACGTCAGGCCCGTCACGGTCACGATCCGCTGAGCTTGCGCCAGCTTTTGGAAAAAATTGACCAATTGGTAATACGTTCCATCCAATCGCAAGCGGAATGGCAGCTCGACGTACAAATCCTTTTGAACCTTGGGTCGCGCCACAAACGAGCGGATGTGGGTGTTCGTCGCGAGAGAATCCTGGTGGAGCAGGGTAATGAAATGGTCGGTATAAGGCTTGTTCGGGACGATTGAGGTGAGCGTGGCAAGCTGCTCTTTGAGCTGCTTGATCTGGTTCAGATACTCGGTCTGCTGCGCCCGGAAGGCCTCATTCCGCTCATTTTGAGCGGTAATCGCTTTTACCTTTATCTCAATCGAATCCCGCTGCGTTTTGAGTGGAAGATCAAGGTACCAATAAACGGCGGCAGAAGCCGCAAGCGCGATCACTACTAGAATGATCGTCTGAGTATTTCCGGGAAGATCGTTGAACCCTTTTGGCATCTCTCGTTCCCCTTATTTTGCCGGCCGCGGCGTCGGCGTGGCCGGGGCATTCCCGGCTGCAGTGGCCGGACTCGGAGGCGGCTGATATTCGCAACGCAAGTCGAATTTGTAACTAGGGCGGTTTCCCCGGTCATCTTCAAAATAGCGGCTTAGCAGAACGTTCGTGAATACGCCGGAATGGTTGAGCGAGGAGATAAATTGCGCGATGGATTGGACGGAGTCGGAAATGCCTTGAATCTGGAGCGTCTTTCCGTTGGGGTTCACCGTCACAAGATAGAGGTTGCTCGTCCGATCCACCGTGGCGCCGAGGCTGGCCATCAGGCGCACCGGGCCCGTCCGAGCAGTCTGCAGTTCCTGAATGGTATTCACCCGCTGCTTGAGCGTAGCTAACTCGCGCTGATACATCTGATTTTGAGCCTGGACGGCAGCCAGAGCGCGCTGCTCCGCCAGGGCTGCCGCAAGCTGTTTCTTCGCACGCTGGACTTCGCTGCTCCACAAATAGTGGATAAAGAGCACGATAGCCATGCCCGCTACGAGCGGCACCAGAAAGCTCGCCGCCTGACGGTTGGCTGGGGAAATTGCAGACGTCGGCCGCGCGGCAACAGCAGCCTCGTGCCCTAATAAGTTAATCTTCATCATGGCGTGTCAAAGCTCCTCAGCGCCAACCCTACCGCCACGCTCATCCGGGCCCCAACGTCAGCCGTGAACGCCTGATCGAACCGCGAAGGGTTGATGGTAACCTTCTTGAATGGGTTTAAGATCTCCACAGGAATGCTGAATTCCTCGCGCAACAGATCCGCCAGGCCTTGAATCTTTGCTGTGCCTCCGCCAATGTAAATCGCCTGGATGTTATCGGTCGAAGTGGTCTGACGGAAGAAGTCGAACGTCTTTTGAATCTCCAGGAGCAGAATCTCTGAAACCGACCGAATATGGGTGTCACGGGCCTCGGCCGTCACATTCGGCAACTCCTGGCCCTGCTTCAATTTCTCGGCATCGTCATAACTGAGATCGAGTTCCTTCTGCAAAGTGTCCGTGTACTGGTTGCCGCCGACGGAAACATCGCGCGTGAATAAGGGGACGCCTCCACGAACGATGTTGATGTTCATGATGCTTGCGCCGATGTTCAGGAGGGCTGCCATCTGCTCCGGGGCGGGGTCGTAGTTGGCTTCATATGCGTTCTGAAGGGCGAAGGCATCAATGTCCACAATCGCCGCCGTTTTGCCGGCCAAGCCCAGCACGTGCATGAGGTTCTGGATCTTTTCCCGTTTCACGGCTACGAGCATAACGTCCATGGCGTTTCCCGTGGGCGCCGGCCCAAGGACCTGATAGTCCATGCTTACATCGGCCATGTCGAACGGAATATACTGCTGCGCCTCATACTGAACGGCGTTCCCCACCTCTTCTTCGCTGGCCGCGGCAACAGCGATCCGCTTCACAATCACCGCATGCCCGGAAACAGAGGTTACGACATCGTTCGATTTAATCTTGTTCTCGGTGAAAATGGCGGAGATGGCGTTTGAAACCGACGTCGCATCCATGATGGCGCCGTCCACCACCACGTCCTGCGCCAGCGGCTCCATGGCGATGCTTTGCAATTCGTACCCGGAGCCTTTCCTGGTGAGTTCCACCGACTTAACGGAACTCGATCCGATGTCCAACCCTACATAACGCATTGATTTGCCGCCGAATCGGGCCATGTGAAACACTCCCTAGCAAGCTTACGCGCCTTTGCGATGGCCGACGCGCCGCTCGATTTGTGTGCTTTGTGTTTCCATCCAACGGTCGAGCACGGTTTTCTTGAACCGCCACCGATTGCCGAGTTTGAACGCCGGAACCCTGTCGCTCCAGACGTATTTATAGAGGGTATCGCGTGCAACGCCCAAGTATTGCGCTGCCGCACGAATATCCATCACTTCGCGCGTTTCTGCCATCCGCCAAACCCAGAATCTGAACTACCTTCCTGCTTGTAAACCCGGCCTTCCGGCCGAGTCCGATCCCCTCTGTTGTCTTGGCTTATACGCTTGATTCGCCCTTAATGTCAAGGATTTTTTTAAGCTTGCCTCCGCGGTTGCTCTCTGAATCTATTCTTTTTGCCAATTGTTGCCGCACTTTGCCATCCCTTTTATGATTCCATTCGGTAGTTAACCGGGTTTCTCTGAAAGACTCGAAAGCGTAAGAGAGCGATTCGATCCAAATCAATTACTCGCAGAGGGTGTTTCTAAAGCCGTATAATCTCGAAGGATGCGCATCCTGCTGGTAGAGGACGAGAGGAAAGTGGCGAGCTTCATCGCCCGGGCGCTCAGGGAGCATACCTACGCGGTGGACGTGGCGGATACGGGGGAGCGCGGCCTTGAGATGGCGCTCGAAGCCGCGTATGACGCGATCATTCTCGATGTGCGGCTTCCTGGGATGAGCGGGATTGAGGTTTGCGAGCGACTTCGGCGCGCGGGACTCGAAACACCCATCCTGATGCTCACCGCGCGCACGCTGGTCGAACAGCGGGTCGAGGGGCTCGACGCAGGGGCAGACGATTACCTGACCAAGCCTTTTGCCCTGGCGGAGCTTGCGGCGCGCGTGCGCGCGCTGATTCGCCGGGGAGTCGGTCACGGGGCCGCAATTCTGCGCTTTGCCGATCTCGAGCTCGACCGCCGGCGCCGGCGTGCCAAGCGAAGCGGCGCCTCGATTGCCCTGACCTCGAAGGAATTCGCGCTCCTCGAATTCCTGTTGGTCCGCGCGCCGAACCCGATCACGCGGAGTGAAATTATCGAGCACGTTTGGGACTGCCACTTCGATAGCGGAACCAATCTGGTCGAGGTTTACGTCCGCCGTCTCCGGGAAAAAATTGACGGCGAGGGATCGCTTCGGCTCATCCATACGGTGCGGGGCGTGGGTTACCGCCTCGGCCTTCCCGAATGAAGATGAAAGCACTGTCGCTGCGCGTTCGAATGATGATTCTATTTTGCCTCGTGGTGGGCGTGGTCCTCTCCGGTTTGTCCCTCGGATTTTATGAATTGCTGAGGCGCCAGGTTCGCGAGCAATCGGACCGGGGGCTATTGGCGGCCGCCCGGCCGATGATTGCGGACCTCAAGAGCGATCCGACGGAACAAGATGTCGCGCAACTGAATATCCCGAACCAGTATTTCGAGCTCTTTGACGCCGCGGGCCGTCCCGAAGAACGCTCGAAGAATCTCATCCAGGATGGGATCAGTCTCCCGGCGACGGTTCCGGCCGGGTCATCGCCGGTGTTCGGGATCGTCCGGAGCGGCGGAAGGCGGCTTCGCGTCGCCTATCTTCCATTCGACCGCGGGGGCAAGCGAGTGGCGCTCGCCGCGGCCGTTCCAACGGGTCCCGCTGATCAGGTCTTCAAAACTCTCAGAGGAATCATTGCTCTCATTCTGCCGCTCGCGCTTGGTGTGACGGCGCTGATTTCGGTGTGGTACGTGGGCCGCAGCCTTCGCCCCGTCGAGGAGCTGACGGCTCGCGCCACCTCGATCGCCGATCAGCTCAGCGTCTCGCCTGCCGTGCCTCGCGCCGTCCGGACTCCGCTTCCCCATCTCGCCGCAGGAGATTCGGCGTACGAACTCGCGCAGCTCTCATCGGCTTTCAATACCTTGATTGCCCGCATGACGGCCGCTCTCGGCCAGTTAACCCAGTTTGTCTCCGACGCATCGCACGAGCTTCGGACTCCACTTTCCGTGCTGCGCGGCGAAACGGAATTGCTGCTCTCAGAGCCGCGGTCCGCAGATGAATACCGGAATGCGCTAGAGGTGATGGACGGCGAGCTGAAAAAATTGACGCGCATCGTTGAAAGTCTGTTCACCCTCGCGCTCGCGGACGCGGGCGAGTTGCGCGTGGAGGCTGAGCCGCTCTATCTGAACGAAGTTCTCGAGGAAGCCTGTGCGCTCGTTTCGGGCAGAGCCGAAGCTCGCGGCATTCGCCTCGAACGCAACCTGAGCCGGGAAGTAAGCGCTTCCGGGGATGAGACCTTCCTTCGCCAGTTGTTCCTCATCTTCCTCGATAACGCCATCAAATATTCCGGAGCTGGAACGACCATTCGCGTAGGAATCGAGGCGGGCAAAGACGTAGCGCGCGTCTCGATTGAAGACCGGGGCATTGGCATCGCGCCCGACCATTTGCCGCATATCTATGAACGTTTCTACCGCGCCGCGCCTTCGGCGGACGGAGAGACGCAGAGCGGCGGGCTCGGACTTTCCATTGCCCGCGCCATCGTGAACGCTCATGGCGGCACGATTGAATGTTCGAGCGAGCCTGGCAAAGGCTCACGATTCGTCGTCACCCTCCCGCAGGCGCCGGCATGGCGGCGTGAAACCGTTCCTCGCGAAACATAGTGGGAGGCTCGCCGGCCCCGAGTGGATTCATTGGCGTGCGCCTTTGCGGTCCGTGACGTGAGCCAATGGCAATGCGGGATAGACCCATGATGAATCGGCTCACATAATTCCAACAAGGTCCCGGGATGAACGGAACTTAATCTAAATTTCAGGCAGGACACCGTGGGCGGGGACTAAACTTCCTGGCGGGCACGTTGTTTCTGGGCTGGGAGCTATGAGGGGTCCGCACCATCGCGTCCAAACAGTGAGAGGTGCATATGAAGCAGATTTTAGGCGTGTTGATGCTGATGGGGATTTCGCTCTCCGCTTTCCCCTCATTGGCCGCCCAGGCTCCAGCCGCCCGTCCGCTGACGCTCGATAAGGCGCTCGAATTAGCCGCGGAGCAGAATCTCGACCTGATTGCGGCGCGCGAAGGGCGAGCCATCGCACAGGCGGGAGTGATTACGGCCGCCCAGCGCTTGAATCCCTCGTTCAACGTCAACGTGTTGCGTGACACACCGCACGAAGGCTTTTGGTTCACGCAACCGATCCAGCTCGGTGGAAAGCGACAGCGCCGGATCGAAGTGGCCGAGCGGCAGAAAGGCGTGACAGAAGAAAGTATACGGACCGTCGCGCTTCAGGTTCGCCTGGCGACGCGGCAGGCGTACTATAATTTGGCTTTGGCACAAGGCAAGGTGATCGAGCTTCAAAAAGTCGTTCAGTTGGCGCGCCGACTCCTGCAAATTGCGAAGGCGCGTTACGGGGCGGGTGACGCGGCAATGCTCGAAGTGATTCAAGCGCAACTCGGAGTCGAGCAAGCGACAGCCAACCTCGAAGTAGCGGAAAAGCAGGAAAGAGTGTCTTTGAGCGAACTCAATGAGTTGCTCGATGAGCCGGCAACGCACATTTGGAACATCGCCTCGCCTCTCAATGAAATTCCCAAGCCCCCGCTGCTTTCAGGATTGATTGAGAAAGCTTATGAGGCGAGCCCCGAGATCGCCTCTCTTCTCCGCCAGCTTGACGTCGAGCGCAGCCGCGAGCGATTGTACAAGGCCGAACGCGTGCCGAATCTCGATCTCGAGTACGGCGTTGACTTCAATTCGCCTGGCCAAGGAGGATTTCGAGAAGGGCCTCGAAGCCAGATCACGATCGGGTTGCCTTTGTTCAACCGGAATCAGGGTCTCATTGCCCAATCGCTCGCCACCGAGGATCAGCTCGACGACCAGATCGCCGCCGCTCGGCGCGGCGTCGCGGGAATGGTGGAGACGAATTATTTGCAGCTGGCGTCACAAATGACCAAGGTGAATCTCTACGAACAGAAACTCGTGCCAGCATCCCAGCAGCTCGAGAGCATGGCCGAGGAAAGTTATCGCGCGGGCAAGACGACCATCCTCTCGGTCATCACCGCGCAGCAAAGCGAGCAAAGCTTCGAGCAACAGTTCCTGCAGAGCGAATATGCGGCGCAGGCCGCTTACGCAGCGCTCGAAGCGGCCGTAGGAGTTCCACTTCAATGATCCGCGATACATCTTCAGGGACGAATGGTAACGGGGCGGTGGACTTAGATTCAAATGTCCGCGAACCGGACACGAAGGCTCGGGCCCTGCGCGGGGGAAAAAACACGCCCGGTTTTATCCCATCGCGAGTTTGTATTCATGGATTTCGCGCCACGGCGTGGACGCTCGTTTCAGCGCTGCTCTTCGCGGGCTTGCTGAGTTCGTGCAGCGACGGAGGGAAGACGGCCGCCGATAAAGACACGGCCGAGCCGGTTTTTCCGGTAACCGTGACGCACGTCATTACTTCGAACATCAGCTCGAAATTGAGCGTGTCGGGAACCGTTGCCGCTTTGCCCAATCAGGACGTGCGCGTCAGCTCGCAGGTAGCGGGCCGGGTGGATCATTTGGCCGCCGCGGTGGGCGACGCGGTGCGGAATGGAGAAATTCTGGCGACGATTGACAGCCAGTCCTATCGTCAAAGGCTCGCGCAGGCTGAAGCCGCCGTCAGCCAGGCACAGGCGAATTTGAGCAACGCCGAATTCGCCGAGAGCCGCGACCAGACCCTGTTCGAGCGCGGCATTGTGGCGAAAAAATATCTCGAAGCCGACAAGGCGCAGGCGGCCGTGGCTCAAGGTGCGGTCAAACAGATGCAAGCCGCGCTCGCTCTCGCCCAGATCAATCTGGCACGAACGCAAGTGCGCAGCCCGATCGCGGGCTTGGTGGTTAAACGCTTCGTCAGCGACGGCGAGCAAGTGAATGGAACCGCCGCGGAGCCGATCTACGAAGTGGCGGATCTCCATGAAGTCGAGCTTTACGCGAACGTTCCCGCCACCTACTTCAGCCAAATTCACGTCGGCGAAACGCTTCCGGTCACGACGGACGCGCTGCCCGGAAAGACCCTTCACGGCCAAATCGTTGCCATTTCGCCCTCCGTGGATCCGACAACGAACATCGGGATCGTGCGGATTCGGATGGCAAATCCGGCAGGAGCGCTGCGCCTGGGCATGTATCTTTCCGCGAACATTGCGATTGAAGCACATCAAAACGTTCTGGTCATCCCGCTAGAGGCGCTCTATCGCAACGCCAGCAACAGGGCGGAAGTTTACCGGATCGAGGGGCAGTGGGCCCTCGCTACGCCTGTCGAGGTCGGCATCGCCACCAATAACCGGGCGGAAATCGTTTCCGGAGTCCACGACGGGGAAAGCATCGTGCTTTCGGGCGCCTACGGTTTCGGCGCGAGGACGCAAGTGAAGGTCCAGCCATGAACGTCGTAAGATTCTGCCGCCGCAACAGCCGCGCGGTCTATTTGCTCACCGGATTTCTCACGATTGCGGGCGCGGTTTCCTATTACCGCCTTCCGAGCAATATTTATCCGCATTTAAGCTTTCCCCGCATCGTGATTCTCGCGGATTCTGGCGATCTTTCACCACACAACATGCTGCTCGAAGTGACTCGGCCCCTTGAACTCACCGCTCGCGGGGTTCTCGACGTTGTCCGCGTCCGCTCCAAGACCGTCCGCGGGGAAACAGAGATTTCGGCGTTCTTCCAGCCGAACATGGACATGCGCTACGCGCTCGAGTTGATGCAAGCCGCCGTCAATCAGGCTCAGGCGAGCCTGCCGCCCGGCACAAAGGTTTCCGTCATCCGAATCACGCCAACCTCCTGGGCCATCATGATGATGGTTTTGAGAGGAAACGTCCCCGGCGCCGACCTGCGCAGTTACGCCTATTACGACCTGCGGCCGATTTTTGAAAGCGTTCCGGGTGTCGCGCAGGTGGGGGTTGAGGCTTCCGATATTCGGGAAGTATCGGTAATCGTGAAGCCGCAGAAGATGCTCGAGCACCGGCTCTCGCTGCCGGAGATCGCCGCTGCCTTGCGCCGGGCGAATACGGTGACGACGGAAGGCTGGCTTGACCGCGATTACGCTCGCTATCAAGTGCTCGCCTCGAATGAATTCCACCACTTGAGTGACATCCGCAACACGACGATAGCGATTCAGGATGGCTCGCCGATCACTCTGGGCCAAATCGCCACGGTGCGTTACGGCATCGAAGACCCGACGGTGCTTGTCTACGGCAACGGCACGCCCGGAGCGCTGATCACGATTTCACGCCAGCTCCGCGGCAACATTCTCCAAATCGCGGGCCAGGTCAAGGCGCTCGCGAATCATCTCGGCTCGGCCATCCCCAAGACGCTGCATCTGGTGACGGTTTACAACCTCGCGACCTTCGTGGCCGCAGCAGTGAAGAACATCCGGGATGCGGTAGTGATCGGCGGCTTGCTCGCCGTCCTGGTGCTCTTCGTGTTTTTGCGCGAAGGGCGCACGACGATCATTGCCGCGACCACCATGCCGCTCACCGTGGTCTGCACGTTCTTCTTCATGTATATCTTCGGCGGCACGCTTAACTTAATGTCGCTCGGCGGGCTGGCGATAGCGATCGCGATCGTGATTGACAACGCCGTGGTCATCATTGAAAGCATCTTTCGGCATCTCGGCTTGGGCGATTCCATTGAAGAATCGGCGGAAAGCGGCACGCGGGAATTGCTCGGCGCGGTCGTCGGCTCGACGGCCACGACGGTCGTCGTCTTTGCGCCGCTCGGCCTGGTCACCGGCGTCGTGGGCGAGTTCTTTCGCGCCCTCTGCCTCACGCTCGTCGTCGCCGTAGCGCTTTCACTGGTTTTCGCGATCACGCTTATTCCGCTGCTCTCCGAGCGGTTTCTTTCCCCCGAGCGCCATCGCGCCTCGGCCGAGAGGTTTATGCAGCCGCTGCTGAGCGCCTATGAGCGCGTCGTGCGGTGGTCGCTGCGGCGCCGCTGGGTGGTCGCCAGCGCGGTGGCGCTCTCTGTGGCGCTGACGTTCTTCGCCTTTGGGCATCTGCAAACCGGCTTCCTTCCGCGCATGGACGAAGGCGGTTTTGTGATGGATACTTACTCGCCGCAAGGCACTTCGCTCGCGCAAACCGCTGAAACCTCGCGTCAGGTCGAGAAGATCATTGCGAAGACGCCGGAAGTTCAATCCTGGCTGCGACGCATTGGCGCGCAAATGGGCCCGTTCGTCACTCAGCAGAACCACGGAGAACTCGTCGTCAGGCTGAAGCCGCTCTCCGAACGACGCGAAACGATCTTCCAAGTGATGGATAGCTTGCGAAGACGCATTCTGAAGGCCGTTCCCGGCGTCCGCATTGAATTCGCGCAGGTTTTGCAGGATATGATCGGCGATATGGAAGGCAGTCCGCGGCCGATTGAAGTCAAAATCTTTGGCAGTAATATGCCGCAGCTCGAGCAACTCGCGAATGAGATCGGGCCGAAGATGAGGAAAATCCCCGACATCGTGGACTTCCACGGCTTGGAAAAGGGCAATCCGCAATTGCTCGTTCGGGTCAATCCCGTTGCCGCCGGCCGGCTCGGTCTGACCGTGCCGCAAGTGAATCAGCAGGTGCAGGCTGGCCTCCTTGGGCTGACGGAAACCGAATTGCGCGAGACGGATCGTACCGTCCCCATCCGCGTCCGCTTCCCGAACTCATTCCGGTATAACTATGATGACATTCGCCGCTTCCCCATCGTGACGCCGATGGGGCAGATTGTGCCACTTTCCTCCATCGCCGAAGTTGAGCCGGGCAAGGCCGAAAGCGTCTTGATGCGCGAAAACATGCGCCTGATGGTGACGCTCACCGCGAACACCGAGCGTATCGGCTTGGGCACCGCGGTCGCGCGAGTGCGGCGCGTGCTCAGCACGGTCCATTTCCCGGTGGGCACAAGCTATGAAATTGGCGGACTCTATCGCCAGCAGCAACAGTCGTTCCACGATCTGCTCATGGTCCTGCTCTTCGCGCTGGCCGCGGTATTCATCGTCCTGGTGGTTCAATTTCGCGCCTTCCTGCCCGCGCTGATCATCATGACCGCTGCGCCGCTTTCGCTTCTCGGCGTGTTCGTCATGCTTTGGGCGACGCACACGGCGCTCAATGTTTCATCCTTCATGGGAATAATTCTGATGGTGGGCCTCGTGGTGAAGAACGGCATCATCCTGTTCGAGTACGTGCACAAGCTTTGGGAAGAGGAAGGCTTGCCGCTCAGCGAGGCGCTGGTCGAAGCCGGCAAAATCCGCTTGCGTCCCATCCTGATGACCACGCTCTGTACGCTCACGGCGCTCTTTCCCCTGGCGCTCGGCATCGGCGCCGGGGCCCAGTTGCAGGAACCCCTGGCGCTCGCAGTCATCGGCGGGCTGACGATTTCGACCTTCATCACGCTTCTGGTGATGCCGGTTTTCTATTCGCTGCTGGTCGGCAAATCGGCGTCTGCGCCGCGTCTCGCGCCCTCACCGGCCCTCGCAGACCCGCCGCAAAACGCCTGATCGAGGGACGAAAGCCCCTTTGCAAGCCGGGATTCTCGTTTACATTCCCGAGCACCTATGCAAAAATTCATAAACTGACTCAGGATTTCTCGTGACAGAGCTTCGCTGGAACCCGACGGAGCGGGAATGGGTTTCGACCGCCGCGCACCGGCAGGGGCGTCCCCTGTTGCCGAAGAACTGGTGTCCTTTCTGCCCAGGCTCCGGCCGCGTCCCGGACCACTATGATGTGTACCTTTATCCGAACGATTTCCCGGCTTTCACGATTCCCGCGCCGAAGCCCGGCGTCGAAAGCGACAGCCTTTATCGTGTTGCGCCGTCCTACGGCAAATGCGACGTGGTGCTCTACCATTCCGATCATCGCACTTCAATGCCGCAATTGACGGTCGCGCACCTGACCAAGGTTGTGCGGTTGTGGCGTAAACGATTCAGCGAACTGAAGGCGACGCCCGGGATTCGCTACGTCCTGGTTTTTGAAAACAAAGGCGCGGTGATTGGCGTGACCATGCCGCATCCGCACGGACAGATTTACGCCTTCCCGTTCATCCCGCCGCGGTTGAAGCGGGAACTTGCCGCTGCTCGCGCGCACTCGCGCACACACGGATGCCTTTATTGCGAAATCCTGAAAAAGGAGCGGCGCGACGGCCGGCGCCTCATCGCCGAGAACGCGCGCTTCACGGCGTTTATCCCTTTTTATGCGCGCTGGCCCTATGAAGTGCACATTTACGCTCGCCGGCATCTCGGCGCGCTCGATGAATTTGATGCGAGGGATGAGCGCGGTCTTGCGGAAATCCTCAAGTGGGTGACGCTCAAGTACGACCATCTGTTCGACATGGCGTTTCCCTACATGATGGTGATGCATCAGGCTCCGACGCGCGGCCGTCATCCGTCCTATCACTTCCATATCGAGTTCTATCCGCCGCATCGCTCGAAGGATCGCCTGAAATACGTGGCCAGCGTGGAAACGGGCTCGGGAACGTTTTTGAACGACACGGAAGCGGAAGAAAAAGCCGCGGAGCTGCGCAGCGTCAAGCCACGGCGCGCGAGCGAATTGCGGGCGCGGAAATGATCGAGGAATCGTTCGAACGGATATTCCATAGGGCGCCTGAGGCGACCGCGAAAGCTCCGGGCCGCGTCAATCTGATTGGCGAGCACACCGATTATAACGACGGCTTTGTCCTTCCCGCTGCCATCAATCGCACCCTTGAGTTCGCCGCCCGGCGGCGCGCTGACCGGACCCTCCGGATTTATTCGCTCGACTTCCGCGATCAGGTTGAATTCAGTCTCGACCGGATTCAAAAGGATTCGGCGCATCCCTGGAGCAACTACTTGCGAGGGGTCGCGCTGATGCTTGAAGGGGCCGGACATCGCCTGCCGGGCGCCGAGATCGTGTTCGGCGGCAATGTGCCGCGCGAAGCGGGGCTCAGCTCGTCGGCGGCGGTTGAGGTCGGCGCGATCGTACTGTGGCGGCAGCTCGCTGCGTTTGACCTTCCTTCCGTCGAAGCCGTTCGCCTGGCGCGCAAGGCTGAAAACGAGTTTGTCGGGGTTCCCAGCGGCGTGATGGATCAGTTCGTCGTAGCGCTCGCCCGGCGCGATCACGCGCTGTTTCTCGATTGCCGCGATTTGAGCTACCGCCAGATTCCGCTCGGCGGCAACGTGCGGATCATCGTCTGCAACACGGGCGTCAAGCGCGCGCTCGCCCAATCGGAATATCGCGTGCGGCTGGACCAGTGCCGCGCCGCCATCGAACGGTTGTCGAGCGAAGTGAAGCCCATCGAGTTGTTGCGTGACCTTTCAGCGCGGGACCTCCCGGCCGCCGAGCGCGTGCTCGATCCTCTTCTCTTCAGGCGCGTCCGGCATGTGGTGATGGAAAACCAGCGTGTCCTCGATGCTGTCGAATTGCTCGAGGGCGGCGATCTCGAAAGTTTTGGAAGGCTGATGAACGAGTCGCACGCGAGCTTGCGCGACGATTATGAAGTCAGTTCGCGCGAGCTTGACGCGCTCGCGGAACTTGCCTGGAAGCAGCCGGGCGTGCTTGGAGCAAGGATGACGGGTGCGGGCTTCGGCGGCTGTACAGTCAATCTCGTACAAGCTGAAGCGGCGAAGGCCTTTGTCGAAGCCGTTCGGGAAGGTTACGCGCGGCGGCTCGGGCTTGAAGCCGAATGCTACGTCTGCGAGAGCGCCGATGGCGCGCTGACCGCCGCGTGACCGCGAGCGAGTCACGATGCCAAGTTCTTTTGGTCGGCCGGCAGAACCGCGTGAAACCCGAGCGCTGCGCGGGCAATGAGTTGAGTTCTTATTTCGCCGGGCCTTTGACCAGAAAGATCATCGCTGATATCAGGAAGAACACAAGCAGCGCAAGAAGGACGGCGCGCCAAACGAGACTTACCTCACGCTCGATAAACGGGCAGGGTCTTTCCGGGCTGCGGCGGCGCACAAGAAACCACGGAAAAACCATAATCCAAATCAGCAACGTTCCCGCAGCCCAGCGCAGCGGCTTCGGAATGCCTTTAAGCCGGGCGTCATAATAGACCCAAGCCCCGCACCCAATCTGGACACCTCCCAGGACCCACTGGGTTTTCTCGAAGCCCATCGCCGGCACAGCGAGCATGACAGTGATCCATGACGCCGCGAAGAGCAGCAGCATAAGCCCCCAGGGAAATCTCACAGGCTCCGGCGGCGGAGCGGCTTGTCCCTCGGTCTCGGCGGGTTCTACAGTGACGGGCGCCAGCGGGCCCACGGGAGCTTCGACAGGCCCGTGGCACGCCACACAGACGCGGCACGTCGGCGCGAGCATCTGGCCGCAGTGCGGACACGCGAAGGGTTTATCCTCCGGCTGTGCTTCCGGGGAAGCGGTGGAGCTTTCTACCCCAACGGGTTTTGCATCGTCGTTCATCAGGATTCTGACGGGGCGAATTTTCCAAGATCCAAGGTTCGCAGGCCGCCGACGCGCTCCCCTCCCGAGGGTCCCGGCTTATTCGCGCCGTGGTTCATCGTGAGGGTTTTTCCGGTTCGACCGGTTTCAGATTCCACCCGGCATGCTGGTCCCAATCGAGGATTTCGCGGTATTCCTCTTCCCGAGAGAGTTTGGCATAAGGCCTCATAAAGCCTTCGAAGCGATTTCCTCCCTGAGATTGATAATACCACTCAGATTGCTGCGCGCGGGCGGCCACCTCACCCGAAACATAAAAAGCGAGCGGCTGGTAATGATAGGGCGTGTAGGGCGCGGTTTTGGGATTATAGACTCGATCCACGAGCACCATCGGCCGCGGATTCAGTTCGCCCGCGCTCTGCAATTCCTGCAACGCGCGGATGACCACGTAGCCGTTCACGATGTGATCAATGTGGCGCTGGCTCGGAGGGTGTTCCGTCACCACCACGGAGGGATGGTATTTCTCGATGATCCGTTTCACCACGTCCACGACGGCGTTACGGGCGTAGGGAAGGTTCGGCTCAACCAATCCTCGATAAGGCGCATGGTCGGTTGAGAGCAACGGATCGAGGAAAGGATTTGTGGCGCTCCAATGGTCGTACCAGATTTGCCCGGACCCTCCATCCGGCAAACCGAGAAACAGAACGTCCTTCGCAGGAACGCCCATGTGGCCGAGCGCAGCGCGCGCCTCGTCCATGCGCAATGACCCGAAGTTCATCGCCTCGGCCGGGCCGCACGAGCGCTCATAATAGCGGTCGCAGGAGCCCGCGTCACCGCTCGTCATATAAACAAAGTGAATCGGAATGTGGTTTTCAATGGCTGCGCGAGCGAGGCCGAGGTAATCACCTTCGTCATCTTCGTGGGCGCCGAAGAGCAGAATGGATTTCGGCAGTGGATTCACGCCCAGCTCGAGCGCGCTCGATGCCACGACGTTTCCTGAAGTATCCGTTGCTTCGACGAGCACCCGGTAAACACCCGCGGTGCCCGGCAGGGTGAACTCCACGCTTTCAGAAGGCGTTTTCTCTTGCGGATTGAGGTCGAGCGGCGAGGCGACCACATGGCTCGCGAGCTCAGCTCCGGATGGACCAACGAGCGTCGCGTGGATTGAAATGCCGTGCCACGCTTGCTCCGTCGGATTTACAAGCCTAAAGCGCGCTGTGGCGCTGCTGCCCGTCGCGAACATCGTTCGCGAATCATCGAACCGGATGGCGGGGTTCAGCGTCGCGGGATAGAATTGCCGGAACGCCGAAAGCTTCGGAAAATTCAGCGTCGGATAGATGTATTGCCCGGGATAAGGTCGCGGCTCGGACACGCCCGGCGGATCCACGAACACGAGACGGCTGAAAGCGATGTCGAGTACGGTTTTCCGGCCCTTGTTCCACACCACGACGCCGTATTGATGGGTTGAAGGCTTCTCGACCACGGGCGCTCGCGCCAAGTCGCGAACGCGCAGCTTCTTTTCGCCGAGGGGAGGAATCGTCAGCGATTTTGCGAGCACGACGATGGTCGCCGCGGCTTTGGCCGCCGGACCTGCGATCCACGGCCAGTAGCGGTCGGAAAATTCCACCCGCAATCCGGTGAGCGGATGCCGGGTCAAATTGACGAGTGTCACGCGGCATGAGACCGGGCCTCCCGAAGTGAAAAACGTGCTGTTCAGATGAATGGCTGCGATGCGAATGAGCTTCCGATAAACCGCGAATGATCCCGCGTCCGGGCTTGAAAGAGCGATGCGGCCGGTTTTCGCATCTCGCAGCGTGAGGTCAACGTCGTATCGCCCGGCCTCGGCCGTGGCGGGAATTTTCCAAAGGACGGCGTAGTTGCCGAGCGACGCGTTCGAGGAAGTCAGATTTGCCAGCTTCACTGGTCCGACGAGCGCTTTCGCCGTCCCCGCATACCGCACAACAGCGTCGAGCACGAGCGGCAAGCGCGATTCCGAAACCGCCGGTGGTGCAGCCAGCCGGATCCGAACAGTTGACCCGGTGTCGTAATCGTTGCGGCTGCAAATGGCAAGCATCCGCGGCTGTGCATTCGCCGTTTCGCATCCCAAAACCAGCGCCAAAAGCAGCCAAAAATTCCGATAGCCCATTAGAATTCCCGATTCACGATTCCGCGTGGCCTTCCGCGCCCGCCGAGCCATCATGGTTCCTCCTAAGAAAATTCGCCTGTCATTATAGTCCAGGTTGAATAGACACGCCGATTTGCTCGCCCATTTTGTGATGGGATCGCATGTTTAGTTCCGGGCGAGAGAGCAGAACTTTTCAGCCTTTTCCGGCGTATGATTAAGACAGAGGGACGGCGCATTCGAGGCTGGGCAAGGAGGTGCGTCATGTTTTGTCCAAATTGCGGAAAAGAGTACCAGGAGAAGATCAATTTCTGCAGCCAGTGCGGCACGGCGATGTTTTCTCCCGCGCGGCGCGTCAAAAAGCTGACGTTGTCCGAGAAAAACAAGAAGATCGGCGGCGTCTGCGGCGGCTTTGCCGAATATCTGGACCTCGATCCGACGTTAGTGCGCGTCGCCTGGGTGATGGGCGCGCTCGTGGGTGGATAGGGAGTTCTTTGCTACCTGGTGGCGTGGATTGTGATTCCTTCGGAAGCCGCGCCGAAGGCAGCTCCCTCGGCTTCGGCGCCGGCAGCATCAGCGGCCCGCGGCTAAGCGGAGCGGGATCGCTTCAGACGGTGCGGTTCGGGTTCTCGCCTGCCCGGAGGGCGCGCGGTGCGCCGTGATTCGCTGCCTGCCAGACGGCGCAGCGCTTTTGACTGGCGAGGATTTTTTCGCAGCATGATTCGCAGCAAGCGTGTGAATTCGTCGCGGTCAATCTTTTGCACGGTGCCGCGGCCGCGCTGAGGCGAAAAAGCGAGAATATAGTTCAGGTCCGGCCGGCGCTCGAGCGGACGGCCGAAACGCACAGCTTCGCCCGGCGCGCAAAAATCAACGAGCGAGCCCATGCCACGATCGCGGCCGTCGGAAGCGGCTCGCGCCAAACCGACCAGCTTCTTCTTGTCCGCTTCGTAGCACAGGAATAAATCGCCCCGCTTTACTTCTTCGCGCAGATAACGCAGGCTCGCCGCGCTGCGAATCCATCCTTCGCCGCCCATTTCATGCCGCCCTTTTGCCCGCGAGCGGAAGTACTGGGCGAACCGCCAGCCGCGCTTCGTGTTGATTTTAAAAACCCAAACCTGCATGCACTCAATTGTCCGTCAGTTGGGCTTCGCCCATTCGATGACCGCTTTGATCTCGTCGGCCGGATGCTGGCGGAGGAGCGCATCGAAATTCGCATAGGGAACGACGTTCGTGATCAACTGCTCGACGGCTTTTCCCCAGCGCTTTTGCGCGGCGGCAAGGTCCTCGGCGCCGAGCGCGAAGTGGCGGAGCGCCGCGTTGACGCTTCCCACCATCACCTGATTGCGCAGCACGAGCTGCCGCATCAGCAGCGCGCCGTCAATCTGCAACGGACGGTCGCCTCCCGGAATGCCCGTCAGCACATACGCGCCGTTGAGCCCGAGCGCGCCGAGCAAATCGAATTCGACGTGGGCGACGCCCGTCGCCTCGAAGATGAGATCAATTTGCCCGTAAGTGGATTCGAGCGCGGCGGGTTTCGTCTGCCGCCCATCCACGTACTTTCCTCCGAATTGCTCGAGCAGGCGAGGCCGCAGCGTTCCCTCGTCCACCACATCGAGCCCCAGCACTCGCGCCCCGCGCAAAATTAGAATGATCGCCCCCAGCAGGCCGATGGGCCCGATGCCCGCGACAAGCGCGAGCTTGCCTTTGAGCCAGTCGTTCGCATCCCCCGCGACGCCGAGGCGCGCCGCCTGAATCAGCGTCGCCTCATCAATCGCTTTTTCCGCGACCGACGTCGGCTCCATCAGCACGCCGATCGGAACAATCTCCTTCGCGACGCGAACGAAATATTTTTCCTGATCCACGACCAACTCCGTTTCATAGCCGTCTCGCCCTTTGATCCCGCGCTCGGTGTAGTTTCCCGTCGAGCAGAGGTCGGCGCGGCCGTGAAGGCAAAACGGGCATTGATTGCACCCCCGCCGCACCGTGAAGCATCCGAAATCACCGATGGACGCGCTTTTCACTCCCCCTCCCGCTTCAACGACTTGTCCGAACATTTCGTGCCCGATCACCAGCTCTTTTTGCCCTGCCGGCGCGTCCGCGCGTCCACCGGCCGCTTCTTCGCGGTCCGTGCCGCAGATTCCCACGCGCAGAACCTTCAGTTTGATTTCGTCCGGCGCGGAAATTTTCGGCTCCGGTCGGTCCGTCAATTTGATTTCCTTGGTTCCCGGAATAATTGCGATTGCTTTCATTGCGTCTCCCTTCGTTAAGATGGGCTTGATGTAAACTTCCCGCAGGCGCCTTCAGCTATGAGCATACGGCCATGCCACGCCGGCCTGACGGCTGATATCTTCATTCGCATCGCAAGGTCGCTATCGGGTCCACCTGTGCGGCGCGGCGCGCGGGGATGTAACACGCGACAAGCCCCACCATCATCAGTAGAGCCGAGACTGCGGCGAAAGTGAACGGGTCCGTGGGCTTGACTCCAAAGAGCCAGCTCGAAAGAAATCGCGTCAGCAGCAGCGCGCCCGTGACGCCGATGGCTACGCCGATTATCGCGAGCTTCAATCCTTCTCCCACAACCATTCTGAGGACGTCGCTCTTTTGCGCGCCCAGCGCCATCCGAACGCCGATTTCATGCGTTCTCAGCGTCACCGAATAGGCCATCACGCCGTAGATGCCGACCGCGGCGAGGGCAAGCGCGATGCCTGCGAAGAGCGCGAGCAACAGCATGTTGAAACGGCGGGGAGCGACGGATTCGGAAAGCCGCTCGTCGAGCGTCGCGACACGCGAGACCGGCACGGTGGGATCCATCGAGGCGACTTCGCGCCGCACCGCACCGGCCAAGCTCGCCGGGTCCATCGAAGTGCGAATGGCGAGTTGCATCGAACTTTCAGGCGACTGAAGGCAGGGAACGTAGATCTCCGACAGGATTTTTGCGCCCGGGCCTTCATGGCGTGTATTCCCGACGACTCCCACCACACGCAATTTGCCGGTGAACAAAGGCAGCTCATGGCCGATGGGATTCTCTCCCGGCCAGAAATGCCGGGCCAGCTCCTGATTCACCACCGCGACTTTTGCCGATTGCTGATCATCGTGATCCGTGAAGGTGCGGCCCTCAAGCAGGGGAATGCCCAGCGTGTAGAAATAGCCTGGGCTCACCACGATTCGAGACATATGAATGACTTTTGTGTTCGGCGCTTGTCCCGGATGCGCCAGCCGTTCGCGCGCGATCATCAGTTCGATCCGGTAATGGCTGAGCGGCAGGGAATCGGCGAGCGCCGCCGAGCGCACGCCGGGCAGCGACTCGACGCGGCTCAGGACTTGCGAAAAAAACTCCGTTTGTTGCGCCGGCGCGGAATAAATCGGGCTCGCGAGGTTCAGATTCATTGCCAGGACGTGTTCGGGCGCGAAACCGAGGTGCACCGAAAGCACGCGATAGAAGCTCTTCATCAGAAGGCCCGCGCCGACGAGGATTACCAGCGCGAGCGATAGCTCGGCGACGGCCAGAGTTCCGCGCAATCGCCCGCGTCTTGGCCCCGCGCCGGTCCCGGAAGCCTCTTTCAGCCGCTCCGCCAGGTGGGTGCGCGAAGCTGCGACCGCAGGCGCGAGCCCGAAAATGATTCCCGTCGCAACCGAGATTGCAAGCGCGAAAAGCAGAACATCAAGGTCCATATGCGGCTGTGCGAGGCTCAGGATGTTTCCGCCGGCCGCCGGCGGAATGAGCCGCGTCATCGCGCGGACTCCCCAGGCCGCGACCGCAACGCCCGCTGCGCCTCCGGCGAGCGCGAGGAGCACGCTTTCAGTAAGCAGTTGCCGCGCAAGACGCCAACGCCCCGCGCCGAGCGCCGCGCGAACGGCCATCTCGCGGTTGCGCGCGGAAGCGCGAGCGAGGGTCAAATTGGCGACATTCGCGCAGGCGATGAGCAGAACCAGGCCGACGACTCCCAGCATAATCATCATGGCGGAGCGGAAGTTTCCCGCGAGATGCTGCTCGAGCGGAACGACTCTGACTTCAGTCGGCGGCGGCGCTCCAAAATGCCGGCCAAAAGGCTGAGGGGCTTTCGAAAAAGGTGCGTTACGCAGCATCGCGGCTGGCGGCGCGCCACGGGGGATGTTTCCTGCGTGCATCGGACCCGCTGAGGGCGGGACAAGGCGGTGAAAGAACCGCATGGCCCCTGGCGGAGCGCCACCACCCGGAATTTGGTTTGGCGGGGGCGGAGCCGGAGAGAAGGTTGATTCCGCATGTTTTCGAATCGCCGTGAGGTCGTTCCTCGCTTGCGCCAGTGTTACGCCCGGCTTCAGCCGCCCGATAACGTTCACGAAAGTCTCGAAGAATTGACCTCCGGGCAATCGCAAAAGCTCTCTCGCTTTATCGAGCCCAAGCGGAACCAGAAGTTGAGCATTCGGGTCTCCCGGAAATTTGAAGCTCGCGGGCATCACGCCGATGATGGTGTAAGGCGCCGCATCGAGCGTCACGGTCCGGCCCAGAACCTCGCGATCGGAGCCGAAATACTCCTGCCAGAAAGAGTGCATAAGCACAACAACGTTCGGGCCGTTCGGCTGATCTTCTTTGCGCGTGAATCCGCGCCCTAACTGCGGCCTGACGGCGAGCGTTCGAAAGAAACTCGCGCTTACCCGCGCGCCATGAACGCGCACGGGCACGCCGCGCCCGGATAGGTTGAAATTCGCCGAAATGTTGTAAGCCGTGATTTGCGAGAGCGTTTTATTCCGGTCTTTCCAGTTGAAGTAATCCGCTCCGCCGGTAGTTTCGGCGCCAAGAGCGGGTACGAAATCGGAAATCCACACGAGCCGGCGGCTGTGAGGGTAGGGCAGCGGCCGCAACACGACGGCGTCCACCACGCTGAAGATGGCGATATTCGCGCCGATGCCGAGGGCGAGGGTCAGAAGAGCGACAGCCGTGAAGCCGGGATTCCAGCGAAGCTGGCGCAAGCCGTAGCGAACATCTCGAGCAACTTCTTCGACAATGCGGACCTTCGACATCGTCGCTCCCTTCGGCCGGAGCCGTCTTCGAGCTATGCGCCGCTCAGCAGATCAATTCTCGATCCTATCACAGGAAGGAGGAGACGCTTCTGATTGAGGTCCGTGAGCGGGATTTTCAAGAGAGGCTGCCCTCAACCCGTTCCAGGGACTCGGGATGGCAGGTCGCCGACGGATTCAGCCATTGCTAAGCGATGCAACAGGCGTGATTCAGCCAATCCGGCCCGGCCTTAGAGGACGACGACGCGCGCCGCGCTGACGGCGGGAATGGAGCGAATGCGTTCGAGGGTCTCGGCAGGGACGAGCTGATCCACGTTGACGAGGCCAATGGCTTCGCCTCCGCTCTCGGACGCCTTGCGGCCGAGCGTGAAGCTCGCGATATTGACGCTTCCCTCGCCGAGAATGGTCCCAATGCGGCCGATGACGCCCGGAACGTCCTGATTGCGGATAAAAAGGATGTGCCCCGAAAGCGGGGCGTCAATGTCAATGTCATTGATGCCGAGAACTCGAAGCGCGCCGCGGATGCCCACCAGGCCGAGCGCGGAGGCAGCGTCATTTTCGGTCCGAAGCGCGAGGCCGAGTGAATTCGAAAAAGTTGCGCGACGGGCGCTGCGCAGCTCGGTCACTTCGATGCCCCGTTCCTGGGCGAGCGTCCCCGCATTGATCACATTGACCGGCTCGGAAAGCGTCTGGCCGAGCACGCCTTTGAGCACGGCGTTCTTCACCAGATGCGTATTCAGTTCTGCAAGCCCGCCATCGTAGCTGATCCGCGCTTCAAGCAGTCTTCCGCCCGCGATCTGCGCGAGAAAAGCGCCGAGCTTTTCGCCGAGCTGGAGATACGGCTCGAGTTTCTTGTGCTCCTCGACGGATACCGTGGGCATGTTGACGGCGTTGCGCGCGACGCCGGTCAAGAGAAAATCACGGACCTGCTCGGCGATGCGGATGCCGACGATTTCCTGCGCTTCTTCCGTCGAGCCGGCGATGTGAGGTGTTGCAATCACGTTCGGATGCTTGACGAGCGGCGAATCGGCCGGAGGTTCCTTTTCAAAGACGTCGAGCCCCGCGCCCGCGATGCGGCCGCTTTCAATCGCCTCAAAAAGCGCCTGCGCGTCAACCAGTTCGCCGCGCGCGCAATTCACGATGCGCGCTCCGGGCTTCACCAGCGCCAGGGTCTTGGCGTTGATCAAATGCCGGTTTTCTTCCGTCGCGGAAGCATGGAGGCTGATGAAGTCCGAGGATTTCAAAAGTTCTTCCAGCTCGACCAGCCGCACATTCTGCTCCTCGGCGAGGCGGGAGGCAATGTAAGGGTCGTAGGCGAGCACCGCCATCCCGAAGGCGCGCGCGATGCGCGCCACTTCGCTCCCGATCCGGCCGAAGCCGATGAGCCCGAGCGTCTTCCCCCGCAGCTCGATGCCGGTCAGCTTCTTCTTTTCCCATCGCCCTTCTTTGATGGACGCATCGGCGTGGGGGATCCGGCGCGCCATGCCCAGCAGCAGCGCGAACGTAAGCTCGGCAACGCTCTCGGCGTTCCCGCCCGGCGTGTTCATCACGACGATGCCTTTGCGCGTGGCGGCGTCCAAATCCACATTGTCAACGCCAACTCCGGCGCGGCCGATGGCGCGCAGCTTTGCCGCGCGCTCGATCAGCGCCGAGTTCACTTTTGTCGCGCTGCGGACGACGAGCGCATCCGCATCCTGAATTTCATGGTTCAGTCCGTCCGCTTTTCCTGCGAGATACACCAGTTCGAGCGAGGGCTCGGCGCGCAGCACTTCGAGCGCGCTTGACGAAACGCTATCCGACACGACGATCTTCATTGGCTTTCACCTGTTTTCATGATTTTGACTGCACCGCGCGTTCCGGACCCGCGCCCCCGGCTTGCCGTTCCGCGCCAAAGAAAACCCGCTTGCTATCCCCGCCGCCGTTCAAACTCCTTCATGAATGAGGCGAGCGCTTCGGCGCCTTCGAGCGGCATCCCGTTGTAAATCGAAGCGCGCACGCCTCCCACTTCACGGTATCCCTTCAATGCGTAAAGCCCTTCGCGAGCCGCTTCCTTGAGGAAGGCATCGAGCAATTCCGCCGACGGAAGATCGAAGGTCACGTTCATGATCGAACGATGCGCCTTGTCAACGAGCGGCTTATAGAACTTCGATTGATCGAGAACATCGTAAAGGAGCTGCGCCTTCAGATCGTTGCGCCGTTCGATCTCGCGCACGCCGCCCTGCTGCTTGATCGAGCGCATCACCTCGCGCGCGAAGTAGATGTTGAACGTGCTCGGCGTATTGCCCAGCGACTGTCCCTTATCCACAGCCGCGTAATTGAGCAAGGGCGGCGTGAAGGGAAGCGCGTGGCCGAAAAGTTCCTTGCGGATCGCGACGAGGGCGGTTCCGGCGGGACCCAGATTCTTCTGGAAGCTCGCGTAAACCAGACCGAACTGCGAGTAATCCATCACGCGCGAAAGGATTTCCGACGTCGCATCTCCCACCAGCGGCACGTCGCCCGTCTCGGGAAACTTGTTCCAACGCGTTCCGTAAGCCGTGTTGTTCGTTGTGATGTGAAGGTAGGAAACTTCTTTCGGCAGGCGCGCCATATCGAGCTCCGGAATGCGCACGAACTTGTCCGCGCGGCCGCTCGCGATGGTCTCAATCGCGCCGTAAGGAGCGGCATCCTTGATTGCGCCGGCGGAAAAAACGCCCGTTTCGACGTAGGCCGCACGATGCGCGGCCTTCAAACCGATCAGGTTCATCGGGACGGCGGAAAATTGCATCTTCGCGCCGCCGTGCATGAAAAGCACCGAGTAGTTATCCGGCAGCGAAACCAGCTCGCGAAAGAGTGAAGCTGCTTCCTCGGCGACCGCCACGAACTCTTTCGAGCGATGGCTGATCTCGAGGATGGACGCGCCCATTCCTGCATAATTCAGAAACTCCTGCTGCGCGCGGAGCATGACTTCATCCGGCAGCATTGCAGGCCCGGGACTGAAGTTGAAGATTCTGCCGCCCACGCGCGCAGCGCGCTTTGTGGCAGCGCCGGCTTCGGTTGTTGTTTCCATCAGTTTTCCTTTCGATGAAGGCTGGGGTTGAGTTTGGAGACACCGACTGCAGGCGCCTGCCGCCGAAACGTTCCTTGCAGCGCAAATTCCAGGAGCGAGAACGCCTCGTTTTGAATAACTATTTTAAGGGTGGGGGCGCCGGATTGTCAAACCGCGGCCGGCGCTAATCGCGGGAATCGTCGCGGGCTTCTCGCGTCCCATGAGGGTTTCCCGCGCATTATTTCAATTGATCGCGGACGTTCCATGGAGGACGCGCACCAGCGCGATCCGTGTTTTCCCGTCCCTTTCGGTTTTGAGCGCGACAATCTTGTCTTCATCTTTGGTCTTGATCTCGAAAACGCTCTCACCGTGCGCATTGCGGTCTTTGTAATGGGTTACGAGCGACCCGAGTTGCTGCTTGTAATAGTCCCGGACTTTTTGAATCGAGTCGGCCGTCAAGTACTTCTGTGCGGCGACTTGCACATCGTGCGAGTCTGGAAGGTTGATGTCCACGGTCGCCGAGCCCTGATCCTTCACGGGAGATGCGCCTGGATAGACGGGCAAGCCGATGAACTGCGGCCGGCTTTGTTTTGAAACGTTCATCGAGCCGACGGGCGTCGTGATGGTGACCAATTTATTGCCGTTACCCTGGTCCTTGACTTGAAGGTGGACGCCGCGCGAAATCACCTGGATTCCGAGCCACACGCCCATCACTCCCAAAACCATGAGGAGCCCGAAGATAACCACGAGGATTGCCACCAGATTGCCGCTGCGTTGCTGCTGCGGGGCCGGGGTTTGCGGTGTGACGCCCATGGGACTTTCCCTCCTCTATTAATCTTCTATCACAATTACGCCTTCCGCGGCGGAGATGTTCCTTCAGAAATCCGGCCGCGTTCCAGAAGCCCCGTAAAAGTCTCTTGACGTGTCGAGGCGCTTGTGGGAAAATAGCATAGTTCGTCGTGCGCTCAAGATGAGACGATGGATTGCCATAACGGTTCTTGCCGTTGAGGCGCTTACCGGCGCCGCAACACTCAAAGCCACCACCACTCCGCCCATGCCCTGTTGCAGAGCTCAGAATGTGCTCCCGGTTGCTTGGAGGACTCCTTGTTGCTGCTGTGTTTCAGCGGCCGCCCTGCCCGCACCGTCTGAAACGTCTTCCGTCGCGATCGTTTCTCCAGTAAGGACCTTCCTGAACGGCCGTCAAGCAATGGTGGCGCTCAAGACCTCCGAATTGAGCGCCGCGCGGCTCGACTTTTTCGTCGGCGCGCTTTCCCCGCCCGATCTTTATCTTCTGGACTCGACCTTCCGAATCTAGCTCAATCCCAAAGTGTGGGTAATTTCCTAAGACACCCCCTGGTTCGTGGGGATGCCCGATGACATTGGCCACGGCGTTCGATTCTCTCGCGCGAGTCGTGCGTTCAAGAATCCACCGTGAGGAAACGCATGGAGGGAAAATGACTCATCACAATTGTCACCGATCATTACATCTCATATCCGGCGCCATGATTCTGGCCCTGGCGGGCACGCAACTTTTCGGAATGTCGCGGCCCCTGACCACCCAAAGTCCATCGGCTGAGGTGACGTGGACATCCGCTGCGCGCTGGCGCCATGGCTTGAAAAGGTCGCCGGGGACGCTTTCGATCACCGAAGATGGAGTTCGGTTCAAAGCTGCCTCCGGCCCACTTCTTGAATGGAGCTTCGAGGAAATTCAGACCTTCAACCTCGCTCCCCGCAGACTGAAGATCGTCAGCTACCAAAACCGGCGCTGGCATTTTCACGGAGAGCGCGGTTTCACTTTTGAGTTTCTATCCCCGATGCCTGCGGGCGTGGCGGAAGCCCTCGCCCGCCGTGTCGGCAAGCCTTCCGAGAACGGCATTCCGGATCCAAACAGTCGGGTCTTCGCTACGCTTAGAGCGCGCCATCGCACTCGCGGCGGCGGGACGAACGGCGTGCTGCGCTTCAGCCCATCCGGAATCGAATACATAACCCGCTCCGGGCGAGGAGCGCGAAGCTGGCGTTGGGCGGATATCGAGACGATCGCTCGTCCCGATCCTTATCACTTCCGCGTCTCCGCATACCGCGAGATTTTTTCTTTCGAGCTGAAGGCGCCGATGTCCGAGGCGCTTTTCGACCGGATCTGGAATCGCGTTTACGCTCGCAATCTGACCGGCCTGAGTTTGAAGGGAGGAACGCGCCCATGAATCAATCGAAATACGAATCGGCCAACCCGAGCCGGCACAGAACAGTATTGAGAGGGGCCGGCCGAAGTGTCTATCTAGCCCTCGCGTGGTCTCTCGCTGCAACGCTCGCCGCCGCGCAGCAGCCGGCAGCAACTCTTTCGATGGGGTCATCTCCAACGCCAGAGACCGCCGCCGCGGCGCCGACTCCGCTCGCCAGGCTGGTCGCTGAAGCGGCCAAGGACAATCCCCAAATCATTGCGGCACGCCGTGCGTGGCAGGCTGCAGAGCAAGTGCCGTCGCAGGTTTCAACCCTGCCGGATCCGCAAGTCACGGTGCAGAATGTATCGGCGGGCACGCCGATCCCGGGGTGGGACTACAACACCGTTGAGATGACGTTTGTCGGCTTTGGGGTTTCGCAATCACTGCCCTATCCAGGCAAGCTGCGACTGCGGGGTGAAGTGGCCCGCCGCCAGGCTGATTCGGTCCGCAACCGCCTTGATGGGGTTCGCCGGAGCGTCATCGAACAAGTCAAGGCCACGTATTATCGTCTCTCGTACGTGCAAAAAACCCTTGCGATTCTCTCCCAGGATCGGTCGCTCATCAATCAAGTCGAAAAGATCGCCGAAGCGCGGTACCGCGTCGGCCAGGGAAATCAGCAGGATGTTCTCAAGGCGCAGCTCGAGCGGACGAAGCTCTTGCGCGACGTTGCGGAGGCGCGGGAACAGCAGGGCAGTCTGGAAGCGCAACTCAAGCAACTGCTCAATCGCCCGCCCGACTCCGAAGATATCGCCGTCGAAACGCTCACCGAAACACAGCTTCCCTACAGTTCGGATGAATTGCTTGCGCTGGTCCGGACCGGCAACCCGCAAGCGAGAACGCAGCAACAATTGGTCCGCAGCAGCAGCTTGGCCGTCGAACTCGCGCGGAAAGATTACTACCCCGACTTCAAAGTGCAATACATGTGGGAGCATACGGCCGCACCCTTTCCCGACCGCTACTCCCTCAGCTTTGGAATCAAGATTCCCCTCTATCATTCCCGGCGGCAGGATCCCGAGTTGGCCCAGGCTGCGGCAAAACTCAACCAATCGCGCCGCGAGTACGAGGCCGAGGTACAGGAAGCATATTTCGAGGTCAGGGACCAATACCTCGCCGCCGACACCAGCGCAAAGGTTCTGAAGATTTACCGCCAGGGCCTGATCCCCCAAGCCACAGCGACCTTCCAGGCCGGCATGGCCGCTTACGAATCCGGCCAGGAAGATTTCGAAACGTTGCTCAGTTCCTTTCTCGACGTCCTCAATCTTGACACGGAGTACTGGCGCACGCTGGCCGACCATGAGACGGCGCTCGCGCGGCTCGAGCAACTGACAGGAGTGAAATTGCCATGAAAAATTATCGCACCGCGTTCATCGTAACGGCCGTTGCCGCCGTCGCTCTCGCCGGCGCGCTGGTGTACGTGGGATGGCGGTATGTCCCGCATCTCGGGGTATCGCGCGCGGCAACGTCCCAACCGGAAGGCGCCGCCGAGGCTGCCAGCGCTGACAGCGCCGCATCTTCAGCCGTTTCCACAGCGCCCCAAGCAACACCGCTGGCCCCGATTCAGCTCTCTCCCCAACGGCTGCAAAGCATCGGCGTAAAGTCCGGCGTGGTTGACGTCAAGCCGGTCTACAACGAAATTCGCACCGTCGGGAATGTGGATGTGGATGAGCAACTACTCTCCTACATCCAGCTCCGCTTCGCGGGCTGGATCCAGCAGGTATTTGCGAATTACACGTATCAGTACATCCATAAAGGGCAGCCGCTTTTTACCATCTACAGTCCTGATCTGGTCACCACTGAGCAGGAATATCTGATTGCGAAACAGAATAAGGACTCGCTCGCTCAGAGCACGGTTCCAGGCGTGGCTTCAGGGGCCGTCTCGCTCCTCGGCGCGGCAGGGGAGCGCCTCAAACAATGGCAAGTTCCGGCGCGCGAAATCGCACGGCTCAAATCCACTGGACAAGTGCGCGATGAGCTTGAAATCGATTCACCTGTTTCCGGCTTCATCACGGAACGCAACGCTTTGCCCCAAATGTACGCTCAGCCTGAAACGCGGCTCTACGCCATAGCCAATCTCTCCACGGTGTGGGTCTACGCCAACGTTTTTCAAAACCAAATCGGGCAGATCAAAATGGGCGATCCGGCCACCGTCACCGTGGATTCTTATCCCGGCCGCATCTTTTACGGTCGCGTGGACTTTATCTATCCCGAAGTGGATATGAACACCCGCACGGTGAAGGTCCGGCTGGTGTTTTCCAACCCCGGGTTGAAGCTGACGCCGGGCATGTTCGTCAACGTGGCGATGAAGATTCCGCTGGGACGGCATCTAGCCATTCCTGCTTCGGGAGTTTTCCAAACCGGCACGCAAAATATCGTCTTCATCGATCACGGAGGCGGGTATCTAGAACCGCGGAATATCGAACTCGGGCCGCAGGCGGGCGACGAGTTCATTGTCCTCAAGGGTCTCAACGCGGGCGAACGAATTGTAACTTCAGCGAATTTCCTTATTGATTCGGAGAGCCAGCTTCAGGCGGCGCTCGGTTCGTTCATGCCCCCGCCGCCCGGAGCGGGAGCTGCGGCTGCAATGAACGCTCCTGCTGCAAAAGCATCCATTGAGTTCACCACCAGTCCTTCGCCTCCTCAAAAGGGAAGCAACGCGTTCCGCGTCAAGCTAACCGGAGCCGACGGTAAGCCAGTCACCGGCGCGAAGGTAACGGTCACATTCTTCATGCCCGGCATGCCCGCCATGGGCATGGCGGCCATGCGTGTTGGGGTGACGCTCGCTGACAGTGGCGCCGGGATGTATAAAGGGACCGGCAATCTGGGTACCGCAGGCGCCTGGCAGGTCAGCATTGTCGCCCAGAAGAGTGGGCAAACCATCGCTGCCAAGCAGTTGACGATAACCGCCGGTGGAGGCATGTAAATGATCAATCGCTGGATTGAGTGGTGCGCACGCAATCGCTTTCTGGTCTTTACCGCTACCCTTCTGCTCGTGCTCGCCGGCGTCTGGTCCTTAAAACACATTCCCCTCGACGCCCTGCCAGACATCTCGGATGTCGAGGTCATCATTCACACACACTGGGCGGGCGAACCACCCAACATCATCGAAGACCAGGTGACCTACCCAATCGCCACCACGATGCTCGCCGCGCCTCGCGTCAAGGCGGTGCGCGCCCAGACGATGTTCGGCGATTCATATATCTTCGTCGTGTTCCAGGATGGAACCGACCTTTACTGGGCGCGCTCGCGCGTCTTGGAATACCTTCAACAAATTCAAGGCAGATTACCCCCGAACGTTCACCCCGTGATTGGTCCCGACGCGACGGGTGCAGGATGGGTTTACGAATACGTCCTGGTGGATCATACACATAAATACAGCCTTGCGGACTTACGGACCTTGCAGGACTGGTATCTGCGCTACCAACTTGAAACCGTTCCCGGCGTCGCAGAAATTGCCACTATCGGCGGCTTTGTGCGGCAATACCAGGTGAAGCTCGATCCGGACAAGCTTCGCGCCTATAACATTCCGCTTTCACGCGTGATTGACCGTGTGCGCGAGAGCACCAACGAGGTGGGCGGCCGGGTGCTCGACCTCGGCGGCGCCGAATACATGGTGCGCGGCCTGGGGTATTTCAACTCCTTGCAAGACCTCGCCGATGTTCCCGTTGGCACCACGAAAAATGGTGTTCCGGTGCTCATCAGCGATCTCGGCACCGTCTCTTTCGGCCCTGACATTCGCGAGGGCGTGGCCGAATGGAACGGCGAGGGTGAGACGGTGGGCGGCATCGTCGTCATGCGCTACGGCATGAACGCGCTTGACGTCATCAACGGCATCAAGAAGAAAATTCAGGAAATTAAACCGTCATTGCCGCCCGGCATTGAGATCAAAGCGGGCTATGACCGCTCGGGGCTCATCGAGGCTTCCATCCATACATTGAAACGCGACCTGCTGGAAGAAATCATTGTGGTCAGCCTGGTGATCATCATCTTCCTCTTCCACTTTCGCTCGGCCTTGATCCCCATCTTAACGATCCCTATTGCTGTGGTCGGATCCTTCCTCCCCATGTACTACCTCCACGTCAGTTCGAACATCATGTCGCTTGGTGGACTGGCGCTCGCCATCGGTGTTCTTGTGGATGCGGCCATTGTCATGGTCGAGAACGGATACAGGCGTCTCTCCGAGCGACAATCGCGACCCCCCTCTTCTTCCCCAGGGTACGAACCATCAAACAACGTTACGAACCAAGCCGACGATCCGCCTGAGACCGCCGTCACGGCGCCTCCCCCCCCGCCTCCGCCGGTGACAGCGCGCGAAAGGCGCCACATTCTGATCGAAGCTGCCAAGGAGGTGGGGCCGGCCCTTTTCTTCTCGCTCGTGATTATCATCGTTTCCTTCCTTCCGGTCTTTCTTTTGCAAGCGCAGGAAGGCCGCATGTTTAGGCCGCTTGCCTGGACCAAGACCCTGTCCATGAGCATCTCCTCGATTTTGTCCATCACCCTGGTCCCGGTTCTCATGCTGATCTTTATCCGCGGCAAGCTGCGGCCGGAGTCCAAGAACCCCGTCTCGCGGTTCACCCAGGCGATTTATCTGCCCATCCTGAAACTCTGCCTTCGTTTTCGGAAGACGGCGTTGCTGCTCAGCCTTGCACTGCTCATCCTGACCGTTCCGCTGGCCTGGCGCATTGGCAGCGAGTTTATGCCCCCGCTCTTCGAGGGATCCTCGCTCTATATGCCCACGGCATTGCCGGGCATTTCCATCGGTCAGGCTTCACAGTTGCTTCAGGAGCAGGACCGAATCATCAAATCATTTCCAGAAGT
>JAKASG010000017.1 GCA_021828285.1 Acidobacteriota bacterium | reverse complement strand
TGGTTCCGGCCCGCATCCACTGCCGGAGAATTTTCGCTTCCTCCGCATCAAGGGAAATGACTGCCGCTTGTTTGCTCATGCCGGCAGTCTGACATATAACGCTTACTAATGCAACTAAACACTAGGTTCCCATGAGTGCTGATAAACGCCGTTCAGACCGCGTAATGCTCACGGTGCCACTCCGTTTGCATGGAACAGATGAGAAAGGCGCGCCCTATCAGGATGAAGCTCGCACGCTGGTTCTGAACCGGCACGGAGCCCGCATCCACACCCGGCGACTGCTCCGAAGCGGAGATAAGGTCCGGCTTGGGAGCCATCTCACGCGGCGCGAAGCTAATTTCCGCGTTGTAGGCCCAGTGGCTCCCTTCACCGATAAAGGCGGAGAGTTCGGCGTCGAATATCTGAATCGTGACGACAATATCTGGGGCATTCAGTTTCCGCCGGCATCCGGACCCGATTCGCAGGACTCGAAAGCCATCCTCGAATGCCGTCGCTGCCAGACGGTAGCCCTTCAGCTGCTTTCGCTCGTCGAAGTCGAAGTGCTCGAAACATCCGGCATTCTCACCAAGACATGCGAGAAGTGCGGCATGCAGACTTCATGGGGATATGCAGAGAACTATTTAGGGACGGGCTCTTCCGCCGAAGGAACACTGACGCGAAAAATTCAGGCGGAGACCGATGCCGTGGCGAAAGGCGCCAATCGCCGCCGCCACACTCGCGTCTCGCTGCAGCTTCCGGTGCGGGTCCGGAACTATTACGGAGGCGTCGAGATTTGCAAGACGGAAAACGTCTCGAAAGGCGGATTCTGTTTCACAAGCGAAGTCTCCTACCAAGTCGGCGAGGGGTTGATGATGGTCTGCCCCTACGATGAGCGCGCCCAAAACATTGAAGTTGCAGCACGGGTCGTCCGCGTGCACCCGCTTAACGGCTCGAAGCGCTGGGTTTATGGCATCCGATATGAATCTCAACGGTAATAAGGGTGAACTTTATGCCGCCGATTCGCGAGAAAATTTTGATCCCCGCCGTAATGGCCGTCGGGCTCTTTACAGCCGCCGGAGGAATGCCGCGCGCCGTTCGAGCGCAGAATAACGGCGGTTTCCCGCCGACTTCGCCGCAGGGGCAGGGGCCTCACATTCCGACCGGCCCGACGCTCACCCGCAAGCAACGCCGTGACCTGCTGAAATACAACTTCAAGCAGATGCAGCGAAACGTACAGCAGCTCGTCGCGCTTGCCAAATCCTTGCAGGCTGAGATTCAAAAATCGAATCCGGATGAACTTTCGGTGAACGTCATTCGGAAGGCAAAAAAGATTCAGAAGCTCGCCAAAAAAATCCAGGTTACAGCGCGAGGATATTGAGCGGGTTCAAAGGGCGGGACATCTATAATCCGTCCGAGGCGAGCCCCGCGAATCCGGCCATCCACGCTGCCCGCAGCAGGAACAATCCCCGGTTAGATCAGCCGCATCTGAAGACGCGAGTTATCTTATCTGCCGCGCTCGGCCTTGCCAATCCGCATGCTGTAAAACGACCGGTAAACGAAGAAAAATGAAACGGCAAAGAAAACCGCCGCCAGCAGATGCGTCCACATTACGCCGCTCGTCGCGGCCAGCCGGACGGCCAGCTCAACCGCGAGCAAACCGAAAAGAGTGGTGAATTTGATGACGGGGTTGAGCGCCACGGCGGAAGTGTCCTTGAACGGATCGCCGACCAGATCGCCGACGACCGTCGCATCATGCAGTTCGGTTCCCTTTTCCTTCAGCTCCACCTCAACGATTTTCTTGGCGTTGTCCCATGCTCCACCGGCGTCTGCAAGAAAGATGGCCGCGTAGAGTCCGAAGATGGCAATGGAAATGAGATAGCCGACGAAAAAGAAGGGATCAAGGAAGGCAAACGCCAGGGCCGCAAAAAACAGCGAGATGAAGATCGTCAGCATCCCCGACTGGGCGTAATGCGTGCAAATGCCCACCACCTTCTTGGTGTCTTCCGTGGAAGCTCTCTCGGCGCCCTCGATGTGCATGTTCCTTTTGATGAACTCTACAGCGCGATAGGCTCCGGTCGTCACCGCTTGAGTCGAAGCGCCGATGAACCAATAAATCACCGCACCGCCGGTCACCAGGCCGAGCATGAAAGGCGCATGAAGCAGCGACAGCTTGGAGAGGTGTTCGGTGAGCGAATTGGTGAGCGCCATAATCGTGGCAAAAATCAGGGTGGTGGCGCCCACGACGGCGGTGCCGATAAGGACGGGCTTGGCGCTGGCCTTGAAGGTGTTGCCCGCGCCGTCACTCGCTTCGAGCATCTCCTTCGCGTGGTCAAAATTGACTTCGACTCCGAAATCTCTCTGCACCGCTTCAGCCACGTCCGGCTGGCTCTCGATGAGCGAAAGCTCATAAATGGACTGAGCGTTGTCTGCGACCGGCCCGAAAGAATCCACCGCGATCGTCACCGGGCCCATGCCCAAAAAGCCGAAGGCGACCAAACCAAAGGCGAACATCGGCGCAGCCAGGATCACGCTTTGCAGCCCCTGCATGCTCACCCAATACCCGATCGCCATCAAAGCCACGACGGCCAATCCGAGGTAATAGGCTGAATAGTTCCCGGAGACAAAACCGGAAAGAAGGTCGAGCGCGGCGCCGCCCTCTTTGGCAGAACTCACGACCTCCTGAACGTGACGGGACTTGGTCGAAGTAAAAACCTTGACCAGCTCGGGAATCAGCGCACCCGCCACCGTCCCGCAGGACGTAATCGTCGCGAGCTTCCACCAGAGCGTCGGATCCCCGCCCAAATCGGGGAGCAGGAGGGCCGTCATCCAGTAGCTGAGCGCGATGGTCACGACCGAGGTGATCCAGACGAGTGACGTGAGCGGCGACTCGAAGTTCATATGGGCGGCTTTGCCGTAACGGCTTGAGGCAAACGCGCCGTTGAGGTAATAGCCGATCACTGCGGCCAGCAACATCGCCACGCGAACCGCAAAAAGCCAGACCAGCAACTCTACGCCGATGAGAGCGCTCTTGGCGCCAAGAAGAATAAAGGCGATCAGGGCGACCTGAACCACGCCGTAAGTTTCAAAGCCATCGGCCGTGGGACCGACGGAATCCCCGGCATTGTCTCCCGTGCAATCGGCGATGACGCCCGGATTGCGCGCGTCGTCCTCCTTGACTTTGAACACGATTTTCATCAAGTCGGCCCCGATATCGGCAATTTTCGTGAAGATGCCGCCCGCCAGGCGAAGCGTGGCTGCGCCGAGCGATTCGCCGATGGCGAAGCCGATAAAACAGGGGCCCGCATAGCTGCCCGGGACGAAGAGGATGATGATAAACATGAGGAACAGCTCGATTGAAATGAGCATCATGCCGATGCTCATGCCCGCCTTCAAGGGAATCGTGAACGCGGGATAAGGCTTGCCGCCGAGCGAGGCGTAGGCAGCGCGTGAATTTGCGAATGTATTCACACGAATGCCGAACCACGCGACGAAATAACTGCCGGCCATTCCGAGCACACTAAACGCGAGGATGATGACAACTCGCAGCGCGGTGAAGTGAAGCAGGACCGCGAAATAGGCGAGAATAACGACCGCAATGAACGACCAAAGGAGCAGCAGGAATTTGCCCTGGTGGATGAGATAGGTTTTGGAAGTCTCCCAGATCAACTGCGACATCTCCTTCATCGCCTGATGCGCAGGAAGACCTTTGAGGCGCACGTACATGACGAAACCGAAAATCATCCCGAAAATGCAGAAAAGCGGCCCGAACATGAGCAAATCGTGGCCGTTGATGGCCAGCCGGCCGAAAAAGTGCGCTTGAGTCAAATCCGGAATCTTGAGGTTGGCTTCGCCTGCGGGTGGAGGGGACGATTGCGCAAGCGCCGAGGGTATCCCGGTCATCATGACCACCAAACCTGCAGCCAGCGCTCCTGCAAGTTGGAGCATTCTTCTTACCAACCCGCGCAAATTCGAATGCCGCACGCCAAACAGGGCGCCGCTCGACCTCAGTAACCGATTCACATCTCTCATCCGCAAAGCTTGGAAAGACATTAAACGCCTCCGGCCCGATTCCGCAATTCCGCCCGTAATTCGGAAGTGACTTCGCCGTTGCCGGTTTGGAAGTCTCTGCGGAGGGCTATCTTGAGTGACACAAATCGACCGTCACTGAGTGCGTTTTTATATCACATGCGCGCGCAGCCCGTCAATACACCAGGCCTCGTTCAGCGCAAAGGGTTTAAGGTCCAATGCAGCCTTATATTCAGACCGGCATCTAATCAACTGGGGAAGCGAGGAGCGATATGGATGAGGCCGTAGCAAAGTTATTCGTCTTATGTCTCGCCCTTGTGTACTCCGCTGTCTTCGTGGCCATCATCGTCAGCCTGATCGTTCCAATCGCCAGGCGGTTCTTTGCAAAGAAGGCGAAAGAATCCACGCCCCACAGAAATCTGCGAAGCCCCTCGCAGACTCATCCTGTTCATCACCTTTCTAAATGATGCTGCGATTTCCGGGCTGAGGCTTCCGGCGCCGTTGTCGCAACAAGGCCGGCGCTCTTCTGACGCAGCGCTTTGATCCGGTCGCGCAGTTCGGCCGCCTGCTCGAATTCGAACTCCCGTGCAGCTTCCCGCATTTCCTTCTCGAGCTTTTCGACGAGCCCTTCAAGAGCCTCGTGGGAAAGCACTTCATCAGCGTCCGTATCCATGGGAACTTTAATGTAGTCCGCGCCGACAATAGCGGCAAGCGCCATATCCACCGGCTTGACGATGCTTTCGGGCGTGATGTTGTTCTCACGATTGAACTGGATTTGCTTGGCGCGCCGCCGGTCCGTCTCCGCCATTGCCTGGCGCATCGAATCGGTCATCCGATCGGCGTAGAGAATCGCCTTGCCGTGCACATTTCTCGCGGCTCTCCCAATCGTCTGGATGAGCGCTCCGCTCGATCGCAAATAACCTTCCTTATCCGCGTCGAGAATCGCCACGAGCGAAACTTCCGGCAAATCCAGGCCTTCGCGGAGCAGATTGATGCCAATCAGCACGTCAAATTCGCCGCGCCTCAGGTCGCGCAGAATGGCCACTCGTTCGAGCGTTTCAATCTCGGAGTGCATGTAACGGCACCGCACGCCCACTTCGCCGTAATATTCGGCAAGATCCTCCGCCATCCGTTTCGTGAGGGTCGTCACCAGAATCCGTTCGCGGGCTTCGGCGCGCTGGCGAATTTCTCCGAGGAGATCGTCAATCTGATTGCGTGTCGGGCGCACCTCGATTTCAGGATCCACCAGGCCCGTCGGCCGAATGATTTGCTCGACGACTTCGCCGCCGGATTTCGTCAGCTCGTAAGGGCCGGGCGTCGCCGAAACATAGATGATCTGCCCCGCTCGCCGCTCGAATTCTTCGAATTTGAGGGGCCGGTTATCGAGCGCCGAGGGCAGCCGGAAACCGTAATCCACGAGCGTCTGTTTGCGGGAGCGGTCGCCGTGATACATCCCGTGAAGCTGAGGAATCGTTTGGTGGCTTTCGTCAATGAAGATCAAGGCGTCGGCGGGAAGGTAATCGAGCAGCGTCGGCGGCGGCTCACCCGGCAAGCGGCCGGAAAGATGCCGCGAATAATTTTCAATGCCGTGGCAGTAGCCCATTTCCTTCATCATCTCGATGTCGAAGTGCGTCCGCTGCGCAAGGCGTTGCGCTTCCATGGGTTTGCCCTGCTTTTCAAGCTCCGCCCGCCACCATTCAAGTTCCGCCTGAATCCCTTCGACCGCCCGTTCGCGCTGCTCGGCGGGCATGACGTAATGCGTCCGCGGATAGATCGGTAGCCGCGTCAAAGTCTGCTTCACCTGGCCGAACAGCGGATCAATTTGCGCGAGCGACTCCACTTCATCCCCCCACATCTCGATTCGATAGGCGTTGTCCTCGTAGGTGGGGAAAACCTCGATCACGTCCCCACGCACCCGGAATGTCCCGCGATTGAAGTCAGCATCGTGCCGCTCGTACTGAATATCCACCAGCCGCCGGAGGATTTCCTGGCGCGAGATTTTCTGCCCCTTTTCGAGCAGCACCAGCATGCCGTAATAGGCTTCAGGAGAACCCAGCCCGTAGATGCAGCTCACGCTCGCCACAATCAGGCAGTCCCGCCGCTCGAAAAGCGAGCGAGTCGCCGACATGCGCAGCTTATCAAGCTCGTCATTGATCGTCGCCTCCTTTTCGATGTAAATGTCGCTCGCGGGCAGATAAGCTTCGGGCTGGTAATAGTCGTAATAGCTGACGAAATACTCGACGGCATTGTCGGGGAAAAATCTACGAAACTCGTGATAAAGTTGGGCGGCCAGGGTCTTATTGTGCGCCAGAACGAGCGCGGGGCGGTTGATGGCTTCCATCACCATCGCCATCGTAAAGGTCTTTCCCGAGCCGGTCACGCCCAGCAATACCTGATGTTGCCGCCCATCTCGGACGCCTCGAACCAGCTCGGGGATGGCAGAAGCCTGATCTCCCTGCGGCTGATAGTCGGAAACCAGCTTGAAATCCATAGGGTTAGCGCCCGAGCGGGATTGAAATCCGCGACCCATTATATCGCAGATTCGGAGCAGCCGTGGCGGAGGGTAAAACTGTGGTAGGATTACAGAGTGCGGTTCTGAATGAAAAAACGAAAAAGAGGTTCTATGAAAATACACCACACGGGAGTTGCCATTTCCGCGATGGCAATCACCTTCACCTGCGGAATTCTTGCGAGCGCGCAACAGGCGCCTAAGAAAGCGGCGCCGCCTGCTCGTGCCGCCGCGCAGGCCCCTTCGGAAGATAAAGTGGTCCTGAAGGTCGGGTCGAAGCAAGTGACGCAATCGGACTTTGAGGCGGTCGTTGCTTTGCTCGGCCCAGGCGCCCAACGCGCGGTCGCTGAGGAGGGTCCGGCGATTCTTGGAAAGCAATACGCCACCCTGCTTGTTCTGGCGCAACGTGCGGCTGCGCAGCATCTCGACCAGGCGCCTGCGATCAAGCGAAAACTTGATTTGCAGAGGCTGAAGACGCTGGCCCAGGCCGAATACGCAAAGCTGGCCCGCGAAACGACGGTATCGCCGGCGGAAATCAAGCAATATTACGAAGCTCACAAAGACCAATTCCAGCAGGCCCAGGTCCGGGAAATTCAAATTCGAATCAAAGGTCCCGATGATCCAGCGAGCGTTCCGGGATTGCCGGTGGCTGACGCCAAAGCGCGGGCGGACGAAATCAGCAAGGCGCTGACTGCGCCGGGCGCAGACATCTCGAAGATTGCAAAGCAGTACGACGTGCCGAATACCGTTGGCATCGAGACCACGCCGACGACTATCGTCAAGGGCGAATATCCAGGCGTTGATGAGGCCGTCTTCTCGGTCAAAGACGGTCAAGTGACGAAGCCCTTTCAATCGGCACACACCCTGGTGCTGCTGCAAGTCGTGGGCCATGAAGAGCACCTCGAGCCTGTCTCCAAGGACATCGAAAAAACGCTGCAACAAAAGAAGCTTGATGCGACCGTCAATGGCCTGGAAAAGAACGCGTCCGTCTGGATGGATCAGACCTACTTCAAGCCAGGCGACTCTGCCGCGGCCGCTCCTGACTCGACACCTCCGCCTTCCGCAGCAAAACCTCCCGCCAAACCTTGACGGGTCATTGAAATGTTTGAAGGAACCCGTTCGCTTCCGCCGGCAGAAGCCCGGCGGGAGCTGCGGGAAAAATGTTTTCAACAGTTCTGTTGAAAAGTTTGTGGAAAAGCGGCGTTCAGTGGGCTATAACCTGCCGAAGGTGAACGGGTTTGAACTCTTTGCACCACTCTTGATGCAACTTGCTGCGCGCGTGCCGTCTCGCCGAATCTCATTGCCAACACCCACCGGGTCTTTTTCGAATGGAGCGGACGCTGAGGCAGACTGAGGCGGATATTGAATGAAAGCTCGAGAAGATTTCACGGGGGAACGGGACTAAGACCCTTCGCCAGAAAATTTTCTTCGCCGCTCCCGTCGTTTCAAAGGAGTGCGTGGGGCTTTCTCAGCTTTACGGCGATCAACTGGTTGGACTTGTCGAATTTGAGCTTCTTTCCGTAACTCTGGTGGTTCGTCGCGGTCACCATCAGAACGATCGGCCCTTGTCCGACATCTTCAAACTTGCAGATGCCCTTCACGTCCGTTTTTCCAGTATATGAAAACCATTTGGCATGCCTGAAAATGGCTTTCCCTTCCTTCATCCGGAATTGCAAGGTCAGTTGAGCCTGGTAGATCGGCTTTCCTGTAGAGGCGTCGGTGACTTTAATGAAGAGGGTTGACGAGGGCTGGTCCGCCCTTGCGTTTCGGACTCCTGCAAGGGCAAGCGATGCCATTCCCGCGAGGAGGATTGCAACAGCTCGATTTGAATTGAATGGACGCATTTGGCCCCCTGCTTGCTTCTGAATTTCCTGCGGTCTAGGTTGTCGCTTCAAAACCCTATTATAAACCAATTCGCACCGGCGGAGGGTTTCATTGCAGAGAATCATCGAGAAGCCAGCGGCCAAGAAGCCAGCGGCATTGACATTACCGAAAGACTTCGTTAAGTTCCCTCCGAAGCAAAAACGAATTGTTTGAGGAGCGCGCGGTTAGGTCGCCACGCCTATGCGCTGCGCGCCCGGAAAGGTTCTATGGGATTCTCCACCGATGCCATCCACGTGGGACAGGAGCCCGATCCCACAACAGGAGCGATTATTGTCCCGATTTATCAAACTTCGACCTACGTTCAGGAAGAACTGGGTAAACACAAGGGCTATGAGTATTCCCGGACCTCGAATCCGACTCGCGCAGCGCTTGAACGGAATCTCGCGGCGCTCGAGGGCGGGAGGTTTGGCTTTGCATTTGCCTCCGGCATGGCGGCTATTAACGCCGTCATGACGCTTTTCAAGGCGGGCGATCACATCATTTCCGCTCACAACCTTTATGGAGGCACGTTTCGCCTCTTCGAGCGTGTGCTGAAGGATTTCGGCCTCACGTTCAGCTATTCGGACACCGCGCGCCTCGGCCAGGCGGAAGCGGCTTTCCAACCGAATACCCGCCTGCTTTACGTCGAGACGCCCACGAATCCTTTGATGGAGATTACGGACATCGCTGCCGCAGCCTCGCTCGCCCATCGCCACGGCGCCCTCCTTGCCGTTGATAACACGTTTATGAGCCCGTACTTCCAGCGTCCGCTCGCCCTCGGAGCGGACATCGTCCTCCACAGCACTACGAAATATCTGAACGGCCACAGCGACGGCGTGGGCGGCGCTGTCATCCTCGATGACGCGCGCCTCGGCGACAGGCTGAAATTCATTCAGAACGCCGCGGGCGCCGTTCTTGGGCCGATGGATAGCTGGCTCGTCCTGCGCGGCGTCAAAACGCTCGCCGTCCGCATGTCGCAGCACAACGAGAATGGCATGGCGGTCGCCGAATTTCTGGCGAAGCACCCGAAAGTGAAAAACGTCCACTACCCGGGCTTGCCAGCGCATCCTCAGCACGCGCTCGCCAGGAAGCAGATGTCCGGATTCGGAGCGATGATTTCGTTTGAAACAGGCTCGCTCGAAAACGCAAAGAAAGTCCTGAAATCGGTGCGCCTTTGTTCGCTCGCGGAAAGCCTCGGCGGCGTCGAAACGCTCATCTCACATCCCGCTACCATGACGCACGCCAGCGTTCCCCCCGAAGAACGCCGCCGCCTCGGAATCACCGACGGCCTGGTACGTATTTCCGTCGGCATCGAAGATGTCGAGGATCTTATTGCGGATTTAGACCACGCTCTCGCGAGCGTTTGAGGCGGCGAGGCTGCTCCGGTACCGCAGAAAGGGACGGCGCAGCCAGGTCGAGGGCGTGAGGCTGTCGCAGTGGACTACGCCGACGGCCTGCGTTCCGGCTCCCGCGAGAAGCCAATTACCCCGCCCGCTTCAGACGGCGGAAACCTTCAACGATGAACATGCGCATGAGCACCTGATAGGGGACGCCGCGCGACCGCGCCTCAGCCTTAAGTTCCGCAACCAGTTGGGGATCAAGCGCGACCGAAGTGGGCTTTTTGCGGACGCCACCAGCCCTTCTCGCGGCAGCCCTGATCTTCCGCGATTCAAAGCCGACACGCTTGTATTCAGCCTCGTTTTCTACGTAACGACTCATAGAACCTCCTTTCTTTCGCCTTCATCGGGCGCGCCGAGATCACTCGGATGTGCTGGCCACGCGACGCAAATGCCAAAAATAGCAGTTTACCCTCGCTGGTTTCCCCAAGCATCCCGAACCTCGGCTCCGGGGCAGGCGGCTCGATTTGCTCGCCGATGGGGACGAAGGTGCGACGCCTGAACACTTCCTCCGCCTCCTCGCAAGCGACGCCGTGCTTTTGAATGTTCTTGGTTGCATTCCCCGCGTCCCATTCGAATGAGAAATCGCGTGAACCGTACAGCCAGTCCCAAAGCCATTGAGCGAACCTGAGCTTCGCCACGAAAGATAGTGTACCACACTATCCTTCAGGATCCCTGCCTTAGCCCTTGGGCTCGACTGACTTGGCAATCCACTCCAGGTAATCAGCCGCGCCTTCGATAATCGGCAGGCAAATGATCTCAGGCGTTGCGTAACTGTGGGTCTTCAAGACTTCGGATTCCAGTTTCTTGAACATATCACGCGTGGTTTTGATGACGAGCAAATATTCCTTGGCCTGCTCGACTTTGCCCTTCCATCGGTAAACCGAGCGGACGGGCTGCGTCATATTGACGCACGCGGCGAGGCGCTTTCTCACAAGATGCTTTGCAATCTTGCGCGCTTCGGCAAGGCTCCCGGCGGTTACGAAAACGACGATCTTATCGGTCACAAAACCCTCCGCGCCCGTTTGAGGACTCGCAAGATGCTTGGCTCACCGCCATCCCGCTCATTAGAGGAGTGCGCCGGCGCGTTCCGAGCGTTGCGGCAGGCTGGCCTTAACGATACAATGAGTGCGGCATGGCGGGCAACCCGATCCACTTCGGCACATCCGGCTGGCGCGGCGTGATTGCCGAGGATGTCACCTTTGCGAACGTTCGGCTCGCCGCCGCAGGCATCGCTTATCATTTGCTCTCGAAATCCGGCCGTCCTCGCGTCGTGGTCGGTTACGACACGCGCTTCCTTTCCGAAAAATTCGCGGATGCTGCCGCGGAAATCCTGAATTCCCACGGCGTCGAAACGGGCGTTTCCGCGCGGCCCGATCCCACTCCGGCGCTCGCGCAGGAAATCATCAGCCGCCGTCTCGACGGCGGCGTCAACATCACGGCCAGCCACAATCCGCCGGAATATAATGGTCTGAAGTTTTCAATGGCCGATGGCGCCCCCGCACTGCCGGAAGTGACTCGCGACATCGAAAGCTTTACCGGGAAGATCCTCGCCGGCGAGTACTCGCTTAAAGGGCCACGCTTCACCGCGCCCTTGCGCCACGCCTCGGAGCCGCGCGCGACTTACCTGCCTGCGATCCGCGAGAAAATTGATCTGAAATCCATTGCCGAGGCCAAGCTGCGCATCGCCTACGATCCGCTTTATGGGACTGGCCGCGGTTATCTTGACGATCTGCTGCGCGAAGCGGGAGTTGAAGTCCACACGCTGCACGACCGCCGCGACCCGATGTTTTCAGGCGCTGGGCCCGATCCGAGCGCGGCGAACCTCAAGGAGCTTTCGCAATACGTCGTCGAAGAAGGATGCGCCGTGGGTCTTTCGACCGATGGCGATGCCGACCGCTTTGGCATCGTGGACGGCGACGGAACGTTTATCGAGCCGAACTCGATCCTCGCGCTTCTGGCCGATTACCTGATCGAAGTGCGCAAAATTCCCGGCGGACTTGGACGCAGCGTCGCGACGACGCACCTGATGGATGCAGTTGCGAAATACCACAATGTTCCGGTCTACCAGACTCCGGTCGGATTCAAATACATCGGCGAGCTCATCACGGAAGACAAGATCGCGCTCGGGGGCGAAGAAAGCGCCGGCCTCTCGATTCGCGGCCATTTGCCCGAGAAAGACGGAATCCTCGCCGGCCTGTTGGTCGCGGAAATGGTCGCGCGCCGCGGCCAATCCCTCGGCCGGCAACTCGAAGCCCTCCACAAGAAGGTTGGCCCGTGCTACACTGTGCGCGTGAACGAGGCGCTCGCGCCGGACGTTCAGAAGCGGTTGACCGGCAAGCTCGAGCAGGACGTGAGCCAGCTCAACGGGCGCAAAGTGGCGCGGCTCGACCGCACCGATGGATTGAAAATGATTTTTGAGGACGGCGCGTGGGTGCTGGTCCGGCCTTCGGGGACCGAACCGCTCGTTCGCATCTATTGCGAAGCGCCAAGCCGGCAGGAACTCGACCAACTCCTTCAATCGGCGAAAGCCTTTATTGCCGCTGTATGAAATTCCTTCACTCGGCCCGCACATTGCTCAGCCGCAACCTTGCGCTCGTTCTGGGCCTCGTCTGCCTTGCGTTTGTAGTTCATGAAATTTTCGGCGCGAACGGATGGCTCGCGATGCGGCGTGAGCAGCGCGAAAGTCAAAGCCTCCAACAGAAAATTCAGCAGCTCCAGCAGCAGAAAGTGCAGCTTGAACAGCAGATTCAAGGCTTAAAATCGAACCCTCAAGCCATTGAAAAAGCCGCCCGCCAGGAACTCCACCTCGCCAAGCCCGGCGAAATCATTTACACCCTGCCGCCGCCAAAACAAAAGGCCGCCGCCAATCGGTGATCCGATGCGCTACCGGACGACGCCTTCGAGCGGGCTTGAAGCGGTTGCATAGAGCTTTTTCGCCATTCGGCCGGCAAGATAAGCCTGCCGTCCGGCGAGAATAGCGTTTTTCATTGCTTCGGCCATCAAGACGGGGTCCTCGGCCGCGGCGATTCCGGTATTCATCAGCACGGCGTCGGCTCCAAGCTCCATGGCGATCGCGGCGTCGGAAGCGGTGCCGACGCCTGCATCGAGAATCAGCGGAACTTCAGTAATCATCTCGCGCAAGATGCGAATGTTGGCAGCGTTCTGAATGCCCAAGCCGGAGCCGATCGGCGCGCCGAGCGGCATCACGGCCGCGGCGCCGGCGTCAATCAAGCGGCGAGCAGCGATCAAATCATCGTTGGTGTACGGCAGCACGACGAAACCTTCATGCGCAAGCTGCTCGGTCGCTTTGACCAGCTCGAAATTGTCCGGGAATAGCGTCTTGTCGTCGCCGATAACTTCGAGCTTGATCCAGTTGGAAAGCCCGACTTCCCGCGCCAAACGCGCCGTCCGCACTGCTTCATCGGAGTTCACGCAGCCGGCCGTATTGGGCAGAATGAAGTATTTCGAACGGTCAATGTAGTCGAGCAGCGATTCCTTGCTGCGGTCGCTGAGGTTCACCCGGCGGACCGCAACGGTCACGATTTCAGCGCCGGACGCTTCGTGCGCCCGCGCCATCTCCTGAAAGCTTCTGTATTTGCCGGTGCCGGCAATCAGCCGCGAACGGAATTCCCGGCCGGCGATTCGCAAGTGGTCATTTTCCATGTCGGTGTTCTCCCAATGCCATTGTAGGAGAAAAATCCCCGGTCGGCAAAGCGCGCATCCCATTATCGGGGCAATCGCTCGATAATGCGTTAGCGATAATGCGTTTGACAAATTCCGGCGAGCCTGCCGATAATCGAACGGCGGCAATTCGCAAGCTGGGCGATGTGCGCCGTGGATTTCCGCGCTTTATTTACGGAGGCAAGAACGAATGAAAAAGAGTTTGATGATAATCGCGTGCGCGATTTTCGCGGGCGGAGCTCTCTTCGGCCAGACGGCGCGTCACCGCGCTCCCTACCGCCGGGGAGCGTATCACTCGCTCTATCGCCCGGCGACGCTCGATTTGCGCGCGCCGGCGGTTTATCGCGCGCGTTTCGTGACGACCAAGGGTGAATTCGTCATCGAGGTTCATCGCGCCTGGGCCCCGCGCGGCGCTGACCGCTTCTATAACCTCGTGAAGTTCGGGTTCTTCAACGGCACGCGGTTTTTCCGCGTCGTGCCGGGTTTTGTAGTTCAGTTTGGCTTGAGCGGCAATCCGCGTCTGAACCAAATCTGGAGCCATGCGGCCATCAAAGACGATCCGGTAGATCAATCCAACATGCCCGGGATGGTGACCTACGCGACCGGCGGACCGAATACGCGCACGACTCAGGTGTTCATCAACCTTCGAGATAATTCCATGAATCTCGATTCCAAGGGCTTTGCGCCGTTTGGAAGAGTGGTGGAGGGCATGAGCGTGGTTGAAGCGCTCTACGGCGGCTACGGCGACGGGCCGCCGTTCGGCGACGGCCCTGATCAGAATTTGATCACGAAGAAAGGCGAAGCATACCTCTCCGCCAAATTCCCGAAGCTCGACGAAATCAAATTTGCAAGCATCGTTCCGCTGACGCTGCCGCCCAAGCCCAAACCGCCGGTGCAAAAAAGCCCTCGCTAGGAGCAATGGATGGACGGGCCGGGCGCCCGTGGAAGAGCGAGTAAAGGAGTCTTATGGACAATCTGCCGCCTGGCTTGTATGCAATTTGTGAAACCTCCCTCGGCAAATTTACATGCCGGCTTTTTCCCGAACACGCCCCGAAGACGGTCGAGAATTTCGTCGCGCTCGCCAAGGGCGAAAAAGAATTCAAGGACGAGAGAACGGGCGCACGCGTCAAACGGCCGTTCTATGACGGGCTGGTTTTCCACCGAGTCATTCCGAACTTTATGATTCAGGGAGGCTGCCCACTCGGCAGCGGAACGGGAGGGCCGGGTTACAAATTCGAGGACGAATTCTCAAGAAGCCTGGGGTTCGACCGGCCCGGCAAACTCGCCATGGCCAATGCCGGACCCAACACCAACGGCAGCCAGTTCTTTATCACCGTCGCCCCGACCGAATGGCTCAACAATCACCACACCATCTTCGGCGAAGTGGTCGAAGGCCAGGACGTAGTCAATCAAATCTCCCTCGCGCCGCGCGACCGCCAGGATCGGCCGAAAACGGCCGTCGTCATTGACGCAGTCAAAATCAGCGAGGTCAGGTAGCCGCAATCCAGAAGGATGAAGTGTGAAGTATGAAGTATGAGGTCTGAAACGAAGATGGGCGGCGGCCCTGTTGATATTCGAACCAGATTGCTCCGGTATGCGGTGCGTGCGGTTAACCTCTACCGCTATCTTCAGGCACAAACGGACGGCGCGGGGTGGGTTATCGGAAAGCAGTACTTGCGCTCGGCCACCTCCATCGGGGCGAACCTTCAGGAAGCCAAATCTGCCGAGAGCCGCGCAGATTTCATTCACAAATACGGCCTGGCCCAGAAAGAAGCGAGGGAGAGCCTATACTGGCTGCAACTGATGGCAGAGTCGGAACTCTTGCCGCGAACCCGCCTCGATCCGCTCCTCCAAGAGACTTAAGAGCTCATTTCCATCATCACAGCGATCATTGTGAAGGCAAAGCGAAAAGATACCCGTATAGCTTAAGGCTCGGTGGGACTCGCTCGCCGGACTCATCGCTAGGGCATCCTATCTCTGAGCTTGTCGAATACGTCTTCCAGGGAGGTAATGGCTGCCTCGAGCCCCCCTGCCTCAAGTTCGGTTTTCAACGTGTCCACCCGCTCGCGGCGGACGAAGAAGCGCCAATGGATTTGTGAGCTGTCCGGTGTAAACCACCTGACGTATTCTTCAACCCTCGCGCGATCCGCGAGCGCGCGCCCAGCGAGATTGCGCACCTGGTTGGGGCCCGGCGATTTGGTCACTTCGACTATTTGGGCCAGGCGATTCCTTGCGTCAATGGCGAGAAAGTCGGGATACGCCGCCCATGTGAGCCCTCCGGGAGTTTCGTGAAAGCGCGGCCGCCAATCTTCGCCAAACAAAACAGGGAATTGCGGCACTACCGCGAGGTGATCGAATACGGTGAGGTACTCCTCCACCAAATGTTCGTAAAGGTCCACGCCACCCCCTTATGCTTTGAACCCCGCAGCGGCCTGGCGGCCTCGACGGCAACAATCCTTAACGCGAGTGGCATAATGTCTGCATCCGGTTCCGCAGGTTTTTCGCACTTCATGCTTCAGAATTCACACTTCAGACTTCCTCAGACTCCGATAATATCGGTCAGCTCTTTGACGGCGTCGGCGGATTTTTTAAGCGCGGCTTGCTCTTCGGCAGTGAGCTTGATTTCGACGATTTGCTCGATGCCTCGCGCGCCGAGCTTGGCGGGAACTCCGACGAACAATCCGTTGATTCCGTATTCGCCTTCGAGATAAGCGGCGCAAGGGAGGATTTTCTTGCGGTCACGGAAAATCGCTTCAATCATTTCGACGACGGCGGCTGATGGAGCGTAAAAGGCGCTGCCGGTCTTCAGATAATTCACGATTTCGGCGCCGCCATTGCGCGTCCGCTTGATGATGGTGTCGAGCTTGTCTTTCGGCAGCAGCTCCGTTACAGGAATGCCCGCGACCGTCGTATAGCGCGGCACGGGAACCATGGTGTCGCCGTGGCCGCCGAGGACGAACCCCTGGACGTTCTGCACGGAAACGTTGAGCGCTTCGGCAAGGAAGGAGCGATAGCGCGCGGTATCGAGCACGCCGGCCATGCCGATGACGCGATTCTTTGAAAAGCCGCTGGCCTTGAACGCGGTCTGCGCCATGGCGTCGAGCGGATTCGTCACGACGATGATGAAGCATTCGGGCGAATGCCGGGCGACCTTCTCAATCGTGCCTTTCACCACGTCGTAGTTGGCTTTCAGGAGATCGTCGCGGCTCATGCCGGGCTTGCGCGGGAAGCCGGCGGTCATCACGACGAGATCCGAATTCGCCGTGTCAGCGTAATCGTTCGTGCCTTTCACCCGCACGTCGTAGCCTTCAATCGGACCGGCCTCGAGCAGGTCGAGGCCTTTGCCCTGCGGAACTCCTTCGAGAATATCCACCAGCACGACGTCGGCAAGCTGCTTATCGGCAAGGCGATGAGCGACCGTGGCGCCCACGTTGCCGGATCCGACGACCGTTATTTTTTTGCGCATGATTCCTCCCTCGAGAAGCGATCCCTGAGCCGCGGCGAGCGCCGAGCCAGAAGCGCGGCGGACGGGTCGCCCGCCCGATGCCATCTTCAACCGGCGTCCGCGCCCGAGACAGTGATGAGCGTCACACGGCGCGGGATTTTGCGGCGCCCATGTTCTGAATGACAGCGTCGGCAAAGCCGCTGGTACCGAGTTTCTGAACGTCTTTGATTCCTTCGAGCTTCATCAGACGCTCGAGATCGTAAGTGACGCGATGCTGCGCAATCGCCGTCGCGAGCGCGCGCTCGATCAGTTCGCCGACTTCCTGCCAGCCGATGAACTCGAACATCAGCACGCCGGAGCGGATGACCGCCGAAGGATTGATGACGTCCTGATCGGCGTATTTCGGCGCTGTCCCGTGCGTCGCTTCGAAGACGCCGAAACCGTCGCCGATATTCGCTCCGGGCGCAAGGCCCAGGCCGCCAATCTGCGCGGCGCAGGCGTCTGAAAGATAATCGCCGTTCAAATTCGGCGTGCAGACCATGTGATATTCATCCGCGCGCGTCAGGATCTGCTGGAGCATTGAATCGGCGATCCGGTCGTTCACGAGGACTTTGCTCTTCCACCGCCCGTCGCCGTGCGTGCCGCCGATCGCGTCGAGACAGTTCTTCACTTCCTGCTCCACTTTCTTCCTGAACTCCGGCGCCGCCATTTCAAGCCCCGGCTCGATCATTTCAGCATTCGCTTCGATGGAGAGATTCGGATCTTTGTCCTTGTTGCCGAGAATCCAGCTTTCGCGCTCGGTGACGATCTGCTCGCGGAATTCTTCGCGCGCCAGTTCGTAACCCCAGTCGCGGAACGAGCCTTCGGTGAACTTCATGATGTTGCCCTTATGGACCAGCGTCACCGTCTTCAAGCCGTGCGAGAGCGCGTACTGGATGCCGCGCCGCACCAGCCGCCTCGTTCCGGTGATCGAAATGGGTTTGATGCCCACGCCCGAATCGAGCCGCACTTGCTTCTTCACCCCGTCCTCGCGCAGCAGCGCATTGACGAATTCAATCAGGCGCTTCGCTTGCGGCGTGCCTTCCCGCCATTCGATGCCTGCGTAAACATCTTCCGTGTTCTCGCGGAAGATAACGACATGCATGTTCTCCGGGCGCCGGACGGGCGACGGTACGCCGGGAACGTATTGGACGGGCCGCCAGCAGGCGTAAAGATTCAGTAATTGGCGCAGCGCAACGTTCAGGCTGCGAATGCCGCCGCCGACCGGCGTGGTCAGCGGCCCTTTGATGGCGATGCGAAAGGCTCTGATCGCGTCGAGCGTGCCCTGCGGCAGCCATTCACCGAACTGGCGAAACGCTTTCTCGCCGGCGAATACCTCGTACCAGACGATTCGCCGCTTGCCGCCGAAAACCTTTTCGACCGCCGCGTCAAACACCCGCTGCGAGGCTTTCCAGATGTCGCGGCCCGTGCCGTCGCCTTCGATGAAGGGAATGACCGGCCGGTCGCCGACGATGAACCGGTCGTCTTTGAAATCAATCGCCTGGCCTTCCGATGGAACCAAAACACCATTGTATGCTGTCATCGCTTCATGCCTTTTTCTGTTTGGATTTTTTTGACTGCCACGCGCCCCAAAAGCTGCGGCCGCATCGCGCCCGCCGGAGCGGTATTCCGGATTGTGCTCGAAGGCCGGCGCAGTTCACGAATTGCCCCTGCCCTGTTCCCGGAAAAAGCTTCTCAGCACGGCTGGCAGAATTCCGCCGTTGCGGTAATACGCGACTTCCACGGCCGAATCAAGCCGAAGGATGGCCGCGAAGCTTTGTTTCGAGCCGTCCGGACGGGTGGCGGTGACGGTGATTTCCGCGCGTGGGCGAAGCCCGCCGCCGCTCAAGCCGATGAGATCGAACCATTCCTGCCCGGTGATGCCGAGCGCGGCCGCGTTCTGGCCGCCGGCGAACTCGAGGGGCAGAACGCCCATGCCTACGAGATTCCCGCGGTGAATGCGCTCGAAGGATTCGGCGAGCACGGCTTTCACGCCGAGGAGCAGCGTGCCCTTCGCCGCCCAGTCCCGCGAAGAGCCGGAGCCGTATTCTTTTCCCGCAATCACAATAAGCGGAACGCCTTCGGACTTATACCGCATGGCAGCATCGTAAATGCTCATCCGCTCGCCCTCGGGAAAATGGACGGTCACACCGCCTTCCGCGCCCGCAACGAGCAGATTCTTCAAGCGGATATTGGCGAACGTGCCGCGCACCATCACGCGGTCGTTTCCGCGGCGGGATCCGTAGGAATTGAAGTCCTTCTTTTCGATGCTGCGCTCCCTCAAATAGCGCCCCGCAGGGCTGTCTTCGGGAATATCGCCGGCGGGCGAAATGTGGTCGGTGGTAACCGAGTCGCCGAGCAGCGCGAAGACTCGCGCGCCCGTGATGTCGCCGGGCGCTATCGGTTCGGTTTCAAGCTCGGTGAAGAACGGCGGTTCCTGAATGTACGTTGACTCCTCGCGCCAGGGATAAAGCGCGCTTTCAGCCACCGGAATCTCGTTCCAGCGCGGGTTGCCGTCCCAGACATTCTTGTAGGCCGCGCGGAACATCTCCGGCCGAAGGGCGCGATGGATGGTCTCGCGAATCTCTTCCTGCGACGGCCAAACGTCCCGCAGATAAACCGGCGTTCCGCGGCGATCCTTTCCGAGCGGCTCCGTGCTGAGATCAATATCTACCCGGCCGGCTAGCGCATAGGCGACGACGAGCGGCGGAGAAGCCAGGTAATTCGCCCGGACCTGCGGATGAATCCGGCCTTCGAAGTTGCGGTTGCCGGAAAGGACGGCGGCGGCGACCAATTGATTCTCCGTCACCGCCTGGGCGACTTCCGGCAGCAACGGGCCGCTGTTGCCGATGCAGGTGGTGCAGCCGTAGCCAACCAGGGCAAACCCCAGCCGGGCGAGCGCGTCAAGCAAGCCCGAAACCTTCAAGTATTCGCTCACGACTTTCGATCCCGGCGCTAGGCTCGTTTTCACGTAATGCGGCACTTGAAGCCCGCGATCCAAAACCTTTTTTGCAAGCAAACCGGCGGCGACCATCACAGAGGGATTTGAAGTGTTCGTGCAGGAAGTGATTGCGGCAATCACGACAGCGCCGTGGCCGATCGCCTCCCGCGCCCCATTGAACTGGACTAGCGCCGTCTTCTTCAATTGCTCCGGCCGAAGGCCGAAGCCACGCTCCTTCACCGGCGCCGTGAGCGCCTTGCCGAAGGCTTCCTTCATCTGCGAAAGGGCGATGCGATCCTGTGGCCGCTTCGGGCCGGCGATGCTCGGCTCGACGGATTCAAGGTCCAGCTCGACGGTTTCGCTGAATTCGGGCGCGGGCGTCTGCGGCGTGCGGAAAATCCCCTGCTCCTTGGCGTAGCGCTCCACGCGATCTACTTCTTCCTCGCTGCGCCCCGTCTGGCGAAGATAACGCAGCGTTTCATCGTCCACCGGGAAGAAGCCCATCGTGGCGCCGTATTCGGGAGACATATTTCCGACGGTCGCGCGGTCGGCGAGCGTCATTTCGGAGAGCCCGTCGCCGTAAAATTCGACGAACTTATCCACCACGCCCTTCTTGCGCAGGATTTCAGTGACCGTCAGCACCAGGTCCGTCGCCGTCACGCCTTCACACAAGCGGCCTTTCATCTTGAAACCCACCACTTTCGGCGTGAGGAAATAATAGGGCTGGCCAAGCATTGCCGCTTCCGCTTCAATTCCGCCCACTCCCCAGCCGAGCACTCCGAGGCCGTTGATCATCGTCGTGTGGGAATCGGTGCCGACGAGCGTGTCGGGAAAGAGCGAGGTTTCACCGCTTTGTTCCCGGGCCATGACAACTTTAGCGAGATATTCGAGATTCACCTGATGGACGATTCCAGTCGCCGGCGGCACGACGCGAAAATTCGCGAACACCTTCTGGCCCCAGCGCAGAAATTCGTACCGCTCGCGATTGCGCTCGAATTCGATGTCCGCGTTGAGCTGTAACGCCTTCGGCGTGCCGAAGACGTCCACCTGCACGGAATGGTCAATCACCAGATCCACAGGAATCAGAGGGTTGATCCGGGCGGGATCGCCTCCAAGCCGCTTCATCGCGGAGCGCATCGCGGCGAGGTCCACAATCGCCGGGACGCCGGTGAAGTCCTGCAAAATGACGCGCGCGGGTTTGAAGGGGACTTCGTGCGCCGCGGGCGATTTCGCGTTCCACCGCGCCAGCCGCTCGACGTCTTCTTCCGTTACGTGCGTGCCGTCGCAATGGCGCAGCAGCGACTCAAGCAAAATCTTGATGGAGAACGGCAACCGAGAAATGCCTCCGGCGCCAGCTCGCTCGAGCCGGTCGAGACGCCAAATCGTCGCAGGCCCTTGCGCGGTTTCAAGCGTTGCGCGCGCGCCAAACGGGTCTTGAGCCTTATTCGCCATAGGATGCCGCGGTCGAAGCGCCAGCCCCTCCGCCTGCCGGCCGGCCGAACTTAAGAGGTGCAGGAATGCTCATGTTTCAAGATATCATCGGCATTCCGGACATTCAAGAGTCGAAGGAGCTGATCGAGCACAAAGATCCGGGCAGCCCGCACGGCCCGTGAGCGCGCGATGCTGATACAATAAGTCATTCGATCGAATCGAATTCGGGGAAACGAGGAAATTCAATGAAGGTTGCAGCGGTCCAGATGGATGTGAAAATCGGAGAAAAGGAGCGTAATCTCGCGCGTGTTCTCGAATTCTTCGGGCAAGCGGCGAGCGCCGGCGCAAAGCTCGTCGTGTTTCCCGAATGCGCTCTTTCCGGTTACTGCTTCACCAGCCGCGCGGAAGCCGAGCCTGCCGCCGAAACCGTTCCGGGCGCGGCCACAGACAAGATTTTCGAAGTTGCGCGGAAAACGGGCGCATCCGCCGTAGTGGGATTGCTCGAGCGAGCGGGCGCCAAACTCTTCAATTCGGCTGCCGTTATCGGACCCGGCGGACTGCTCGGCGTTCATCGCAAAATTCATCTCTTGTGCCTCGGCATTGACCGGTACGATGATCCGGGCGACATTCCCTTTCCCGTCTTTTCCGCCTCGGGCGCAAAGCTCGGCGTCAACATCTGCTTCGATTGCAGTTTCCCGGAATCCGGCCGCGTGGTGAAGCTCAAGGGCGCGCAGGTGCTCGCCATACCCACCAACTGGCCCGCACGGTCCGACACGTGGCAGTACGTCCCGAAAGTCCGCGCGATTGAAAATCATCTCTACGTCGTCGCGGCGGATCGCGTCGGCGTGGAGCGCGGCGTGAATTTCGTCGGACGCTCGCAGATCATCAATCCGAACGGCGACGTTCTCGCCGAAGCGGGTGAAACCGAGGAAACGATTCTTTCGGCCGAAATCGAACCCGCCGCTTCCGACGACAATCGCGTCGTGCGCATTCCCGGCGAATACGAATTCGACCGAATCGCGGCCAGGCGCCCCGAAACCTACGGCCCGATCACCGCCGCGCCCTCCGCAACAAAGTGAAGCCGCAACTCTCGCCCGCGTGAATCTTTTGACATGCGCCGCGCGCGTGTGTTAACGTGAGCGGAACTTAGGGGATGGGGCTTGACTGCGACCGGGAAGGCAGCCAAAGCCGGCGAGGGTTGCCAATGAACATAGACGATTTGCTGCGCACCGCGTGCGAGAATAAGTCCTCGGACCTGCACCTGAAGGTCGGAAATTATCCGTACATCCGCGTGGACGGCGAGCTGCGCTCGCTGGGGCAATATACGCGCATCTCAAGCGAAGACATGCTGAACATGGCGTTCAGCATCATGACCAACCGTCAGAAACAAAAGTTCAAGGAAAACACGGAACTCGACATGGCGTACGGCGTGGCGGGCCTCGGCCGCTTCCGCGTGAACGTTTTCCAGCAGCGCGGAAACGTCGGCATGGTGCTCCGCGTCATTCCCACCAAGATTCGCACGCTCGAAGAACTTTTCCTTCCCAAGGTAATTGACAGCCTGTGCCAGGAATCGCGCGGCATGGTGCTCGTAACCGGAACCACGGGCAGTGGAAAGTCCACGACGCTTGCAGCGATGGTCGACCGCATCAATTCCACCCGCACCGACCACATCATCACCATCGAAGACCCCATCGAATTTCTGCACCGCGACAAAAAAGGCTTTGTCAACCAGCGCGAAGTCGAAGTGGATACTCCGAGCTTTGGCTCGGCCTTGCGGGCCGCGCTGCGGCAGGATCCGGACGTGATTCTCGTGGGCGAAATGCGCGATCTCGAGACCATCCACACGGCGCTCCTCGCCGCGGAAACCGGTCACCTGGTTTTCTCCACCTTGCATACGCTCGACGCCACGGAAACGATTCAGCGTATCATCGCCGTCTTTCCGCCGCCCGAGCAAAAGCAGATTCGCCTGCTGCTCGCGAGCACGCTCAGAGGCATCATCTCGCAGCGCCTCGTGCGGAAATCGGACGGCATCGGCCGCGTGCCTGCGGTCGAAGTGCTCATCGCGACGGAATACATCCGTGATTGCATCATCAATCCGGACAAAACGCGCCTCATTCACGACGCGATCGCCGCGGGCGTTTCGCAATACGGCATGCAGACCTTCGACCAGTCGCTCTACGACCTCTACACGCAAGGCTTGATCACGCTCGACGAAGCGATGATGTATTCTTCGAATCCGGACGAGTTCAAGCTGCGCATCGACGGCATCCGCTCAACCTCCGACGTCGCGCGCGAAGAAATGGAACGCGCTGGCCAGGCGGAGCGCTTTGCAAGCAAGAAGTAAGCGACCATCCGCAGGGCCTGCCCGCATGCGGACGCCGCGTGAAAGCGCGCTCGCATTGCTCGGCCGCCGGCCATATTCCGCGGGCGAGATGCGGCGGGCGCTCGCGCGGAAATTCCCTTCTGACCCGAATCTCGAAGAGACCATTGCGGAACTGCGCGCCGCGGGCTATCTCGACGATGCGAAAATTGCCGCGCAGGTCGCCGCGTCGCTCGCGCGGAACCACGCCTTCGGCCCCGCGCGCATCCGCCAGGAACTCAAACGAAGATTATTCGATTTCCGCGTGATTGAGCCCGCGCTCGAAAGCGCGTTTGAAGCGGCAAGCGAGCGAGAGCTGCTCGAAAAAGCCCTCCACAAGAAATTGCGCGGCATGAGGCTGCCACTCACGCCGCAGAAGCTTCGCTCGCTCATCCAAAGCCTGCTGCGCCGCGGATTCCGCGCCGGTGATATCATGAAAGCCGTGCGCCGACGCGCGGAACTTGAACCAATCGCCGAAAGTATTGATGCTGACAACGAACAGGAAGAAATTACGAATTGCTAATTACGAATTGCCAGGCAAACGCAGCTATGACGGAGTCTGATACGGCATTGAACCCGGCGAGTGCGATCAGGACCAAGGATATTCGAATCCGATCGTCCTAACCACGCGCGGGAGTCGGAAGGCGGAGCCATTCGTAATTCGCCTATGAAATCGAACGATATTCGAAAACAATTTTTGAGCTTCTTTGAGGCGCGGGAGCATAAGGTTGTCCCCTCGTCGTCGCTCGTGCCGGCGAATGACCCGACGCTGCTCTTCGCCAACGCGGGCATGAATCAGTTCAAAGACGTTTTCCTCGGCCTCGAAAAGCGGAACTATTCGCGGGCCTGCTCCGCGCAGAAATGCGTTCGGGCGGGCGGCAAGCACAATGATTTAGAGCAAGTCGGACGCACGCGCCGCCATCATACGTTCTTTGAAATGCTCGGGAACTTCAGCTTCGGCGACTATTTCAAGAAAGAAGCCATTCCCTGGGCTTGGGAACTCGTCACAGGGGATTTTGCGATTCCAAAGGACAAGCTCTATGCCACGGTTTTCCGCGAGGACGATGAAGCGGAAGAAATCTGGGCGAAAATCATTCCGCGCGAGCGAATCTTCCGCTTCGATGAGAAAGACAATTTCTGGCAAATGGGCGAAACCGGCCCCTGCGGCCCGTGCAGCGAAATTCATTACGATATGGGCCCGGACGCGAGCGACCTCGGTCATAAAGATTGCAAATTTCCCTGCCCCGACGATTGCGGCCGCTACGTCGAAATCTGGAATCTGGTTTTCATGCAGTTCAACAAGGACGAGAGCGGCCAAATGACGCCGCTTCCCCGCCCTTCGATTGATACCGGCGCGGGCCTCGAACGCATGGCCGCGGTATTGCAAGGCAAGCTTTCAAATTTCGACACCGATCTTTTCAAGCCGCTGATTGACGAAGCCGCCTCGCTCGCCAACAAAGAATATGGCGAAAATCATGAGACCGACGTGTCCCTGCGCATCATCGCCGACCACGCTCGCGCCGCCACGTTCCTGATTTCTGACGGCGTCCTGCCCTCGAACGAAGGCCGCGGCTACGTCCTGCGCCTCATCATCCGCCGCGCGCTCTACCACGGCCAAACCCTCGGCTTGAACGAACCGTTTCTTTTCAAAATGTCCGGCCACGTCGCCGAAATGATGAAGGACGCTTATCCCGAACTCGCCCAAAACGAGCAGCGCGTCGCCAAGGCCATCAAGATTGAAGAAGACCGGTACGCGCAGACGACTCGATCAGGCCTGGACGCGCTGGATGCCAGCGCAGTGGTCACGCCGGGGAGGCAATTATTCGCATTTGGCCCGGTGAGGAGGCACCTGCCAGGCGCCAACAAAGAAGCCAAAGATGTATTCTTCGGCCTCGGGCTAACAGGCTGGAACCTCATCCAGCTCGCTAACAGGGGAAGACTGAACCCCGATGGTCTAGCTCTTGCGGCGGCGGCGACGCAGTCGCACCCACCTGCTCCACATCAGAGCGTCGTCAAACGGATTCCACCGGTAGGGACCGCCTGGATACCTGGGCCCGACCTGTTCAAGCTACACGACACGTTCGGCCTGCGGCCCGACTTCGTGCGGGACGTTGTGAAAAGTTGCGACGATCGCCTAACGGTGGACCTGGAGGGCTACCAGGCCGAAATGCAGAAGCAGCGCGAGCGCGCGCGGGCGTCGTGGAAAGGCGCGGAGAAGAAAGTCGCGTTGCCGGCGTATCAAAAATTAGCCGAGAATGCGAAAACCGCTTTCGACGGCTACACACAAATTCGTTCAGAGAATTGCAATATCCTCGCGCTGTTGCAGAAGGGCGAAGCGATCGCGGAAGCAAAATCTGGAAATGAAATCGAGCTCGTCCTCGACCGCACGCCGTTTTATGGCGAAGCGGGCGGGCAGGTGGGCGATACGGGGCGTTTGTACGCGGCGGGGAGCCACCACGAAGTTGCGCACATCACAGAGACGTATCGCCCCTTGACGGGCGTGATCGCGCACAAGGCGATCGCGCGAGATACGATTCGCGTGGGCGACGTGGTGACGGCGATAGTGGACGCGGAGCGGCGGGATGCGATTCGGCGGAATCACACGGCGACGCATTTGCTGCACGCGGCGCTCCACGAAATCATCGGCACGCACGCGAAGCAAGCGGGGTCGCTCGTCGCGCCCGACCGATTGCGATTCGATTTCACGCACTACGCCGCGCTCGGCGAGCAGGACGTGCTCGACATTGAAGATCTGGTGAACCAGCACGTCTTCAATAACGAAGAAGTTCACACGGAAGTCATGGAGCTCGACAAGGCCATCGAATCGGGCGCCCAGGCTCTCTTCGGCGAAAAGTACGGGGACAAGGTACGCGTGGTTTCGATTGCGGACGGGAAGTTCTCAAAGGAGCTTTGCGGCGGCACGCACGTGCGGCGAACGGGCGACATTGGCCTCTTCAAAATTGTCTCCGAAGGCAGCGTGAGCGCGGGCACGCGGCGAATCGAAGCGCTCACTGGCGCGGGCGTGCTTGAATACTTGAGAAAGACCGGCGAGACGCTGGCGCTACTGGGCAACACGCTGCGCTCGAAGCCCGAAGAATTGATCGAGACGGCGGAAAAGCTCGCGGAATCGGAAAAGAAGTTGCGCAAGCAGCTTGAGGCGCGGGAGATGAAGCGAGCAGCGGCCGAAGCGGGCGACCTGATCGGCCAGGCGCGCGAGGTGAAAGGGGTTCGCGTGATTGCCGAGCGCGTGGACGTGACCGACCGCGCGGCGATGCGGCAGATGATTGACAGCCTGCGCCCGAAGCTCGGCTCAGGCGTGATCGTCCTCGGAAGCGCCGGTGACGGCAAAGCGGCGCTGATCGTGGGAGTGACCAAAGACCTGACGGACAAGCTCGATGCCGGCAAAATCGTCCGAGAAGCGGCAAAACCAATCGAAGGCTCGGGCGGCGGGCGAAAGGATCTGGCGGAAGCGGGTGGGAAAAATCCCGAAAAGCTCGATGAATCGCTCCGCGCGGTTGCGGGAATTATTGAGAAAATGTTGTAGGGGCGCGTTTACAAACCCGCCCGGACGGAGGCATGCGACGCCCCAACGCAAAAAGCAATCAAAATCTAGCCCCTCTCATCGCGGGCCGGCAAAACCGCGCGCGGCTCGCAATCGAAAACCGGACCCGCGCGACAGAAGTCTGCGCGAGCACGTGCTCTATCTGCTCGGCAGCGGAGGGGCGCATCTCAGTTTCGAGAAGGCCGCGAGCGGGCTGACGGCGGAACTACGTGGCAAGCGCGCCGACGAGGGCCTGCCCTACACGATTTGGAGCCTGATCGAACATCTTCGCATCGCGCAGTGGGATATCCTGGAATTTTCACAGGACGCGAAGCACGCTTCGCCGGAATGGCCGCGGGGCTATTGGCCCAAGAGCGACTCGCCCGAAGATGATGCCGCGTGGGAGCACAGCCTCTCGCGCTTTCGCAGCGATTTGAAAGCGATGGAAAGACTGGCGAAAAACCCGAAGATTGATCTCTACGCGAGAATACCGCGCGGCGACGGCCAGACGATTCTCCGCGAGGCGCTGCTCACGGCCGACCACAACGCCTATCATTTGGGCCAGATTGTGGCGCTCCGGCGGTTGATCGGGGCGTGGGAAGAAAATCGGTGAGGCACCGCGGTCGCAGGTCACAGACCCGCGACTCAGTGGCGATTAAAAGACGTGCGTGACCCGCGGCGCGAGCTAGACGCTGAAGGAGCTTCCGCAGCCGCAAGTGGTCTTGACGTTCGGATTTTCGAACTTGAACCCGGAGCCTTCGAGGGTCTCGAGAAAATCAATCTTCGTCCCGTCGAGATACATCAGTGAAGCCTGATCCACGAAGACTTTGAGCCCATCGAACTCGTAAACTTTGTCAATGCCGTTCGAGCCGTTCTCAAAATTCATCTGGTAAGAAAATCCGGAACACCCGCCGCCGACCACGGACACACGCAGACCCGCGGGCTTCGGTTCCTGCTGAGCGAGGATTTCCTTCACCTTGGATACAGCCTTGGAAGTCAATTCAATTTGCATTCACCAACTCCTGGTTGAAATTCTTTCCTACAATGTAAAAGTAACACAGCCTCGCGGGTGAAAGCAAGGCACAGACAGACACACCCCCCGCCTCCAGGCCCCTGATGTTCCGCGGAGAGCGCTGCAAAATTGCGCAGTAATTTCGGTCATCGAAGCGCCCCGCATACTCTTCGCAATCCCGTGTTAGACTTTTAGCTCATAAGGCTGGCCGCGGCGGGACTTTTGCCATGGGGGCTTGCCGGCGGTTGCAGCTTCCAAAAATGAAAGAGCCCCGGAAAACCGATTGGGATAGCTCGGGAGGGTTCGGTGGAACGCGCCAAGGGAGCGGCCGGGGCGCGGTTGCGGCAAGCGCGTTCTTTATCCTGCTGGCAATTCACTGGTCGCCGCTGCTCGCGAACGCTCCGAATGACGCGCCGGTGTCAAATCCATCGAATGACCTGGAATTCAACGGGCGCGTGATCGGCGAGCGGGCGCCGGCCCGTCCTGGAGAAATCTGCATTGTCTGCGGCAAACCCATCGGCAAGGACGACGTCGTTTATCTGGTAAACGGGCGCCGCGTGCCGCTCCACGCGAACGTATGCTACGCCAGGTTCGCGGCAGATCCGTGGAAGTATCTCGCGCTCGTCTCGCCGCACGGCGCTTTTCTCGGCTCGGGCGGCGAGGAAGCGGGCGTTTCGCTCGGATGGTTTTTCTTCGGGCTTTACGTGCTGGTTGGACTGCTTTTTGCCGCGCTCAGCGCGCAAGCGGCAGTCAATCGAGGACTCCAGCCCGTCCGATGGTTTATCGCGGGATTGGCCCTCAACGCCGTAGGATATCTTTTGCTTCTTCTGCGCACAAAAGTTCCCGCTGAATCTCTCGCCGCCCGAAGCATCCATCATGCTCCCGTGACTCGTTCTCCTCGCGCCTGCCCGAAGTGCGGCGAACCGGTGCATCCCTCGGCTCGGCGATGCCCCAATTGCGGCGCGGAGCTCGAGCCGCAAGTGGCTTCGGAGGTGCAAAAAGCAGGAAGGATGTAATGGCTCGCGGCTTTTGCATGGCGAAAGATTCGGCCCCGCAAACCTGAGGGACGCTCGAATGCTCGAACTGGTGAAACAATTCGTCCAGGGAATTTTCAGAAGCGCGGATATGGCGGAGCGCCGCCCGGCGCTCAAGCCGCATAATGAGAGCAACGTTCGGGGGCTTTACGTCATCGGCGATCTGGCGGGCGCGCCGGTGATCAAGCAGGCGATGGAGCAGGGCTACAGCGTTGTGGCGCACATCGCGAGCCTTCCCGACGCGCGATCGGACGATCCCGCCGTTTATGACCTGCTCATCGTCGGCGCGGGCGCCGCCGGCTTGAACGCGGCGCTCGCGGCGAAGGACCGCGGCTTGCGCTGCCTGGTCCTCGAGAAAAATAAGATCGCGAACACCATCGAGGATTTTCCCGAAGGCAAATGGGTCTATGCCGAGCCGGACGACGTTCCGCCGAAAGGAAAGCTCTGGCTCGACGGCGCGCGCAAGGAAGACCTGATCTCGCGCTGGCATCAAATCGTCCGCGAAAATCAGCTCCAGGTGCGCGTGAATGAAGGCGTCAAAGCAATTGAGCGGCGGAAAGACAAAACTCTTCTTGTGATAAGCGAGCGCGGCGAATACCGAGCGCGGCGTGTGATTCTTGCCACGGGCCAGCGCGGCGACCCGCGCAAGCTGCGCGTGCCGGGCGAAGAGCAGGAGCGGGTCTACCACCGGCTTTACAATCCGCGCCACTACCACGATGAAAACATCCTCGTCGTAGGCGGCGGAAACAGCGCTGCCGAAGCGGCGCTCGCGCTTGCCGAACGAAACCGCGTCATCGTCAGTTATCGCGGCCCGGAATTCACGCGGCTCTTTAAGGACAATGAGAGAAAAATCGCCGAAGCCGTCGCGGCAGGCCGGCTGAACGTCACCCTCAACTCGAGCGTCACGGCGTTCGGTGAGGGCGGCGCGACACTCGCCGTTGAAAAAGACGGCAAGAAGACGGCGCAGCAAATTCCCTTCGACCGTGCGTTCGTGCTGGCCGGCTCGGAGTTTCCTGGGAAATTCCTGAAGTCGCTCGGCCTAAAGCTTGAGAACGAATGGAACGGAAATTGGATCCGCGCGGCGGGGCTGACTTTCCTGATGTTCCTCGGCGCGTGGATTTTCGGTGGAAAAGCCTCGCTCGGTTTTATCCATCAAATACCGGCTTGGGCGGGCGCGGCGATTTTTTCCGCCGCGATGGGCGCGCTCATCGGAACAGGTCTCGGCGGCGATCGTTTCTCGTGGCTCGGCATTTCCTTCTTCACTTGCTACTCGATTTACGGAATCAAGATCAACGGCTCGGGCGGGGAGTATTGGCCTTATAAGGGCTGGGGTTACGATTTCTTCTCATTGTTCCATCGGCCTGCGTCCTTCTGGTACACGGTGCTTTATACCGTGCTTATGACCGTCTTCGGCATTCAGGCGCTCAAGCGATGGGGGCTCGACCGCAAGGATAAATTCCAGGTGTGGCGTTACGTCAGCTTGCTCAGCTTTCAATGGACCTTCTTTTTCCTGATTCCCGAATTCCTCTTCGATTGGGCGGTTAAGTATCAATGGGTCGGCGTCCGCCTGGCGCACGATCCCGCCTTTGCCGATCAGGCGTGGCGGAGCTACGGCATCGTTTACTCCTGGCCGCTTTTCTTCTACACGTTTCTCGGCGATCCGAGCAAAATTTGGATTGTCTGGGGCGTGCTGCTCGCGTTCGTGCTTCTGCCGATCTTCGCCCTATGGAACGGCAAGCGTTACTGCTCGTGGATTTGCGGCTGCGGCGGACTCGCGGAAACTTTCGGCGATCGCTGGCGCCATCTCGCACCCAAAGGCAAAACCAGCCAAAAATGGGAGCACATGAATGGAGTGGTGCTGGCGGCGGCGACGATCGTGACGCTCGCTTTGCTGGCCGACAACAGCCTCGCCGGGCTTCGCCATCCGGCGTCAATCGGCGAAGCGGCTTATCACATCGCCGCGGACGTTTGGCTGGTCGGCATCTTGCCTGTGACGCTTTATCCGTTTCTCGGCGGGAAAATCTGGTGCCGCTATTGGTGTCCACTGGCCAAGATGATGGAGCTTTACAGCCGCTTCTGGACCAGACTCGGCGTCAGCCGTTACCGCATCGAAGCGAACGATAAGTGCATCGCATGCACGGAATGCTCGCGGAACTGCCTCGTCGGAATCAACGTGATGAACTTCGCGCTCAGGCAGGAGCCGATTACCAACGCAAACTCTTCCTGCATCGGCTGCGGCATCTGCGTCACCGTCTGTCCTATGGATGTGCTGAGCTTCGGACGCGGCAAGCCCTCGACGAGCCTGATCGGGATCAAGCCGATGGCGCCCTCATCAGAAGCGATCAGAAAGTAACGCCCAAACCCGTGGTGAATGCGAAGTTATTTTTGGTCGCGGAAGGCGGGAGTGTAATCACCGTTCCGCCGGAGCCGACCACGGTGATCGGATTGCCTTGAACAACGTGGCTTGTATAGAAATCGGTCACGCCGAGGTTGGCCGTCAGGCGCTTGAACAGATGAAAGCCGATCAGGGTTGAGGTGTCGAAGCGATATTGGCCGCCGCTGGTCAGATTCGGATAAAAATCCAGGTAGTGGTCGAGCGTTGCGCCCTTGAACAATTGCAGCCGAACACGCTCGCCCGCGAGCGCTTCGGCATATTGGTTGGCGGGCGGGCCGGAGAATTTTTCATTCACAAAAGTCAATCCGCCTAAAACGCTCAGAGACAACGCCTTCTTCTCTATCAGATCGCGGCCCAGTCCTCCGCCGTATGTCTGCCGCAGGTAGAGGTTCTGCGGCTCGATGTGGTCGGCTTCGGCAAGAACGAAAACGAAATCGTGCGGCTTGAACATGTAGTTCTGGCGGATGGAGGCGCTCAGCGTATTAGAACTGATCTCGAGACCGCTTTGATTCGTGGAAGCAAAGAGCATGGTGAGCATCGCGTCGGTGCGCCAGTGACTCACGATTCCAAAGCCGCTCGGCCGGTGGCGCGTGGCGTTGACGTTGAGGCTGATGGAATGCGCATTCTCCGCGCCCTTCTGAAGGCTGTAGCCCGCGCTCGCAGCGCCTTTCCACGCTTGCCAGATCCGGGCGTGCTCGGCGGTAAGCTGCGCATGATACGCCGCTTCCGGCAAGATGCCCTGGATATCGCCGCTTTGGAATTCCTGCGAACCGCTGGCGGATGTGACGCTCCACTTGCCGGCGGACGAAACGGAAATCGTCCCGTGAAGCGTTTTCCCGCCTTCCAGAACCACGACGGCGGGTTTCGTTGTCGAGAGGGTTGAGATTTGACTGAGGGGCACGGTCAATGGTCCGAGGTCAGCCGATTTGAAGGTCAAACTGCCGGCTTCGACCTTGATGAGCTCGCCTTCGAGACTTTCCCCGTCTTTGAGCGTTACATGACCGGCGCGCGCTTGAACGGCCACACCGGCCAGAATCAATACTGCCGCGAGACATCGTTGGAGCATCCCCTTCTCCTTATGCCGCCGGTCCGTCCGGCAGCCCCTTTTGGGCGTATTTCGATTGGATGCGGCGTAAGGCGGAAAGGCGCGCGCCATCAAAAGAATCTGGTGTGAAGTTCCCCGCTCTTTTGATGTGCCGCCCGAGCAGAAACGGAACGAAAGTCAAAGCCGTTTGAAAAAGCTAGGCATTCGCAAGCTCTGCAAACTCGAATTCCGGCTGAAGTGCGTACCGCCGGACGCGCGCGCCGCGCTCATCCACGGTGATATAGGTTGGAGATTCGTTGGTCCAGCAGCCGGAATTGCAATAGCAAATGCCGTCGCGGGCGGTTTCGAGCGGCAGATGCGTGTGTCCGCAGAAGACGACGTCCGCTCCGTGGATCTTTGCGTAGGCGATGGCGCCGGATTCCACTTTGGGCGAGAGTCGCAGCCACTTCGAGTTCTGGCGGTCGAGAAACCGGCTGAGGCGATGACTTTTCGAGTCGAATCGCTGGAGATGGATGTAAATGAACGCGCCCAGGGCGCTGATCGCGCTATTATTGACGAGAAAGCGGTCGAACTGATGGCCGTGGATGGCAAGATATTTCCGTCCCGCAAAGCGCCAGGAATATTCCTCATAAACCTGAACGCCGACCAGGTGAGACATGACTTCCGTGAGGCCTCGGTCGTGATTGCCTTCGACCCAGATGACTTCGACATTGCGCTTGGGATTTGAAAGTTTGCGCACGTAGGAAAGCAGCTCCCAATGTTCCCGCTTCAGGCGCGCGAAATTGAGATCGCAGAAGATATCGCCCAGAAGAATCAGCCTTCGAAACGACAGGCTCTTCAGAAGTTGGTGTGCGTCGTGAGCGCGGCTGACCTCCGACCCGAGATGCAAATCGGAGAGAATAACTGTCTCGCAGGCACGGCTTGTGAAGTCGCGGCGGAGAGGGTAAACGGATCGTTCGCGGTCGGTTCCTCCGGCGCGAAACGCTCGAAGCAGCGTCGTCTCTTCAAAGGGCAAGTTTTTGTTCTCCTTTCGAGTCTTCGAGAATGCGCGCGAGAATTTCCGGAATCTCAAAAACGGCGCGGTTTTCGATGCGGCGAACGTTCGAGCGATAAAGGGCAAGCGTCCCGGGCGAAACCAGTTTTTCGACCGCCGGAGAGACGGCGCGAAAGCTGCGAACAACAATTCCGAGATTATTCTCCCGAATCCAATCCGTATTGAAGCGTTCTTGCGGAAGCGTCCACACATTCCTTTCGACAATGACCGGCAATCCCATCAGAAGCGCTTCACTGATGCTCCCGGGCCCGGGCTTGCCGATGAAAAAGTCCGACATCTGCATGAAGCGCGGTACTTCCCGCGTGAACCCTTCAATGTGAACGGGCAGGTTAAAACGGATGCTGCGCAGGCGGGATTCGAGGCGCCGATTGTGGCCACAGATGAAGATCAGTTGAAGGTCCTTGAACGAGGCGAGCTCGCCCGCAAGGGTAAGCATCGAGCTCGATCCGTGGCCGCCGAACATGACGAGACCCGTCGTAAGACCGGCATCGAGCCCTAGCGCTTCCCTCTGCTTGGTCCGGCCCTCAAGCGGCGGGGCGTAGAAATCGGGATTCAGGATCATTCCGGACACGCGGATAACACGTTCCGGCGCATGGCTGATCCTTCGCCCTTGCTCCGCTGCAAATTCAGTTCCGCAGATCAGGTATTCGGACTCGCGCTCGATCCAGAAATGCGGCGGGTAATCGGCGAGATCGGTCAGAATTGTGGCGAACGGAACAGCCGTGGAAAATCTCCGAATACTTTCCGCGAGAGCCTTGTTGAAATTCGGCACGAGCGAGACCACGAGATCCGGCCGCGCATCCTGCCAATGACGAACGAGCAGCTTCACAATGCTGCGGTAATAAATGCGAATCAACCTGTGCAGTACCTTGAGTAGTTGCGCCGCGCCGAGCGTCCATCCCTTCTCCAGCATCAGGTTGTAAACATCCTGCGACCGGAGGGTGGTCAGTTTGCGAACCAGGTCAACCTGATTGAGCAGGTCCTGAAGATTAAGGAATGAAATTTCCCAGGGCAATTCAGCCATTGAAATGGCGCTCTCGAGCGCACGGGCCGCGGCGCGATGGCCGCCGCCTGCGTCAAAGTAGACGAGCGTCATTCTCGCCGCGCGACGCGGCGATCTGGGAGCGATCTCAACCATCGGAACGGGCCGGGTCGGGCTGGAATTCGAAGGCGGCCTGAAGGCCGCCCTTCGCCGCACGACAGGAGGGGATTGGATAGGCACGCTGCGCCCTTCGCCCCTCCATCTCACTTCGATTCAACCGCATCAATGTCAGAACCGTGTTAATTCAAGGTTAAAATTCGATGAACTTTGAAGGGACGCCAGCCGCTAAACCCTCCGGTCACGGATCTCGGGTGAAGCTCCCCAACCCTGATTTCAGGCATATAGGGGCCAATTTCGGGTCCTAAATTCTCCGTCGCTGAAGGCTTATGCGCGCGGTCGTTTTACCAGCCTCCCGGCCTCATTGCTGAGCAGCACGGTTTTCGAACCGGATGCGGGCCCATCAATTCAATGCGCGTGCCGGCCGCCGTATAGAGATTCAATTGCCATTTGCCGTCCAGTCCGATTTGGGGCTTTTGGGTAGGCTTCCAGCCTCGCGCAACCAGTGTGCGGTAAACAGCGTGCATGTGATACACGCCGAGCGAAAAATGGTTGATCACACCACGCTCGCGCAGCGGAGCATTGCTCGGCGCGCGAAGCATGTATTCGATCCAATCTGGACCGTTCACTGTGCGCCGGTCGAACCAATCAACGACGCTCGGCTTCATGCCGCCATACCACATTTCCGGGAAATGTAGCGCGGCGCTATAAAACCGGTCCTCGGCGTCCTTGCTCATCACTTGATAGCCCGTGTGAATGATCACTTCGCTAATGCGCCGGCTGGAAAGCAGCTTCCCGCGCAACCTGCCCGTGCGGGAATTCGCCACATATTGGACGAACTCGATGTGATGCCCTTCCGGATCCTGAACTTCGAAGCCAAGGTTGCCGTCGGCGAGCGTATGCACAGGCTGCGGATCGAAGCCGCTTTCGGCCAAATGCGCTCGAAGCGCCTCTGCGTTCGTCGTGCGATAGCCGAGACTCAAGTAACGCTTCTCCGAGGAATTCGACCAACCGGGAGTCACTTCGATGTATTGATAGTCGTTCACCTTGTAAAAAATCACGGGCTTTCCCGCCGCGCCTTCAAGCGTGAAAGCGCGCTCGAAGCCGAGTAAATGTCCGAAAACATAGCCGGCGTCTTTCGAGGACTTATCACGGAGGTGAATGTTCGCGATGGCGGTGATTTTGTAGGTTGCGGTCGCTTTGGCCGCAGTGGGGTGCGCCGCCGGAAGAGCCGGCGCGAGCATCAAAATCAAGCTGAAGCCGCCAAGCACAAACGCGAGCCAACCCCTTGCGCTCGGGCATTGTTTCCGCTCGCCCGCTCCTGCGCTCCGCACGAAGCGGCCACCCGGCGCGGATTTAGATTCGTGCAGGCGGCGAAATCCCTGCGCGGCGAATATTGAGTGTTTCGCTTTCATTGCGACCCTCCGACATGAGTCAATTGTATCGCCAAGCTGTCGTTTTCTCACGGATCGTTGAAAAACGCAACATGAGACGAAGGGCAGTCGCCGGATTAAGGCGTCAGGCGGTATAACATGCGAGGGAATGGAATGGTTTCGCGGACGTGATCGAGGCCGCAGATCCAGGCGACGACTCGCTCGATGCCCATCCCGAAACCTGAGTGCGGCACGCTGCCGTAGCGGCGCAGGTCGAGATACCATTCGAAGGCTTCTCGCGGAAGCTTTTGCTCTTCGATGCGCTCGACGAGCACTCGCTCATCCGCGAGGCGCTCGCCGCCGCCGATGATTTCGCCGTAGCCTTCGGGCGCGAGCACATCCACGCAGAGCGCCACTTCCGGCCGCGCCGGATCGGGCGCCATATAGAATGCTTTCACGCGGCTCGGATAGCGATGGACGAGCAAGGGCTTGTCGGAGTCCTGGGAAAGCAAAGTTTCATCCGTCCCGCCGAAGTCGCCGCCCCATTCGATTGCGCTGCCCTTCTCCTTTAACATTTTCACCGCCTCGTCATAAGCGAGGCGAGGGAACGGCGGAACGCACTTTTCGAGCCTGCTGACGTCGCGCTCGAGCGACTTCAATTCGCCTCGGCGCTTTTCGAGAACTCGACCCACCACGAAGGCGACCAGTTGCTCGGCGAGGGTCATCACGTCATCGAGCCTTGCGAAAGCGACTTCCGGCTCGATCATCCAGAATTCCGTCAGGTGCCGGCGAGTCTTCGATTTTTCAGCGCGAAAAGTAGGGCCGAAGCAATAGGTTTTGCCCACAGCCATCGCAGCCGCTTCGTTATAGAGTTGTCCGGATTGCGTGAGGAAAGCTTTGTCCTCAAAATACGCGACTTCAAAAAGCGTGGTCGTGCCTTCGCAGGCGCTCGGCGTCAGGATAGGCGTATCCACGAGCGTGAAGCCGCGGTCATCGAAAAAATCCCGGCAGGCTCGAATGATTTCGTGACGCACGCCGAGAATCGCCCGCTGCCGCGAGGACCGCAGCCAAAGGTGACGATGATCCATCAGGAAATCAACGCCATGCTCTTTCGGAGTGATCGGGTAGGGGCGATCTTCCGGCACGCGGTGGATTACGTCGAGGTCCGTGACGTCAAGCTCGTAGCCGCCGGGAGCGCGCTTCTCCTGCCGCACCCGGCCCGTGACGCCCAACGATGATTCCTGGGTAAGGCCGCGAATCCGTTCAAAGACTTCGGGCGGAAGGGCGCTTTTGACTGCGACACACTGCAGAATGCCGGTTCCGTCGCGCACGAGCGGAAAAACGATTTTCCCGCTTTCGCGCAAATTATAGAGCCAGCCTTCGATCCGAACTTCCTGTCCGGCGAATTGCGCGATGTTACGAATTTCGATGGCAGAGGGCACGAGCGAATCCCTTTCAGGCGGTGGCATCCAGCCGCGCGATGATTTCGCGCACTTTGGCAAGACGGGGCGACCGGCCCGGATGAAGATTCCTCAACTCGAGGTTCAAGACGGGAGAGCCCGGAGCGCCGCGGAAAGCGCGCATCGCTTCAGACCAATTGATGCCGCCGTCAAACGGCATCAAGTGGTCGTCGCTTTCACTTCCGTTATCGTGAACGTGCGCGGAAACGATGTGGGCTTTGAGCGTCTCAAAGGCAGGCCCCACGCCGCCGGCCATATGCGCGTGGCCGGTATCGAAGCAAATTTTAAGCCCCAGATGCGAGAAGTGGATGAATTGCACGAGGCGCTCAGGTTCACTCAGCTTATTGGGAGTATTTTCCAGCAGGATTTCGACGCCTCGCTCTTTGGCGAAGATGTGAAGATGCTCGACGGACGTCAGGGCCGCATCGAATTTTTCGGTTTCAAACTCCTCGCCCGGCAAGCCCATGTGCAGGACCAGGTAGCGAAAAGGGAGCTTCTCAGCCACTTCCAGGGCCCGCTTGATTTCTTCCATCGAGTCAAGACGATGGCGCTTTTCAAGATAGGCGATGGAAACCGGACGCCCGCCGCTCCGTCCCCAGTCCGTGTCGTCGAAAAGCGGGGCATGAAGCCCGCCCAGCGCGACGTCATGATCTTTGAACCATTGGGCCACGTCGTTCACGTGATGAGGATCCCGATAGTCGAAGTGCTGGCGCGCACCAAAAATCTCGAGGCGGCGAATCCCCGCCTCGAGAATCCGGTCGAGGATGTGCGAGCTGAGGCGCTCGTCAACAAAGAGGTAAGTGGACAAGCCGTATTCCATCAGTAGCCGACCGCCTCTCCGCTGCCCCGCGGATCGGCGGCGCCGAAGCGCCAGCCGGTCTTTGGATTGACGGTAATCGCCTCGCACTCGCCCATACTTTTGAGGAAGCGCAGTGTGTAGCCGGCCTGCCGCAGCCTGGCAATCGTGTCGGCGGAAAACCTGCCACGCTCGAGAAAGAGCGCGTTCGGCTTCCACTGATCGTGAAAGCGCGGCGCGGTAACGGCATGGAGCACGTCCATCTTATAAACCAGGACGTTCAGCATGACTTCAAGCACCGTGTTCATGATTGTGCTGCCTCCGGGCGAGCCGACCACCATTCGCACCGTCCCATGGCGTAGCACGATTGTCGGCGTCATGCACGAAAGCGGCCGCTTGTGCGGAGCGATCGCGTTCGCTTCGCTTTGAATCAAGCCATACATATTCGGCGAACCCGGTTTGGAAGTGAAATCATCCATTTCGTTGTTGAGCAGGAACCCCGCGCCCTTGACCGTAATGCCGCTCCCATAGCCCCCATTCAGCGTGTAGGTGTTCGAGACGGCATCACCCGCCGCGTCCACGATGGAAAAATGGGTCGTATCCGGACCTTCGAACGGCATGGGGTTGCCTGCATCAATCGGTGAATCCGGCGGCGAAGCGAGGATGGCAGCCCGCAGATTCGCCGCGTAAGCTTTGCTGAGGAGGCCGGCCACGGGCACGGAAACAAAATCGGTGTCGCCGAGATAGCGGGAGCGGTCGGCATAGGCGCGGCGCATCGCCTCCGTCATCAAATGGATCGAGTGATAGGCATCCGGCGGGCCTAAATTGAGCGGCTCAAGGATATTCAGCATTTCAATCAGCGCCACGCCGCCCGAACTCGGCGGAGGGACAGTGACGATCTCATTGCCCCGGAAATGCCCGGTAAGCGGTTTCCTCTCGATGGCGCGGTAATTTCGCAGGTCGGCGAGAGTGATGAGCCCGTCGTATTGCTTCATCGTCGCAACAATTTTTCTTGCGATAATCCCGTCGTAGAAAGCGCCCGGCCCTTGCTGCGCGATTAGCTCGAGCGTTGCGGCAAGTTCCGGCTGCTTGAAGATTTCGCCGGCGCGGTAATAATTGCCGTTCCGCAAATAGATGCGCCGGCTCTGATCGAATCGGGACAGAAGAGGCGAATAATGGCGAAGGGATTCGCTCAGCGCGTGGCTGACAGGGAAGCCGTCGAGCGCAAGTTTGATGGCGGGTTCGAGCACCGTGCGCAGGCCGAGCTTGCCATATTCGGATTCTGCCATCGCCAGGCCGGCGACGGTTCCCGGCACGCCGACTGAAAGCGACCCGACCGTCGAGGCCTTGGGAATAATGGCTCCCTGCCCGTCGAGGTACATATCGCGGGTCGCTTTTTCGGGCGCTTCCTCGCGGTAATCAATGACCGTGTTGCGGCCGTTCGCCAGATGAATCACCATGAAGCCGCCGCCGCCGATATTCCCTGCGAAAGGATGCGTGACCGCGAGCGCAAATCCAACAGCAACGGCGGCATCCACGGCGTTGCCGCCTTGCTTGAGAATCTGCACGCCCGCTTCCGATGCGAAGGGTTCGCTGGTCACGACCATGGCGCCTTTTGCCGCAACAGGCAAAAAGGCTGCGAGAGGCGGCGCTGAAACGGCCGACAAGAGAAGCGAAAGGAGGATCAGCCCAATCGCGCCGAGCGTCATTGGCCAAGTTCTTCGACAAGCCCTTCGCGTTCGGGTAAAAGGGCCGGCAACTTGTTTTGTCTGGCGCATTGGATGTTTCCCAGGACAGGCTAATCTAAGTGAAAAGTTGAGGAGCGTCAAGGATTAAGCTGTCGGCCCCAAGCTACGGGGCGCACAAGAGCTATGTAAGCCCCGCTTCCTCCGTTCGACAATCGGGAATTTGCCTTTTCAACGAACGGGCGGTGAGATATCATCGGCTAGTTGAGCCGCGCATTGATGAGGAAACGGTATGGCATTTGCATAACCTAAAGAAGTGTTTCCTGTGGGCGAGCGCAAGGGCCTTCGTCTGAGCGTTGTGAAGCGCCCACGGAAGGATATCGGGAGCGTCATCCAAAAGCCTGAGAGCGCGGACTTAATTCAGGGCGTTGAAATTGAAGTTGGAGCCGTTCATCCCGACGATCGGGGGGTTTTCACGGAACTCTTTCGCTTTGGCGCGAGCGGAATCGCGCGGGGGTTAGTGCGCCACAAAACCCTTCAGGCTTCTGCCGCGGTGTCTTATCCGGGGATCATTAAAGCTCTGCATCACCACTTCGAGCAGACGGATTGTTGGGCGCCGGCCACGCTCGTTTATCTCACGGATCGGTTTTACAACCCCGCGGACGAAGGACGGCTCGAATATAATCATCATTTCCTGAATTATGACTGGGAACTTCAGCACAAGTAAGTGTGAACCGAAGTTCCGCTCGCAAGTCTTCGCGGCTCGGCATCGCGCTGCTCTCGGCGAGGGATAACCGAATTGAGAATCTTGGTCACCGGCGGCGCGGGTTTCATTGGCTCGAATTACATTCGCCACGTCCTCGCAACCCATCCTCAGGACGAAATCGTCAACTTCGACAAACTCACTTACGCCGGCAATCTCGACAACCTGGCTGACATCAGCCAAAACCCCCGCTATAAGTTCGTTCGAGGCGATATTTGCGATTCGGCCTTGGTCGTGGATTTGCTAAAGCAATCCATCGAGGCGATCGTGCATTTCGCCGCGGAGAGTCACGTGGACCGCAGCATTGTGGATGCGCAGGAATTCATTCGTACAAACGTTCAAGGAACCTTTGTGATTCTCGAAGCGGCGCGCCGCCAGCGGATCTCGCGTTTCATTCAGATTTCGACGGATGAAGTTTACGGAAGCATGGAGCCCGGTGAGTTTGCAAACGAGCGATCCCCTCTCCGCCCGAACAGCCCTTATGCCGCCAGCAAAGCGGCCGCCGACCTGCTCGTGAGGAGCTACGTAAAAACCTACGGCTTTCCCGCCATGGTCACAAGGTCTTCAAATAATTACGGGCCCCGTCAGTTTCTTGAAAAATTAATCCCGTTGATGATCTCGAACGCGTCCGAAGGAAAGCGGCTGCCCGTCTATGGCGACGGGCTCAATGAGCGCGACTGGATTTACGTGGAGGATAATTGCCGGGCGCTCGACCGGGTTTTGCGCGACGGCCGGCCAGGTGAAGTCTATAACATTGGTTACGGCAAGCCGACGCCGAATTTGGAGATTGTGCGCAGGCTCATAGTGATCCTTGGGAAGTCAACGGATCTCATCGAGTTCGTTGCTGACCGCCCGGGCCATGATCGGTGCTATGCGCTCAATGTGGAAAAACTTTCAGGTGAACTCGCGTGGCAGCCGGCCGTGGATTTGGAAGAGGGGCTGCGAAGGACGGTCGAGTGGTACCAAAAGAACGCTGATTGGATGGCAAAGGCCCGAAGCGGCGAATATCAGACTTATTACGAGAAGCTTTACTCGCATCGCCGCTCGACTCTCGCCAACTTGTGACCTCGCTTGAAGATCGCCATCACAGGCAGCAGCGGAATGCTGGGTTTTGATCTGACGGCGCGCCTCCGCCAGAACCATCAGGTTATTCCACTCACCCGCGCCGAAGCGGACATCACCGACGCGGCCGCGACAGCTGAGACGATTCGAAAAGCTTCTCCCGACGCCGTCATCCATGCAGCGGCCTTCACAGCCGTCGACCGGTGCGAAAACGAGCGCGACCTCGCTTTCCGTGTAAACGGCGAGGGAACACGGAATGTCGTGCAAGTCTGCCGCCAGCTTTCAATTCCTCTGGCTTACGTCAGCACCGATTACGTTTTCGACGGCGGGAAGTCCGCACCCTACGTTGAAACCGATGCACCGCATCCTCTGAACGTTTATGGCGCGAGCAAGCTCGAAGGCGAACAGCATGTCCAGACGATGCCGAAACAAAATTGGATCGTGCGCACCTCCTGGCTGTTTGGTCCGGCAGGCAAAAACTTTGTCGAAGCAATTCTCGCCCAAGCTAGGGACGCAAAGACTTTGCGGGTGGTTCGAGACCAAATCGGTTCACCGACTTACACGGAAGACCTCGCCGCAGCGCTCGAGCGAGTAATCGAGCAGGGCAAGCCGGGGATCTACCACGTCTCGAATCAAGGGGCCTGTTCCTGGTTCGAGTTCGCAAGGCAAATTCTCCAGCAAGCGGGTTTCGATCCTTCACGCGTCGTTCCCGCTGCGAGCAGCGATTTTGCTCGTCCTGCGCGACGGCCACAAAATTCACAATTGGCGAATACGAGGCTCGTCGCTGAAGGATTGCCGCTCCTCCCTCCCTGGCAGGACGCGCTCCGCCGTTACCTGGGTCGAACGCGCGCCGCGAAATTCTAAAACGAATGCGACGATAATCTCTTCAGCGAGTCGAGGATTGCGGGCGGGAATTCGTTCGCCCTCTTGATCGCACGAAAATCCACAATCCTCTGAAAAGCGCCAGCAACTTTTCGACATAGGAAAGGGCTTCTTGCGGCTCTCCGGGCGATGCGATGCGGGTCCGTAATCGCCGCAGCTTTCTTCCCGCGGAGCTGCCGATCGCCTTCAGCAATCGGAAACGAATTCCCCGCTCCTCCCAAATCAGTTTGAGCATAAAGGCAACGCTCGCGGCATAGAGCTGGGCTGAGCGATTGCGGGTTCCACTCGGATCTCCGTCGAAGTGATGCGTCACGACAGCTTCCGGCACGTGATGGAGCGCGTAGCCTGCCCTCAGCACGCGCAGGAACATATAATCCTCATCCGCGCCGCCAATGAGCGAACCCGCGCCCAAGTCCTCAGGAAATGAAGTGTGCTCCGTGAGGAAGGAATGCCGGAAGGCCATATTGCATCCCGCCCCAGCGCGCTCACCGAGGACCTGCCAAATCCAATCGCGGTCTGACGCTTCAAGCATCCATTCCGAGGTTACCCGCGGGCTCGAATAAAATCGCGCCAAGCGTTCGGAATCGAGATAGGAAAGCCCGGCAGGCACAACGCGGCCCGTGACGCAGGCCACGCGCGCATCGCCAAACCCCTTGGCAATTTCATGCACCCAGCCGGAGCGAACTTCCACATCGTCGTCGAGGAACGCGGCGATTTCTCCATTAAGGTGGGGCAGCGCAGTGTTTCTGGCGAAGCATACCCCGCGGCGCGGTTCGACCAGCACTCGCACGGGATGTTTCTGCATCTCACAGGCAAAAGCCGGATTCGCCTCGCCATTGAGGACCACCACCACTTCCATATTTTGGCATTCCTGGGCTTCGAGCGAGGCTAAACACTTCGCAAGCGTCGAGCGGCGTCCTTGGGTGCAAATCACCACCGAGACCGAGGGGTGCGCCGCGCATCCGGCGCTCAAGAGGGACGGTCGCTCCGAGGCGGGCGGATTGAGGGTTCTATCAGACGAATCAGCCGTCATGATTATTCTTCAGATTTGCACTTCGCCACCCCACTGTCTCCGCGCCGAAAAGCGCGATCCTTCCCCGGGGAACCGGATGAGCCAGCGACGACAGCCTCGCTCCCGGTATGGCGCTTTATCATAACAAAGGGATTCGCGAAACGTCATCAGAACTTCCCGCTCTTCCGCAGTCCCGGCTTGCCCTTGCCTGTGATTTCCACGGCTCACAGTGCAAAATCCGCCGTTCAGCGCTCCTCGAGAAGCGCGCTCCAAATTCGATCCTTCCAGCTCCTGTGCTTCTCCTTGGATGCCAAAGCGAACACCACTCCCACAAAAATGGCCGAGGCTGTAGCCCATGATTCAATCAGGCCCAGCAGCGTGTGGGGCAAAAAACTATAGGATGCGATCAACCACACGATTGCGGGGGCGGCCAAAAACAACCCGGGGATGACTCCTTTGCGAAGCCAGTGAACCCAGCTCACTTCGCTCACGCTGAGCGCTCGTGAAAAAACCAGAATTGTAGCGACCGCGCAGACCAGGGCATAAGCAGCCGCCAGCCCGTTCAACTGATATCGGACGGAGGCCACGCCGCCAAGGATAGCGAAGGCTGGAAGCATGGCCACAGTAACCACAGTGCAAAAACCGATCTTCCCTGCTCCCAGAAGAAAAGTCATCGGAGTCTCATGCAGAGCCAGGAAAATCGCCAGAACGATCATGAGCCGAAAAACCGTTACGCCGCTTAAAACGGCGGGCCCTACCCAGAGACGGAGAATCGTAGCCGCCCACAGCCACAACCCCGCGGCAACCGGCAGGCCGAAGGCCAGGCTGGCACGCACCGAAACCAGCATGAACCTTCGAATCTGCTGGTCCTTACCGTCCGCGGCTGCTGCGGAAACCAAGGGGTAAGCCGCCGAATACGGCTGGTCGGCTAGCTTCCGCAACGCCAGCGGGATGCGCCGAGCCACACTCAGAATGGCGAGATCGGCGAGAGGCAGGAACTTCGCAGCCACGAAGGTATCCATCAGGAGGTAATATCTCCCCGCTGTGTCCTCCAGGGAGGCAAACAATGCAAATTTGCCCATCTCCCTCAAACGCCTGAACCTGACATCAGCCAGGTGCGGCCGCCAGGGGTTGGCGCTGCGGCGGCAAGCCCAAAGCAAACCTGCAAATCGAGAAAATGCGATGACCGGAAATACTCCTGCAACCCATGCGAGGCCAAAACCCGCAAGGAGCAAGCCGGTGATTGCAATGATACGAAGAAACTGAACGGCAATTTCTACTCCACTCAGCAAGTGAAGGTCCTGACAACCGGCGATGTAGGCCGAAAGCGGAACAGAAGGAAAATCAAAGGCAAGACTGAGCCCAACCAGCGCGACGGCCAAGAAGGCTTTGTGTGAAGCTACGGCCAAGGCGCTGAAATAATGAACCATCCAGGGGGCCAAAACGACGATCGCTACCGTCCCCGCGACCCCAACCCCTGCCAGCAGAAAGAATACTGTGGCGACGAGTTCGTCTAATTCGCGGTATAAGTTCCGTCCCGCCAGGATGCTTACAAACCGGACGAGGGAAGTCCCGATTCCGAAGTCGATTGCCCCGAGAAGCCCGGTTGCAGCGATTGCGAATGAAAGAATGGCAAAGTCGCGAGCGCGAAGAAAATCAAATAACAACGGCGTGAGAATCAAGGCGACAATACTGCTGACCGCCATGGACGCATAATTTGAAAAGACGTTTCGTAGGAAAACTTTCTGTGCCATTTGTGCAATTTATTCCGGGAGCTTTGGCCAGCTAAACCTTCAAAGACGCGGGCAAGGAGTTTTGGCGCAACCCTATGACTTGCTCGCCTCAAGAACAACGGTCTCCAGCTCGTTGATCTCTCGTGGGACGAAATTCCCATGTCCTTCGACGCCCCGAAGCTCTGGATGTTCGCTTTGGCCGACTCGAGTCTTTATCACTTCTGAAAACCCCACCTGCGCCAGGACCCATTTGAGAAACTCTTCATCGTAAACAGACTTTCCGCCCATGGCTGAAAAGAGCAGGCTATTGGTCACAATGCAGGGCGAATCGTAATCCATCCCGAAAAAATCTCTGCTGGCCCAATGAACGTAAGCCCGGTAACGCGGGTCTGAGCCCGTCTCAAGCTCATTCAGAAAAGCCCAAGTCGGGGTTGCAATCCGGAAAGTTCCTCCTGCTTTCAGGATCCTATGACATTCAGCGAAGAATGCGGACGCTTCCGCAAGCGTCAGGTAGGAGATGAAGTGCTCGCAAAAGACGAACGAGAAAGTATCATCTGAAAAGGGCAATTTCTTGCGGGCATCCAGATACATGACGCCATGGCGATTGAGAACCGCACGGTCCGTGTTGAGCCAGCCGGGAAGCCGATGCATTCCACAGCCGACGTGCAGCCGAGGCTGTTGACACATGGAAAGATATCGGCTGATAATTCTTCTTCTTAACAAGAGTGTAATAGGAATCAGGAAGGGCTTGGCAAGTGCCTTGAACCGAGCCCCGGGCGGGGGCGGGATTTGTGGAATGATCTCCTTCATGCTTTTCTTAAGGCCCCGCCGGGCGCAGCATGGTGATTATACCACGCACGCCATTTGAGTTTGGCATACCGCGAGATTCCACGATTGCCATGCTGATGATTGAGGTGAGAGGACTCCGACGAGGAGGACATTGAGCTTTTCGAAATCGCCTTTGCCCAATTCCGGAGTGATTCTTATGACCTTGGAGGATCAAACCCTTCCCCCGTTCCCGTGAAAGTCTCTTCGTCCCGCAATGAAGTTTTCAATCATCATCCCGACCTTTAATCGCTGCGATCTGTTAGCCAGGACGCTGCCGACTGTCCTTTCGCAACAGTTCCCGCCGGAAGAATTCGAAGTAATTGTCGTTGTGGACGGCGCGACGGACGGGACTCGTGAGTTCTTGAAAACTGTCCAATCCGCCGCCAGGCTTCGGGTCCTTGAGCAGGCTAATCAGGGCCAGGCATCGGCGCGTAATTCGGGTTTACGCGAGGCCGTTGGAACATGGGTCCTCTTCCTCGATGACGATATTGTCTGCCCCAAAACGTTGCTTATTGAACATGCGGCCGCGCACGCCGGGGAAGACTCGGTCGTTGTCGCCGGGCCGGTATTGTTATCTCCTGAAAGTCCTCCGGGCTTAGCCCTGGATCTTCGCGTTAAGGAAACAGAGACGTGGGTGGAAGAAGTTGGCCATGAGAAATATCTGACCGGGTTCAAAAACATCATCGTAGGCCCCAACGTATCAGTGCCCCGACAAGCCTTGAACAGCGTGGGAGGGTTCGATGAGCGTTTACAGAGGGCTTTCGAGGACTACGACCTCGCCTTCCGGCTCAAAAAAAGAGGCTTCTCCTTTCGGCTGTGTCCCGAAGCGACGACTTCTGAAATCTATACGAAATCCATCCGTGAGGTCGTGTTCGATGACGCTGTGCGATTCGGGAAAAATCAAGCTCTTCTTTGCCGCTTGCATCCTGAGTTTCGTCCCTTTTCCGTCTTCCGGCATTTGGCGGATGCCTCTGTGGTGAAACGCTTCGCTTTACGGCTCGCTGCGTCAGCCCCCTTTTCGCCAGCCTCAGTCTTACAACCCCTTTCCCGTCTCGCCGAACGCTTTCGAAACAATACTTGGGTTCGAGGTGTTGGGGTCTCATTGCTTCACGCACAGATCTTCTTTCAAGT
>JAKASG010000016.1 GCA_021828285.1 Acidobacteriota bacterium | reverse complement strand
GCGACGTGGAGTCTGCCCCGAGTCCGCCGGCAGCTCCTCGCGCTGCTGATTAGACTCAGTGGACGTTGTGCGTGGTGCCTTACGGAGTTCACGGACACCTCATAGAACTTAACCTAGTATTACTAGGGCCCGGCGAACCCTGGCTTCCACCGCGTCTTTTTCGCCCCTACCGCATTGCACCCGGATCACCGGGCGGAAACGCAGCCGGGTGAACGTTTCAGTCCGGTCGAGGGCAATCAGCTTTGTTCCCTCCGTGTGGCATTCAAAGGATACGAGGTTGAGTTTGAACCGCTCGGCCGCCCAGATGAACATCAGCATGACGCAGGTGTTCGCCGCCGCGACAAAGGCATCCTCGGGCGGCGAGAACGGCGCCGATTACGTGGGCGCAGCGGCTTGGTTTTCTGCTCGTGAGCATTGGCGCGGGCGAAAAGGCCCGTTCGCTGCAATCCTACGTGCGATTGCACGCACGGGAGTCAACGCTGCTTTTAAGCTCGGCCCCTCGCGGACGCGGGAAACGGGACTCTAACTGGAAGCTCCTCGTGAATACGCGGGTGCAAGCGGATATATGATCCCGCGCGACTTCATAACGGAATGGCGAAAGGAAGCGCCCTGGATCCAGGACTTTCAGGTTGAACAAGACCTCATCTTTCAGGTGAGACAGGGCATCAATACTTGGACGGCCCGGCCACGGGAAACAACAACTCATTTCCGGCGGGATCGATGATTTTGATCACGTCGGAACCCCACCAGGACTTTTCGCTGGGAACCGAGCGCTCGACAATTTCACGGCGAAGCGCGGCGAGACCATCGACGGTTAGCTCCACGTACAAGCGCGCCTTGCCTTTTCGCGTCGCATCCTCGCTAAGGATGATCTCGCATCCCGTGCGATTAATTTGGCAGACCCCGCCCGCGCCGTCGCCCTCATGCCAATCCTCATGTTGTTGTGTAACGTTCGGACCACGCCTCCGGCCTCCGACCTCAATCCATCAAGTGACGGACGGAGGTCTGCGGTTCTCGTTCCTCTTTTCTTACGCCGCTTTAAGCTTTACGCGGACCCGGCAGCCGAGCGCAGAGGCGATGTTGACCAAGGCGTCGAGTGAGAAGCGAGAGACGCGCCCGCGCAGAAGATCGTTGATTCGCGGCTGCGAAACCCCGCAGCGGCGGGCGGCCTCGGCCTGAATCCAGCCCTTGTCCCGGATGATGGCGACAACCTGGCGCATAAGCTCCGCGCGCGTCCGAAGGTTGGCCGCTTGTGCCGGTGTATCCGCGATGGCGTCCCACACGCTGGCAAAGGTTCTGGCTGTAGTCATTTGGCACCTCTCATCAATTCCGCGTAGCGTTTCTTGGCCAACTCGATGTCGCGTCTGGCTGTTGCCCGTGTTTTCTTGGCAAAAGCGTGCAAAATATGAACCGCATCTGCAAGCCGGGCCAGGTAAATCACTCTGAAAGAACCTGGTCCGCTTCGGACTCGGATTTCCTCCACACCTTGGCCAACCGACGGCATCGGTTTGAAGTCATCGGGCTGTTCGCCTCGCTGCACTTTTTCCATCTGGTAGCCGGCATCGTGGCGCGCCGCCCGCGGAAATTCCCGCAGGCGATCCAGCGAATCCCCGAGAAATCGGACAGGCTTCACGGTCGGATTATACTGGTTTGGATATAGAAAAGCAATCCGTGGTCGGAGTGTACTAAAGGCGTCTCCCGTTTCCTAATGCGACAAGTGGTGCGTTACTAATGCGGCTGATGTGGTTTCGTCTCGCTTGATTCGATTGCTGCCAGGCGAGCCGTGGAAGGGTCTCAAGCCGTAGAGAGGAATGGTCGTGGAGGGATTGAAGAGTCTGGCTGGCAGGCGCATATGTATATACTCAGTAATTCGCGCAAGTGGTCGAAAGTCGAGTACCATTTAGGTACCACTTGGGCGTTCTGGAAGAGATTTTCAATAACTTAGCGTTGCCAGCCGTGCTGCAAAATCAACGAGATAGCCCAACTCACTGCGCCTACGAAGCAAGGGGTCGCCCGTTTACCGAAGGGGCTCTGTCCCCTCGCTGAGGGTCTTGATGTACGAGGTGTACGCGAAAACGCGATCGCGTCGTTTCCCGGTTAGTTCGCGTACGATTTTCAATTCTTGAAGATGCGTCATGGAGGTTAGGACGGTGGGAAAGGTAAGGCCGGTTAATTCGACGGCCTTCGGAGCCGTCAAGACGGGGCTTTGAGTTAGCGCCTGATGAACGCGCAATGCCGACCCTGTGGGCTTACCAAGGGCCTGGATTTTCCGGCGATCGTCGGCAAACATGGCGGCGACTTTCTTCGCTGTTTGAACAGCACCATCGGCCGTCTCAGAGACTCCTCGTGCGAAGAATTCCAACCACTTTTCCCATTCGCCGTCTGTGCGCACTTTTTGCAGCAACTGGTAATAGGTTTTGCGGTGGGTCTTGAAATATAGGCTGAGGTAAAGGAGCGGCTCTGCCAGAACGTGGTCGGCACAGAGGATGAGTGTGACGAGCAGCCTGCCGAGGCGGCCATTGCCGTCTAGGAATGGATGGATGGTCTCGAACTGAACGTGAGCGAGCGCTGCCTTGATGAGCGTCGAGGTTTTCAGCGGCTGATCGTTGAGGAATTTTTCAAGGTGGCCCATGCACTCAATGACGCGATCGGGCGGTGGTGGAACGAAGGCTGCGTTTCCGGGGCGCGTGCCGCCAATCCAGTTCTGAGAGTGCCTGAAATCCCCCGGAGTCTTATTGCTGCCTCGGCCTTTGGCCAACAAGATTCGGTGAATCTCCTTTATCAGCCGCAACGCGAGAGGAAATCCTCCTCGAATGCGTTTGAGGCCGTGTTCCATCGCGGCCACATAACTTGAGACTTCGCGGACATCATCGAGGGGAACACCGGGCGCCGCGTCATTCTCATAGAGGAGAAGATCTGAAAGTGAAGATTGGGTGCCCTCGATTTGAGACGAAAGGACCGCCTCTTTGCGGACGTACATGTAAAGGAAAAGCGAGGTATCCGGGAGCAAAGATGTGAGGCTATCGAGTCGGCCTAGCGCCAAGAGTGCTTTGTCGAGCTCGCCGCGCATTGATTCGTTAATGTTCAGGCCGGGAGCGGGCGGTAATGGGTCAGGCAGAAAAGCCTTGAAGGGCTCTCCTGGCGTTGGCACTGCGATCAGTTGTCCGGTTCGGCGGCGCTTCATGGCTGAGCCCCTATTTAAAGCATTTTAGTATAGCGCGCCGTTATTAAAAGTAAATGGCTTTTGTTTTAATAGTGATTTCAGGTGTGCCCTTAGGTGTGCCCAAGAGGGCGCGACCCCCGGCGAAACCAGGATTACCAAGTGCTTGATTTTTCAGGGTGTTGTCTTCTCCGGGTCGCCTGGATTGGGGTCAGTTTTTGTTCCTAAGTCTGGCGCGTCTGCCAATTCCGCCACTTTCGCAAATATCAACTCTTCTCTATTGATTAACTTACGCTGAATGCATTGTCCAGCGATTTTTGGAATGTCAAGCAGGTGTGCCCCGCGTGGTAAGGGAGTCAGGCGAAATGCGCAAATTCCGCTGGACGCAATTCCGGGCGATTTGGCGGGGGCTTCTTTAGCCCGGCGTTCGGTCTTAGAAGACTGAGCTTCTTTGCTTCCAGCCCGAGTTCGTACTCTCGGGCGTCAGCGACCCTGTTGTTCGGCGGACAAGGCTGAGCCACCTGATCGGCAACTTCCTTCATCGAATCCCCCGCGCTTGGTAAGCTGCCTTGTTTTCGCTCTTAACGGCGGCGGGGGGGGGGTTGTTTAGGGGCATCAAACAAACCCGCGCTGCGGTTGTACCGGATGGCCGCACTCACGATGATGAAAGCAGCCACCACTGCGGCGAGCAGGATGATGGCTCGCCAAAGATGTCCTGACCGTCCGTGTCTCAATGTTCCTCCTTAGAGAGAGAACCCCTCATAGTGGATTCTGTCTCCCGGCACCCCAAGATCATGGAGCGCGCCGATGATAACCATGGACATCGGCGGCGGGCAGCATACGTAGGCCCCTCTTAGCGCCCCCGCTTGCGGCCCCAGACATTTGGCGATCGCCTCCTTGCCGATGCGTCCTTGTTCCCCTTGCCAATCCGGGCCGGGCTTGGTGAGGAAGAGCACGACCTTCAATTGAGGCCGGCCGGATTTGGCGATCTGGTCGAGTTCCTGACGGGCTACGAGTTCCTGCTCTGTCCTGTTGCCCCACAGGAGCAATACTTTCTTGCGCGAACCCGTATCGTGCATGTGGCGGAGCATGGCCAGAAATGGCGTGACGCCGATACCGCCGCAGATGAACACCAGTTCGTCCTCCTCGGGATAAAAGACGTATGAGCACCGCCCGTAAGGCCCGTCAATATCGGCCCGGTCGCCGACCTGGGTTTGTCCGATGGTGGCAGTGAAGTCACCCAATTCCTTAATGGTTGAGGCGATGCCGTGACGGGTGGGCGTCGAGGAAATGGTCCAAACGTGCTCCTCCACCGGAAGCCCTCTGCCCCGCCGGAAGGTGATGTAATGGAACTGTCCGGGCGCGTAAGGATAAACGCTTTGGCCAGCAGACGGTTCAAGATGGATCGTCCAGATCCTGGGCGCCTCCTGCCGGACGGAGGTCACAGTGTAGGGGTTGCGTTTGAGCCTCGCCGGCCGGCCGATCCTGTGCAAGAGATAGATTGTCCCAGCCCCCACCAGCCCCGCCGCCCAGTAAATCTGCATGGCGGGAGCCGTTAGGTCCCCGCCAATCGAGATGCTATGCACGAACGCGAACGATAGGATGCCGACGGCTAGAATGTTGTGCCACGAACGCCAGGTTTCAAACCCGATATTCAACTTGCGGCGCAAGAGGCTGGTGGCGACCGTGGTCAGCAGCGCGAGCAGGGCCAGCCGCCCCAACCACACTTCCCACCTCACATCAATCGATGTCAACAGATACCAATGCGCGCTGCCCCAGGAAACCAGCACGACATGCAGCAACACGAGGCACAGCGCAATTACCCCAGCCACCTTGTGGAACTGTAAAATCATGTCCAGCCCGAAGGGCCGCTCAATCCACTTGAAGCGCGCCGCCAGGACAACCTGCAAAGCGAGGAGGGTGAGCCCCACCAGGCCACAATTCCTGCCGAGTTGACGAATGAATCCGTCGTGGGTCCGTGGGTGAACGAGCGTCGCCAGGATGAGCGCGAAGACCGTGATGAGAAGGTAGAGAAATATCCGGAGAAAACCGCCCCCGCCGCCGCGTGCTGCTGGCATAGGGTAGATCGCTGTTTCCATTTCGGCTTTTTCGGCAGCGAACGTCAATTTGCACGACGCCGTCTCGGCAGACCGGGCTGGCGCCGGCTTTCATCAGCAGACAGGGCAGACTCTTTGCGCCTCAAACCGGGCGGGATTTCTATTCCAGAATCATCCCAAGTCTGAATCCCCAAGTTCGCCTGTTCGCCCAAACAAATCTCTATCGCCGGTCTGAGTTTGGAGCTTACCCCAATTCGTCGGTTAGGTTCCACCGCACATCCATTCGATCTATCGGCGGGGCGCCGGGGTCAATTCAAGCTGCGAATTGACCCCGGGTTTTGGCCAGAAGAAGGCTTATGATCGGGTGACCGCACAGCCCTCTGCAGAGAGCGGCGGGGCGCCGCTCCGGTAGCCCGCTCAGTCGTCATCATCGCCCCAGCCCCAGCCACCCCAGCCATCCCAGCCGCCCATAGCGTAGGGGTTGTCGTAGGGGCTGAAGTACGCTCCCGCCGAGGGCACATAGGCATAGAAGCCCCAGAAGTGAGACCAATACCACCCGGGTCCGTGCCAACGGCCTCGCTGCGCGATGGTGCGTTGGACGCTTTGCCGGGCCTTGGATTCAATCTTATCTCTGAGTCGGCTCCATCGGAAGAGCCGGCCGGATTCAAAGGCTTGCTTGCTCAGCTTCTGGGTGTTGAACGGTTGGCCTCCGGCAAAAGCGAGTTCGTGCCCCTTTTTCAAGATGAATCGAGAATCGCCTTCGTAGATGGTTGCTCTGCCTTGGAGGACACCGATAGTTTCCTGCCGCGCATTGAACCCGTAAAGTCCTTTCTGATCGATTCTTGTTGTTGTGCCGTCCATCATGATGGAGAGGGTGTGCTTGATGACCTTGTCAGCCCTCAGCAATGCTTTTCCCTTCACCAGCCTGATCCGCGAATTTTCGACGCTGGTAGAAAGCATGCGTACAGCAGAATGATTGCCGATGCGAAGGAAGGCGCCTGGAGTTAAGAGCACTTCGGCTTTGCTGTCTTCGGTTTCAAGGACTTGGCTTGGCTGAAGCGCTTCGCTCCCGACGAGACGTGGCGATACAGAACGTCCGTCTAAGCGCACTTGGCCTTGCATGTAGTTTAACAGGCCGGGCAGCGGCATCCGCCCTGGCGTTGCCATGCCGGGTGTTACCGCCGCAAGAGTTAGGGCTAGCGTCATCCAGCCGAAGCTCCATAATTTCCTCATAGAAATCACCTCCGCCTAGTTAGATGCAAGCCGGGGAGGACAGGCTTGTATCTCTTTGTCTACGCCGGGCTCGTCACCGCGGCGCGGAATGAATCTGAGCTCGCAGGCGTCATCACCCATGAAATCAGCCACTTCACGGCGCGCCATGCGGCCCGAATGGCGAGCCGTGGGACAAAGCACAGCATCATCCGATTGGCGACGTTCATCAGCCGGTCCCTTTATGCCTGGGAAACGGGTTACGGTCCCGAGGGCAATATCACCTTCTTCGACTGGATGGCGACGAAGGAAGGCTGCGCCAGCCGGACTTCGTTCTTCGCCACACATCCTGCATTCGGCGATCGGACGATCGCTGCGCTCAAGGAATATAAAGCCCTCGCGTCGCTCGATACCCAACGGAAATACATCACCGACACGCAGCAGTTTGAGGAGATCAAAGAGAGGCTTTATAAGCCGAAAGAACCAATTCAGGAAGAGGAAACCAACCGGCCTTCGCTCTTGAAGGGCGTCGTGACGGAAGAAGACTGTGCGGCAATTTTGGCCGGCAAATCTCAGCCCCCGCCGGAGAATCAACGAATCGGGGGCGGAATGGAGTCCCGGCCCTCCCGCATGCGTTCGACTTTCATGTCGAGGTGCAGGGGACGCCGAGGATTGATTTTGACTTTGACCGTGCCCAGTGATAAATTTTTCGAGCAGCAAGCTCAAAAGAGCGTAATGATGTGAATTCTCCTTCGTGCCCGATGGCGCAATTAAGCTCTTTCCGGAGAGCGCGAAATTGCTAAATCAAAGTCATTCCATCCAGCGACCCCAAGCTTAGGCGCGTGGAAGATAAATTTCCATCAACATTGATTGCGGTCAGCGGTGCAAGATGATGGACTTACCTGAGAGAGGAGAAATGCAGTGACTGATCGAAAGAGTTCCTCCGAACTACACTTTGAAGCGCCGGCGCCCGGCCCATGGGTACAAGACCCTGTGCATTTCCCGCGGCCTGCGACGCGTTACTATCAGGAAATTAATCCCCCTTCCCTAAAGCAAGGCTCGAATGACTTTGCCCGTTTCTATGGGTTGCTCATGGACGGACTGCAATACGCCTTCGTGAACGGGTTCGCATATCGCCAATTGCTGCCGCCTCCTGAGTCGGAAATCCCGGAGCGCTTCAAGCGCGCCGAACAAGTCTATGCGCAGAAGCTCTGGCGGGAACAGCTTCACGAATGGGATGAAAAACGGAAACCCTCCTCGGTCGCCATGCACAAAGAGCTGCAGGCCATCAACCCGGACGGCCTTTCCGACGGAGACCTTGTCGCTTATATGCGCCGCTGCCACGACCACCACTCGGCCATGATCAGGCAGCACATGCATTTCACCGGCGCCGCCATGGTACCCGTCGGGGATTTCCTCGTTCATGCCGGAACCTGGACCGGGTTGCCGCCCTCCGACCTGCTGGACCTGATGCGTGGTTCGGCGGAAGTGTCCGCAGGGGGATCCGGCGAACTTGTGCGGTTGAAGAAAGCGTTCGCCGAAGACGCGGCGGCGCGGGAAGTGCTCAACTCCGAAGGCGATCCCGCGCAAACGCTTGCGAAATTACGTTCTATCCAGGGTGAAGCGGGCGCAGCGTTCGCTGCTTACCTCGACATGGTCGGCAATCGGCTCCTTGACGGTTTCGACATTTGCGAACCCACAGCGATTGAATTGCCGGACGCACTTCTACGAGCCATCCGCACGGCCGTCTCTGGAGAAGCTCAGGCTGCTTCGGATGCGGACGCGCGCATTGCCAAAGTCCGCGCTCAGGTTCCAGCGGCACACCAGGCGGAGTTCGATGAACTGCTCGGCGAAGCCCGGCTCGTGTACCATCTTCGCGACGAGCGAGGTGTCTATAGCGACATCTGGGCTTCGGGCATCATGCGTCGCGCTGCGCTGGCGGCGGGCCGGCGGGTTGCCGGTCGCGGTCGAATTGCGGCTGCGGAGCATCTCTTGGATGCCGGCTTTGATGAGATGTGCGCGCTGGTTGCGGGAACGGGCGGGCCCACCGCCGATGAGCTAGCAAAACGCGCCCAATATCGCGCTGCTCATACGGCGAAAGAGGCTCCGCCGTTTCTCGGTCCGCCTGAGCCGCCGCCGCCCGATCTCTCAAAGCTGCCTCCCTCCACCGGCCGGGTCATGCGATCAACCTTTGCTGCCTTGGGCCATCTCTTCGGCAGCTCCGAGGCGAAGAATGAAGAAAAGGTGCTTTTCGGGCTCGCTGCCAGCAAAGGACGCTACGAAGGACCCGCGCGGCGCGTCTCCGGGCCTTCCGAGTTCGGGAGAATCGTCAAAGGCGATGTGCTCGTCACCGAATCCACGACCGAAGCCTTTAACATTCTGTTGCCGCTCCTTGGCGGGATCGTGACCGACAATGGCGGTCTTCTTTCACACGCGGCAATCGTCGCGCGCGAGTACGGCATACCCGGAGTTGTCGGCACCCGCGAGGCAACGGAGCGGATTGCCGATGGTACGCGTCTGCGTGTGGATGGAGACGCGGGGGAAGTTACGGTGCTTGGATGAAGAAAGCCGTGACGTTCGCGAAGGCGCGTGAAACGTCGCTTTACGGATCGAAAGCGGTGGGCCTGGGTCAGGCTGTGCGCCAAGGCCTGCCGGTCCCTCCCGGTGTCGCCCTTTCAGGCGAATTGGTCGAGGCCATCGCCTCCCGGGATGATAAAGCCGTTGAAAAACTGACGAAGGCCATTGCCGGCCTGCGTCCGCCGTTTGCCGTTCGGTCATCGGCGGTTGACGAAGATGGCGCTGCCGCGAGCTTCGCGGGCCAGCACCTGACGGTTCTCAACATCCACTCGGCAGCGGATGTTCCAGACGCCGTGCGGGAGGTCTGGTGGTCTGCAAATTCGGATTCGGCTATCACTTACCGTCAGCGTGTCGGTCTATTTACCCGACCGAGCGTTGGCGTCGTCGTCCAGACGCTTCTCAATCCGGCGGTTGCTGGCGTCATGTTTACCGAGAATCCGGTAAGCGGAGCGGATGAGCGCCTGGTTGAAGCCAGTTGGGGCCTTGGTGAAGCGGTGGTTTCCGGCCTCGTTGTGCCGGATCACTTCCGTCTCGACCGCTCAGGGCAGGTGCTCGAGCGAAAAACCGGACGAAAACGCATCGCGCTTCGCCCGTTGCCGAATGGCGGAACTTTTGAGCAACAGGTTCCGGCCGCAGAGGTGACGCAACTATGCCTCGATGACGCTCAGCTCATAACCCTGAATGAACTCGCTCTCCAGTGCGAGAAGGCCTACGGCCCGCGGCGCGACATCGAATGGGCGTACCAAGATGGAAACCTTTATCTCCTTCAGTGCCGCGCCATCACCACGGGCAAGGGGCACAGCGAGGTCGCACCGCCCCCTCTGCCTATGCACGACCCCGTGGCTGCACTGCTACGCGTATCGCTCTTTGCCGATATGGATCGAAGGCAGGTGGAGCAAATCGCCCGTCTGCTGAAGGAGCGCCACTTCGCGAAAGGCGAACCCGTCATCGTGGAAGGTACCGGAGGCGCAGCTTTCTTCCTTATCGATTCCGGGGAAGCCGAGGTCACGAGCAAAGGCGTCCGCCTCGCAACGCTCGGTCCCGGCGATTATTTCGGCGAGATCGCCCTGATTGATGGCGGCCCGCGGGCGGCCACAGTGACCGCTGCGAGTGAACTATTCTGCTATGGGCTCACATTCTGGGAGTTCCGGCCGCTGGTCGAAGGAAACGGAGCCATCGGATGGAAGCTGCTGCAGGCCCTCGCAAAACGCTTGCGCACGCCCAAATCGAGCTAGCCCGTTTCACCGTTCGGGAGCGAGCTCAAATCGTCATCAAATTGTTTCTCCCGATTCAACAAGACCGAACAGTCTTTTCCGTGCCTTCCCTCGCCGGCCGAGCCTCAATATACTTAACCCCGGAGATATTGTGCCGTCGGGACGAAAAAAGCGGCCTTTCACCACAGGACGCCAGGGTAAAGGCTTGGGATGCGCAAGCCTCGATATGTCAAAAGGCCATGGACGACTTCTCACCAGACGAGTTGAGATGAAGTTTGATGCGCCGGGCAGCGCTCCGATCGTCCCGCAAGGGCTTGAGCAGGCCCTACCCTACGAGCCCGGTGGCGAACCAGGCTCTTAGCTTCGCCGTGTTTTATTCCTTTGCAAAAACCAATGAATCGTGTATACTCTAGATGCTTGATCAGTCTTTGTGACCGAACGACACGGACGTAATTGTTGGCCACAGAATCCATGATTTTGTGGCCATTTGTATTTTTGGCGACTGGTTGCAATGGCAAATCGAGCCAATTCAGCGAACAAAGGACAATTGAAGCAATATGAGTGAAAAGGAACAAGGTACAGTGAAGTGGTTCAACAATGCGAAGGGTTATGGATTTATCCAGCGCTCTTCGGGGGATGACGTTTTCGTTCACCACACGGCCATTGAGGCAGAGGGATTCAAATCGCTCGTCGAGGGCGAAACAGTGGAATTCACGGTCACCAAGGGCCCGAAGGGGTTGCAAGCAGAGCACGTAGTCAAGCTCTGAGGCACCCGGCGGCTTTGTGCCCGCGCCCACCTCGTGAGTTGACGCGGGCCGAAGCCCCTTCAGATGATAAAAACAACGGCGCAAATTCAATACCTGGGATTTCACTTGAAGCCGCGAGGAAGAGATTACCTCTACCTGGTGGTGGACCGGAAAACTGAAAATCGTGAGTTTACCTTCACGATTTCCAATCAGTCGTTTGTCGGGGCGCACATGCCTTACCAAGATGCCGCCGACCTTTGCTACCAAAAGCTGCGCAGAAACCTAGATCTCGAAACTCCCGAGCAACCTCTTCCGCGGCACGCCACACTCTCCGACCAGGACCTTGAGGAATATCTGGAAAAACGTCGTCCGCTCAAGCGCCGAACGTCGTGATGCTAGCCCGTTTCATCCCCTCGACCGCCGGGTTCACGGCCTCAAGGAATCACATCATCTTCTCCCACGCGAAGCCAAGACAAAAATCGAAAAAGGAACCTGAAAGCGGGGGATCTTTTTGCAGAGATAACTCCAGCCGAAAATGACGGGCGAGGGGCTCTCCCGTGTCTTTTCTTTCGATCCGAAGGCCTTCCTGAAGGTTCCCCCCGCATCGTACTCGAGGGGAGCTCAGTAGACCATCCGAAGGGAAAACTGGATTTGGCGCGACGTGCCGGCCGTGCTGTTGATGATTCCAAATCCGCTCCCGCGCAGAATATTCGACGGGAGGCCGAAGTTGACGAGGTTAAAAACGTTGAAGAACTCGGCGCGGAATTGCAAAATCCCCAGTTCTTCATTGCCTCGCCGTCCAATAGGCGTGTCTTTGATGAGCGCCACGTCGAAGTCGCGATATCCCGGGCCACGAAACGTGTTTCGGCCGAGGGCTCCGAAAACTCCCTGGTTCGGTCCCGTTCCTCCCGGCACGTTGATGGGTATCGAGAAGAATGACGCGTTGTTGGCACCCTTGCCGAAGTAGTCCTCCCGGATAACGCGGCTGGTCGAAAAATCGGGAGCGCCGATCTGGTTGGGCCGGTCCATTCCTTGCGATCCCGCGCCGGTTTGTTGAATTCCCGAATAAACTGTAAAGGGCAATCCCGTCATCAGCGTGGTGATGTTCAGAAGCTGCCATCCGTGGGTGAACCGTTTCCCCATCGGCCGCAGGAAGCTGACGCGGTTGAGCGGAAGCGCCTCAATCAGGCTGAGCGCGAAAACATGCGTCACGTCAAAATTCGCCGGGCCTTTGTCCGCCGCGGGATTCCAGGGATTCTGCGGAAGGGCAAACGTCGAACTTCCATTATCAAGAGCTTTCGAATAGGTATAACTCGCTTGGAAGCCCAATCCGAAGCGCGTCGAATTCTTGCCGATGCCCGCCTGCAAGGACTGATAGGTGGAATGCAAGCCCGAAGAGATCAGGATTTCGTTGCCATAGCCGCCGACCGGCTGCCCCGCTGCATTGAACTGAGTAAAGGGCGCGAATCCTGGAGATGCTCCGTTGTAACCGTTCGGAGAAAAGATGCCTGGAAGGTTGATGCCGGCTGTGGCTACATAGTCGGCATTGAAATTGAGCTGCCTGAAGTTATGTTCCACGCCCGCGGTATACGTGCCGATATATCCGTCGCGAAAGTTGCTGGCAAGGCCCGACGTGGTTAGCAATTGAAGCTCGTGTCCAGGCGTGAGTGCGGCCAGGTCATTCTGGAATCGCTGGATGTCTATTTGCGTATTGGGCGGAACGTCCGCGGGATTGCCGTTCGGAGGAATGAGTTGGCCCGAAGGCGTGTAAACGGGTGGCAGCGTCAGCGGGATTACCGAATTGCTGAATGGAACGGCGACACCGGGCTGGGCAAAGACATAAGGCGTGAACAAAAAGGGGATGCCGCCGGTCAGAGTATTATCCTGCCACATGTTCGTCACCAGCGTGGTGATGGCGCCGCCTGCGTGCAGAACGGTATGGGTCGAGAGGCGATAGTCGAGCGCCAGCCGAGGTCCCCAATCATCCAGAGCCGTCGGATAAGGGGGCTGGGGATTCTCAAGGAAAATCTCTTTCGCACCCGGCGTCCAGAACGGGACGTTGTCCCCATTCGGCCCGACGGTTCTCGGCAGCGAAGTTCGCTTGCTGGCTTCTTCGAGCGGACTGTGGATTTCATACCGCACCCCGTAGTTAACGGCCAGGCGATGCGTTGCTTTCCATGTGTCCTGAAAATAGAGACTATAGAGCTGGCGCCTGACGGCTGCTTCGTTATAACGATTGCCACCGGGAGTGAAGCTTGCGATGGCGCTGACGGTGTAGGAATAAGGCGTTGCAGTCAAAAGACCCGTGAGAGAATCCGGCAGCGGATCGCCGGGCTGCAGATTGTGGGTACCGCTCGCGGACATAATCGCCACGGACGAATACGCGGGTCCGCCCCCGAATGTGTACATTCCGTTCGGAGTCATTCCCCAAACCGTTGAATCCCGATTGATAATCGCCTGCGCGCCCCACTGAAACGTGTGGGATCCGTGAACCTCCGTAAAATCCTGCTGTATCTGATACGCGTTTGCGAACAATCCCTCCATGGAGCCGTCGGCGGAATTATAAGGCTGGTAAAGGCCGTCGCCGAACTGGATGCCCGGTTGAGTATGGTTGATGGAGGGGAAAAAAGGCGTGGTTCGAATATAGCCGAGCGTCGTCACGGAAGTTAAATTGGGCGACCACACCCGCGCATACTTCAAGCCGGCATTGCGCTCGTGGTTGAAGAACTGGATGGCAAATCCGGGATTGATAGCCGTCTGATTGGGATTGGTCAGCGGCCCGGTAATCTGATCGAGACTGAAACGCGCGTAGAGCGTTGATTTGTCGGAAATTTGCTGGTCAACCCGCACGGAGAACTGATCGCTATCCGTAGCGACCCTGGACGATGTCGCGTATGTGCGCGCGCCGAATGCGCCTCCCGCATCGTTCGGCAACGGATAGCCCTTCAGAATCGGCTCGACATTCGGATTGACGGGCACCGTCAGCGTGTCGCCCGGAAATGCCGTTGTGTCAATGCCGTTGCGCTCCGCCAGGGTTGGAACGGCAAGCACCTGAGTGGTTCCGAGCACCTGGCGGAAACCCGCGTATTCGCCGTAGAAAAAGGTTCGATTCCGGCCGTCATAAATTCCCGGAATCGTTACAGGCCCTCCGACCGTGAAACCGAACTCGTTGCGAACAAAGGGCGGTATGCGGCCTTCGTCCGCAAAGGTCCTTCGGTCAAAGAAGTTCCGCGAGTCGAACGCGGCGTTGCGAACAAATTCAAAAGCGTCGCCATGGATTTGGTTGGTACCCGATTTGGTGATCACATCGGTGTAACTGGCCGCGCCATTGCCGATCGAGGCCGGCATCACGCCCGAGCTCCCATGAACTTCCTGAATGGCATCAACATTGAAGTTGGCAAAAGCGGCGCCGCCCATTTCGGGGTCGGTCGAGTCAATGCCGTCTATTGCAAAGACGGTCGCCGTCGAGCGCTGCCCATTCACGGCGTATTGCTGAGTGAAGTTGGCGCTTCCGTTCGTGTCGGTCATCGTGCCGGCGGCGAGAAGCAGCAACTTGCCGAAGTCGCGCTCGTTGAGCGGCAAGCTCGAAACCTGCCTGCTTGAAAGATTCTCGCCTCCGCTTGCCCACGGGAAAGAATTTCCATTGCCGCTTTCAACCACCAGTTCGTTTTGATTGGGGACAATCTTCAAGCCTGCGGTCAGGCTCTCGCCATCCTTGATCTGGGCGAGTTTCGCTGCCGACTGCGTCTTTCCGTTTTCAGTCACGGAAAGCACGTAATCGCCGGCAATGATGCGGGCAAATGAAAATGCACCGTCCTGCGAAGTCCGGGCATTGTAATCAAGTTTCCCTGTGGGAGAGTGGAGCTTGACGATCGCACCGCTGACCGCTTTCCCTGAATCGTCGCGGAGCACGCCCTTCCACGAGCTTGCAGCGGCTGCTGAAGCTGCAAAGAGGAGGATGGAAAGAAATAAGAGAGGCGCCTTGCGGCACGCCCGGTGGTTCCGTCGAAACACAGCCTCCGTATTGTATTCCATTTTCTCTGACGTCACCCGCGTCTTTGGCGTGGATCGAACTGAAAGAACCTTCGCCAGCTTGAGGAGGCCGGGTCAAATGCCTTCGGCTCGCGCCGATGCCCCTGACTCGAGACACGATATCCCGCGCGATAAGGGACCTCAGCGGCATATCATCCGGTCAGTGCGCAACCGGAAGGAGGGTGCACGATTCAGCTTCGCGCGGCTTTAACTTCCGTGTCCCTCACATCTTTGAGTAGTTGATCTCCTCATGCAGCGGGAGCGTGCTCGACGAGGGACCGACGAACAGCATCCGCTCACCGCCCGGCAACACCCACTTCTGCTCCTGGGTGGACCAATACTGCAACTGTCGAAGCGGCACGTGCAGCGTCACGATCCGAGTGCCGCCCACGGGGATGTGCACGCGGTCGAAAGCCGCGAGCGCGCGCACCGGGAATTGCACGCCGGGCGGAATGCGGCTCGGCGCGCCCAGATAAACCTGCGGCACTTCGTCGGAAGCTACGCCGCCCGTATTCCGAATCGCTACCGTCACGTCGAGGCCGCCGTCCTCAGCTTTCACCGCTTTCAATCCGGAGTAGGCAAACGTCGTATAGCTCAATCCGTAACCGAAGGGGAACAGCGGGCGGATGTGCTCCTTTTCAAACCAGCGATATCCGACGTTCACGCCTTCGCTATAAGTCGTCCGCCCGTTCACGCCCTTCCAGCTCCGCTCCGGATGCTGTGGATCGGTAGCAGGATAATCAGTCAGCTTCCTGCCCCACGTGACCGGCAATCGTCCCGCCGGACTCACCTTGCCGAGCAGAACATTCGCCGTCGCCCAACCGCCTTCATCGCCGGGCCACCACATCTCAAGGACCGCTTTGACCTTGTCGAGCCACGGCAGCGCGACGGGCTGGCTGGTATTGAGCACGACAACCGTATTCGGATTCACGGCCGCCACCTGTTCCACCAGCTTGTTTTGATCGCCCGGCAATCCGAACACCGGCTTGAGGCGCGTCCACACAAACACCACCGCGACCTTCGCGCTCTTCGCAGCTTTAATCGCGTCGGCGTAATCCGTGGCACGCTGCTTCGGCGTATACCAGTTCAGCCGCACCTGCACCGGCGAACCGGACGTGTCCGGCGTGATCCGGACCTCAATCGCGTGCGGACCTGCCGTCAGCTCCACCGCTCGCCGAACATTGTCCAACCCGTCGGTGGTTGGAACCACGTTGTCCTGGTTGGCCTGCAGAATGTCTCCGTGCACGCCGCCCTGGAATGCTCCTGTTCGAGCCAGCGGCTTGCCGTCAATCGAGATGAAGGCGTTCGTCCCGAGAGCCTGCAAATAGATCCAGTAGTCGCCGGCGTACGGCGGCGTGAGCGTTCCCTTCCAGGTGATCGTCGAATTCGACGGGAGGGGGTTGCCGTTCGTTTTTGTGAAGTCGAGCTGCGCATCCACCTGTTCCGTGCCGCCGCCCGTCCGAAGCAGCCCCGGCTTGCCCTCATGGCTCAGCGCGCTTGCAGGAATCGTGGTTCCGGTCATGTTATCCGCCACGGCAAACGCTATGTGCGGATCCCCCGAAACTTTCCTCATCGCCGCGATCGGCCCTACCATCCGCCAGGGCAGCCCTACGCTGCGTTCGCCGCTGATCCCGATCGAGTCCACCTGTCCGGCCGTCGGGCCAATCAGAACGACATTCACCAGTTCATTATCCTTCAGCGGCAGCACATGGTCTTCGTTCTTCAGCAGGACCGCCGAATCCTCGCCGGTCTTCTCGATGACCCTGGCGTTGGCCTCGATATCCTGCGGCGTGATGGAATGCTTCTGCATCCCGTTGAGATAACCGAACTTCGCTATCTCATACAGCACGCGGCCCGCGGCGCGAGTAATCGTAGCCTCGGTCACCGTGCCGTCCTTGAGCGCCTGGCTCATTCTCTCCGGATTCAGCTTGAGGCCGAAGGTGCCGAAGCCGGCGAACTTCGGCGCCGGCTCTTCCGGAATGTGCCCGCCAAACATGCTCATCAGTCCCGCGAATTCGTGCGGTGGGGGCGGCGGCGGTGGCGGCCCTAGGCTGAAGAACGACGGAATCCCGATTCCCGTTCCCGGCATTTCCATATCCAGTCCGTTGTTAATGAAGGTGACCGCATGCACCGCGCCCCAGTCCGAAGTTACGAAGCCCCTAAAGCCGATCTGGCCGCGCAGGATGGTCGTCAGGTTGTGCTTGTTACCGCAGGCGAAAGCTCCGTTGATCCGGTTGTACGAACACATAATCGCCGCGACGCCCGCCTTGACCGCCGCGTCGAACGGTGCGAGATAGACTTCGTGCAGCGTCTGATCGTCCACGTAGATATTCGAGGCGTTCGAGTCGTATGCGACGAAGTGCTTCACCATCCCCATCACGTGCTGCGACTGAATTCCCTTAATCTCCTCGGCTCCCATCACGCTTGTCAGGTAAGGATCCTCGCCGAAGGTGTTGTACCCGCGGCCGAATTCCAAATCGCGGTCAATATTCACAAAGGGCTGGAGGCTGACGTCAATGCCGTTCGCGCGGTCCTCGCGCCCGATGACGATGCCGTTCTCGAGCGCGTCTTTCGCGCTGAACGTCGCCGCCACGCCCATCGTCGCCGTCTCGCCCTGGCTCGGAACTCGCGTGAGCACGCCCGGCGGTCCATCGGCGAAGCGCAGGCCCGGAATCCCAAGCTTCGGCACGCCCGCAAGATATCCGGCTTGCCCCTGGTAAACCCGCGGATTCTCACGTGCGCCATGAATCAGCGTGATCTTCTCCTTGAGCGACATTTCGCTCAGCAGCCGGTCCACTTGCGGGTTGCCGGTTACCACGGGAACCGACTGCGCCGCGAGCGTCACACATCCCAACAACAACGCGGCAGTCGTCAGACCCCATCTGCGAATGCTGTTTCGTTCCATCTTTCCCTCCTGAGTAGAGCCCACGGCGAGGCTCTCGAAAACACTTCCTACTCCGCCCGGCGCTGTCACCGCCGGCAGAGCGCTCTCCACAGAGCGATAATCCGTCACCGATCCTTCTGCTCGGGTCACTCTCGGAATCGGTGATTCGGCCTTCCGCCGATTAAGAAATATACACGTGCTTGGGCGGGCCGCGAACACAATTCTTTCCCAGACGGACACACCCGCTGTCAGTGACGCTTCCGCGGCACGGCGAATAACAGGGAGAAGGTTGCGATGGACGTGAACTTCACGTTTTCAGCCAGGGATATGTGGATCAGGATAATATCCCGGCGCTAAGATGCGTTGCCGGCATCGGCGGCGAGTTGTCCCACTAACTCCCCGGCGCTTCTCGTCCTCCGTCCGCGAAATTTCCCATGTGGACCATCCTGTAGCCTTCTCGGGCGCATTCACCACAAGGCGGCGCGCGCTTGTGTTTGCCGCGTCAAACCGGTAACCTTTAAAGTCCGGGCGGCGTCGAAGCCAGACGACGCGCCCTTCCTCGAATCCAATGGCGAGAGTAAAATCCCTCCACGTTAACGGCAAGCAGGTGGCAATTGATTCGGATGCCAATGCGACCCTGCTGAGCGTTCTGCGAGACCAGCTCGATTTGACGGGAACCAAATACGGTTGCGGCGAGGGGCAGTGCGCCGCCTGCACCGTCCTGATTGACGGCTTTCCGCGGCATTCCTGCCAGGCGCGTGTCGGCGCGGTCGCCTCCAGAAAGATCACCACCATCGAAGGCATTGCGGAAAATGGAAAACTCCATCCGCTCCAACAAGCTTTCCTCGATGAGCAGGCGCTTCAGTGCGGCTACTGCACGTCCGGGATGATTATGACCGGCGTGGCGTTTTTGCAGGCCCACGCGAATCCGAGCGAAGACATGATCCGCGGATTCATGCAAGGGAACATTTGCCGCTGCGGGACTTATCCGAGAATCCTCGCGGCCTTCCGGCGCGCGGCTGAAATGATGAGGAAGCAGGCAGGATGACGAGGCGCCCGCGAAAAATTGATCCTGAAATCGAGCTCGAGCGCTACGAGCTTTCTGAGCCGCCGCTTCATCAATTTGGGCTCGAACGGCGCGATTTTTTCAGGCTGATGGGCGCGGGCGTCGCCGTTTTTCTCGTGGCGCGCGATGCCGGCGCCGCCCAGCAACCGGCCGGACGCGGTCCTCACGGGCGCGAAAGTGGCGGTCGTTTCCACTTCGATGAGCGTTTGCCGGAAAATATCGGCGCATGGCTGCATATCGGCGAAAACGGCAGCGTCACCGTTTACACGGGTAAAGTGGAAGTCGGCCAGAACATCCGAACTTCGCTTACGCAGGCGGTGGCTGAGGAATTGCGTACGGCGGTCGGCACGATCCAGTTGGTTATGGGCGACACTGCCCTCACGCCGTTCGACATGGGAACGTTCGGCAGCCGCACGACGCCGACGATGAATTTGGAGTTGAGGCGAGTGGCCTGCGCCGCGCGCAATTTGCTGGTCGCCATGGCCGCGAAGCGCTGGAGTGCAAAAACAGCGAGCCTCATCGCGGCGGACGGAAAGATTTCTGACCCCGCGTCCGGCCGAAGCATCGAATACGGCGCACTCGCCCGGGGACAAACGCTTGCCAAAGCTCTTGTCGCTCACGACCCGCTCCGGCCCGCGACGGATTGGACGGTCGCGGGAACATCGGTCCCAAAAATCAATGGAATTGATTTTGTAACCGGCAAACATCGTTACCCCTCCGACATTCGCCGTCCGCAAATGCTTTTCGGCAAAGTGCTGCGGCCACCGGCATTCGGAGCGGCGCTCGATTCGCTCAGCCCCGGCGAAGCCAAAACTATGCCGGGCGTCGTCGTTGTTCGAGACGGCGATTTTGCCGGCGTCGCAGCTCCGGGCGAATACGAAGCGGAACGCGCGCTCGCCGTTCTCAAAGCTCAATGGAAGCCGGCGCCCGATCCTCAGCCTTCAAACAAAAATCTGTACGAGTATTTGAAGAGTCACACCGAGCCGGCTGAGCACGACGGCTTCTTCGGCGGCGGAAGTGTCGAGACCGGATCGGTCGAACAGGCGCTCGCCTCAGCGCCGGTTCGCCTGGATGCGACCTACACCATCGCTTATATTGCCCACGCTCCGCTCGAGCCGCGCGCCGCCGTCGCCGAGTGGAATCGCGGCAAACTGACGGTTTGGACGGGGACTCAGCGGCCTTTTGGCGTTCGCGACCAGCTTGCGCAAGCGTTTCACATTCCCCGGAGTCAGGTGCGCGTTCTGATGCCGGACATGGGCTCCGCCTACGGTGGCAAGCACACCGGTGAATGCGCCGTCGAGGCCGCGCGCCTCGCGAAGGCCGCGGGCCGGCCGGTCAAGCTCATTTGGACGCGCGAGGAAGAATTCACCTGGGCGTATTTCCGCCCCGCCGGCGTCATTGACATTCGGAGCGGCGCGGATAATGCCGGAAAGCTCACCGCCTGGGAGTTTCACAATTACAATTCCGGCCCCTCGGCAATGCGTACCCCCTATGTCGTCCCCAGCCAGCGCATTGAGTTTCATCCTGTGGACTCGCCGCTGCGCCAGGGTTCGTACCGCGCGCTTGCAGCCACCACGAATCACTTCGCTCGCGAATCGCACATGGATGACCTGGCAAGCCGGCTCAAACTCGACCCGCTCGAATTCCGCTTGAGGAACCTGGATGATGAACGGCTGAAGGCGGTTTTCCAGGCGGCGGCAGAGCGCTTTGGCTGGGGGAAACGAAAATCGTCGCCAGCGCGCGGATTCGGCATGGGCGGAGGCTTCGAGAAAGGCGGCTACGTGGCGACGTGCGCCGAAGTGGCCATTGATCGCGCTCGCGGGAGCGTGCGCGTCGTGCGCGTCGTGACTGCGTTCGATTGCGGCGCCGTCGTGAATCCCAACGGGCTCAGAAATCAGATTATGGGCGCGAACGTGATGGGCCTGGGCGGCGCGCTCTTTGAGGCCATCGAGTTTGCAAATGGAAAAATCCTGAATGACCGCTTCTCGCGCTATCGCGTTCCGCGCTTCAGCGATCTTCCCGAAATCGAAGTCATCCTCGTTGACCGCAAAGATCAACCTTCCGCGGGCGCCGGCGAAACACCCATTGTCGGCCTTGCTCCCGCCGTCGGCAACGCCATATTCGCCTCGACCGGCAAGCGCATTCGCTCCCTGCCGATGGTCCCGCAAGGGCTCTCAGCCTGAGGCCCATAGCACCTGGGTTTTGCTCGCCGGACGAATTGACGGCGGGGAACAAGCACGTCTATAATAAGGGTTTACGGCTTTACAACGAGGAGAGGACAAGAAATCATGTACGCAGTTCTGCGGACGGGCGGCAAGCAGTACAAGGTTTCGCCGGGCGATGTCATTCAAGTGGAGCAGCTTCGCGGCGAGCCGGGTTCGGTTGTCGAGTTCAACCACGTTTTTGCGGTTCGCAAGGAGAAGCTTGCGGTCGGCGATCCCCTCGTCGAAGGCACGCGAGTAAAGGGCACGATCCTTGCCCACGGGCGCGCGCCGAAGGTGCGAGTCCTGAAAATCAAGCGCAAGAAGCAATATCGGCGGACCGCCGGCCACCGGCAGGCGTTCACGCGCGTGAAGATTGACGAGATTCTGACGGCATAGACGAGCGCTGCGCCGAAGGCGGCAAGGACGCGGCGGCTCTAAGGCAGGTTGACGATATGGCTCATAAAAAAGGTTTGGGAAGTTCGCGCAACGGGCGCGATTCGAATGCGCAGCGGCTTGGAGTGAAGCGCTTCGCGGGACAGACGGTTAGCGGAGGCTCGATCATCGTGCGCCAGCGTGGAACGCGCTTTAAGCCCGGCGACAACGTCGGCATCGGCAAAGACGACACGCTCTACGCCAAGGTCCAAGGCGTGGTGCAATTCGAAGAAAAAGGCCGCCGGGGGCGGTTTGTTCACATTCTGGTTCCCTCCGCCAACTGAAAATTCAAGGCGGCAAATTGACTGCTCGCGAGGCACACTCGCGCCTCGGCTGCTATTCGCGCTCCCGGGGCCACGGTTCCGGAGCGATCGCCTTTGTTCATTGATGAAGCAAAAATTCACGTCGCGGCCGGCGCTGGAGGAAACGGCTGCATTGCTTTCCGCCGTGAGAAGTATGTTCCCCGCGGAGGTCCAAGCGGCGGCGACGGCGGACGGGGCGGAAGCATCTACCTGGCGAGTTCGGGCGATTTGAACACCTTGCTGAAATTCAGGTACGTTCATGAATTCCGTGCGGAACGCGGCAGCCACGGCGAAGGGTCGAATCGCCATGGCCGCGGCGGAGAAGATTTGACGATTGAAGTGGCCGTGGGCACGGCCGTCTTTGAAGACGCAACCAGAGAGTTGCTTTTCGACTTCAGCGCTCCCGCCCAGACGTTCCTCGTCGCGCGCGGCGGCCGCGGAGGCCGTGGGAACGCGCGTTTTGCGACCTCCGTCCGCCAGGCGCCGCGCAAAGCCGAGCCCGGCGCTCCCGGCGAAGAATTCACGCTGCGGCTCGAATTGAAGCTCCTCGCTGACGTTGGCCTCGTCGGATTTCCAAACGTCGGCAAGTCCACATTGATTTCCCGCTTGAGCGCCGCACATCCTCGAATCGCGGATTATCCTTTTACGACGCTCGAGCCCTGCCTCGGCGTGGTCGCGGTGGATGAGAATCATTCGTTCGTCATGGCGGACATTCCGGGCCTCGTCGAGGGCGCGCACCAGGGCAAAGGGCTCGGCGACCGTTTTCTCAAGCACATCGAACGAACCCGCCTGCTGCTGCACCTCGTGGACGCAGCGGAGGGCTCGCCCACCGATCCGGCGAAGGATTACTTCACCGTTCGCGGAGAACTTGAGGAATTCAGTCCGGAAGTCGCGGCCAAACCCTCGCTCGTGGTCGCTTCGCGTGTGGATGCGCGGGGCGACGGAGCGCGCCTGGAACGTCTCCGCGATTTTTGCCGGGAGCGGGGACAGCCGCTTTATGAGATTTCCGGCGCAACCGGTGAAGGGATCGAAGCGCTGAAGCACGCGGCCTGGGCGGCGCTCGAGACACTCCCTCGCGCCCGGCCGCCCGCTGAGGCTGAAGAGATCGAACGCAGCAAGAAGCCCTGAGGATTCTTTGCGCTTGAACATCGCTCTATTTGGCGGAACGTTCGATCCGATCCACACCGGCCACTGGAAAGTTGCGGATGCAGCCGTCCGCGCGCTCGGCCTCGATCGCGTTCTGTTCATTCCCACTGGAACGCCGCCGCACAAGCACTCGGACCAGTTGACGCCGTTCCATCACCGGTTTGCGATGGTCACGCTCGCCTGCGCGGGCCGCGCGGAATTTGTTCCCTCGCTCCTCGAAGCGCCGAAGCCCGACGGCAAGCCGCATTATTCGATTGACACCGTGCGCCGCGTGCGGAAAACGCTCGGGACGCGGGATCGCCTCTTTTTCCTGCTCGGGGCGGACGCTTTCCTCGATCTCCCCCATTGGCGGGCCTCGCGCAGCTTGCTGGATCTCGCGAATTTCGTCGTGGTTTCGCGGTCCGGTTTTTCGAGCGACCAAATTCGCACCGTGATTCCGGGACACATGATTCGCGCCGCCGCGCGCGGGCGAATCGAGCGCGGAATCCCCTTGCGCCGCACGACGGTGTGGATTTTGCCGGGAGTCCGCGTGCCGTTTGCCTCGACGAATATCCGCGAGGCTATCCGCCGCGGGCGCAAACTCTCTGGATACGTGCCGCCACTTGTGGAAGAATATATTTTGAAGGAGGGGCTCTACCGCCGGCATCAGGCCGGGCGCGCGGCTGAATGACCCCGCAACTTCGTGAAGCGGTCCTGACAGCACAAGCGCACAAGGCGCTCGATCTCAAGGTTCTTGGGCTGCGAGGCGTCTGTTCCTTTACCGATTTTTTTCTCCTCTGCAGCGGAACTTCCTCCCGCCACTCTCAAGCCATTTCCGACGCAATCCGGGAGCAGCTTCAGAAATCGCGCGCGATTCCGGGCCACGTCGAAGGCTACGCGCAGGGAGAGTGGATATTGATGGACTACGGAGAATTTGTGGTCCACATTTTCTCCCGCCGTGCGAGGGAATTTTATGGCCTCGAGCGGCTCTGGAAAACCGCCGCGTACTTTCCGGCGCCTGAAGAATAGACGAACGCCGGCAAAGTTTCCGGAGGGTTCGCCCATGCGAATCCAAGTGCTGTGGGAAGGGAAAACGAAGGACGCGCATTTGCGGGCGCTCGAGCAGGATTTTGCGGCGCGCATCCGGCGAATGACGAGTTTTGAGGTTGCAGAGCTGGCGCCGCAGAAACCCGGCAAGCAGCGCGGCGATGCGCACCGTTCTGCGAAGCACGGAAAGTCCGGGAATGGACTCACGCGCGGCGAACAGGCTTTGCTCGAACGTCTTGACGGCAGCGTCCGGGTATTTCTCGACCCGCGCGGGCGCGAGTGGACTTCCGAAGAATTTGCGCAATGGCTCGGCGGCCAGATGACGATGGGGCGGCGCGAAATCGCTTTCCTCATCGGAGGGCCGGATGGATTCAGCGCACCGCTGCGGAAGCAGGCGGACGTCCTGCTGGCGCTTTCCCGAATGACGCTGACGCATGAGTGGGCGCGCGCGCTGCTCCTCGAGCAGATTTACCGGAGCCTCACCATGCTTCGCGGCTACCCTTACGCCCGTTGAGCGGGCGCGAAGGCCGGAGGGCATTTGGCAGAAACCAACAAGGGACTCATCATCGTCAATACCGGGCCCGGCAAGGGAAAAACCACGGCGGCGCTCGGCACGGCTTTTCGCGCGATTGGCCAGGGCTTGCGCGTCTTGATGGTACAATTCATCAAGGGCTCGTGGCATTACGGAGAGCTCGATACGGCTAAAATGCTCGGGGAGGACCGAATCCAGTTGCTTCCGATGGGCCGAGGCTTCGTCAAGATCGGCGCGGAGCAGCCGGACCCGGAAGACGTGCGGCTCGTCCAGCAGGCCTGGGAGTTCGCGCGCGGCAAAATTCTGAGCGGAGAATATGAGCTCGTGATTTTGGACGAGATCAATTACGCTATCAGCTACAAAATGCTTGATCCGGCGCCCGTGGCCGAGGCGCTGAAGCAAAAGCCGGAAAACGTGCACGTGATTCTGACCGGCCGAAACGCGCATCCTTCGATTGTCGAGTGCGCGGACCTGGTGACGGAAATGCGCGAGGTGAAGCACCCGTATCAAAAAGGCATTCTCGCGCAGCGCGGAATTGATTATTGACCGTCCTTCGCGCGAGCGAAAAAGCGTATGGCATGGTTCAAAAAGGAAAAGAAGCCGCTTGAAACACCGGCGGACAAAAAGGTCCAGACCGAAGGGCTTTGGGTGAAGTGCGACGGCTGCCGGCAGATTCTTTGGAAGAAGGATCTGGAGCAGAATCTGCAATGCTGTCCGAAGTGCGGCTATCACTTCAAGATGACGTCGCAGGCGCGGCTTGCGATGCTGTTCGACGAAGGGAAGTACACCGAGCACGACGCCGGCCTCGCATCCCCCGACCCGCTCGAATTCACGGACCGCAAGTCTTATCGCCGGCGGCTGGAAGAAGCGCAGAAGCTGACGGGTATGAAGGATGCCATTCTCTCGGGCGAAGGACTGCTCGATGGAAAGCCGCTGATCGCCTGCGCGATGGACTTCCGGTTCATCGGCGGCAGCATGGGCGCGGTGGTCGGCGAAAAGATCACGAGGGCGATTGACCGCGCGATTGCGAAGCGCCTCCCGCTCGTCATCGTCGCCTGCTCGGGCGGCGCGCGAATGATGGAAGGCGCGATCAGCCTGATGCAGCTCGCGACCATCAGCGCAGCCCTCGCGCAGCTCGATGCAGTGCCGAAGCCCTTCATCTCCGTTCTCACCGACCCCACTACCGGCGGCACCACCGCCAGCTTCGCAATGCTCGGCGATCTCAACATCGCCGAGCCCGGCGCGCTCATCGGATTCGCCGGACCGCGCGTCATTGAGCAAACCATCAAGCAAAAACTGCCCGACGGCTTCCAGCGCGCCGAATTCCTGCTTCAGCATGGAATGCTCGACGCCATCGTTCCGCGAAAGGAAATGAAAGCCTACCTCGCCCGCTCGTTTCGCCTGCTCGGCGCCTGGGATGAGACCGCCGCGTAGAGGCGGGCCCCGCAACACTGAAATAAGCGAAGCATCTGCTTTTGCCCCAACGGCACCCGAGAAGAGGATTCTTCCCCTGATTCGCGGCATCAGAATGTCAGGTTGCACCCTTTCAGTTCCACGCCGCACGGGCGCAACGAGCAACGCCCCTTGCCATCTCCCCTCCTTCGATCAACGATCCGATCCGCAACCGCTTGAGCGACTGAGTGCTTTGTGGCGGCATCAGCTCAAGAGCCAGAGGCGGCCCTTCATCTCGCAAATTATGGACGCAGGGTACAGAGCGATGCACGAGGCGGTTTTGCAAAACCGCACGCCTAATATATTGGCCGTGCATTACGACCCCACGAAGTGGGCCGTCCGAAGTTTAATCCTCATCCCACAGTTTGTTTTTTCACTTTCGTGCATCATTAAGAGGAATCCGTTGAGCCCCTCGCGGAGCGGCGCGGGCACACGCTTGGCAACATCGCCCTGGCAAACATTCCGCCTGATGCGCGAATTCCCGTAGTCTGCGATGGCGTACCTGCGAGCCCCGATGCCGTGCGGAAAGAATATGCAAGACTCCGCCCGCTCGAAAAAGCTGACCTCGAGGCGCGCGGATGGACTCTGGACGTGCTGAACGTCGTGCGCGGGATGGGCAAACGCGAATTTTCGCTCGCCGAAGTTTATGCCCACGCGGAAACGCTGGTCCGCCTGCACCCGCAAAACAAAAACGTCGAGCCGAGAATCCGCCAGCAATTCCAGGTCTTCCGCGAATTGGGAATCGTTGAATTCCTCGGTCGCCCGCGGTATCACACGTAGGGGCGGCTTCACGCCGCCACTCTCCGTGGCGGGATAAATCCGCGGTTCCCAACCTGCATAGCGCGGCAAACCATAAAAACATGCTTGACATATGCTATATCGTACGATATATTGTAAATGATAGTTGAGAACTATCATAAGGAGATTGCAATGGAACACGGACGATGCAGATCAGGAGTGAGGTTCGGCTTTTGGCGCGGAATGCATTCCGAGGAGGGATTTATGCGAAGAGGTCGCGGATGGTGGGGTGGTGGAAGCTGGGCGGGCTACGGCCCATGGGGCCGGTGGTCGAGATTCTTCGACACGGGCGAGGTGAGGCTGGCTCTGCTCTCGTTGCTCGAGAGCGGCCCGAAACACGGCTATCAGCTCATCAAAGAGCTGGAAGAGCGGTCGAACGGAATCTACCGGGCGAGCGCGGGCGCGGTCTATCCAAACCTGCAGCAGCTCGAGGATGAAGGCCTGGTAACTTCGGAGACCCGTGACGGCAAGCGTGTCTACACGCTGACGGAAGCGGGCCGCGCGGAATTGGCGCGGGAAAAGGACCGCGTGGATGAGATCTGGAACCGCGCGGAGAAATGGGGCGTGTGGGCGCCGAGCGCGGGACCGGAAGGCGTCATGGTGGCGACGACGGCGGCGCTGGTGATGAAAGCGGCGCTCTCGGCCGTCAAGCGCAGCGGCGGCGATGCGGAATTCGCAACCAAGGTTCGCGATATCCTCGACCGCTCGCGGCGCGAAATCGAATCTCTCAAGCCGCAGGCGTGAAGCCGCGCAATTGCTTCCGAAGTAGAGGCGGGGTGAACCCGCCCCTGCGAACCGGCGTGGCGCCCGCAAAGTTTGGGCGGGGCAAATTCTTCAGATTTCACGTATATTTAGGATTGGGCGATATCGCCTGAAGCGAAGCGCGGCGGCCGCTTGCTCGAGAGCAAGTGTGTCCGCGGCGCGGCCGTCGAGAAGCGATTTATGACCTACGAAGAGTCCCTGCAATTTCTCGAATACTTAGGCCACGAAGTGCGCGGCCGAAAGTTCGATCTCACGGCCATCCAGACGATTCTCGAATCGCTCGGCCATCCGGAGCTGAGATATCCGGCGGCCATTGTCGCGGGAACGAACGGCAAGGGATCGGTCTCCGCGATGCTCGCGAGCATTTTTGAAGCGGCGGGCTACCGAACGGGGCTTTATACGTCGCCGCATCTCGTGCGCGTCAACGAGCGAATCCGCACCGCCGGGCGCGAAATCGAAGATGAGGATTTTGCGGGCGCGATGAGCGAAGTTCGCAAGCGCGCGGAGACGCTGCTTGAAAATGGACGCCTCGAACCGCCGCCGAGCTTTTTTGAATATCTGACGGCGGCGGCATTCCTCGAATTCGCGCGCGAGAGCGTGGATATCGCCGTGCTCGAAGTCGGCATGGGCGGGCGGCTGGACGCGACGAACGTGACGAATCCCGCGGTCGCCGTCATCACGAACGTTTCGCTCGACCATCAGGAATTTCTGGGCCCGACGGTGGCGGCGATTGCGCGAGAAAAGGCGGGCATCATCAAGGCGGGACGGCCGGCGGTGACGACCGCGGAGGATCCGGACGCACTCCGAGTGCTGCGCGAGCGCGCGGCTGAAATGGGAGCGGGGCTGACGGAGGCGGCGAGCGTGGCGCAGGCGAGCGAAGTCCGCGATGAGAAAGGATATTATCGCTTTCACCTGACGCTCGGCGGAGAAAGCGCGGGCGAAATCGCGCTGCCGCTCGCGGGCGAATTCCAAATCCGGAACGCGCTGGCCGCGGCGGCGGCGGTGTGGCGGCTGCGGAAGGAAGGCTGGCGAATCTCGAATGAAGCCGTCGCGAAAGGGATCGCAGGCGCCCGCTGGCCGGGACGGCTTGAAACAATTCGGAAGGAGCCGCTGGTGGTGCTCGATGGAGCGCACAACATTGCCGCGGCGCGTGAAGTGGCGCGCTATGCGCGCAAGGAATGGCGCGGGCGGAGAGTGCGGCTGATCTACGCGACGATGCGCGACAAAGACGTCGCCGGCATCACCGCGCTGCTCTTCCCGCTCGCCGAAGAAATTTATCTGACGGAGCCGGCCGTGGCGCGGGCGGCGAACGCGGAGGAAATCCTCGCGACGGCGCAAACCCCGCTTGCGCAAGTGACCATCGAGCCGGATCCGGAGCGAGCGCTCGAGAGGGCGCTCAGCGCAAGCAAACCGGAAGACGTGATTCTGGCGGCGGGATCGCTTTTTCTCGTGGGTGCGCTCAAGAAAGATTCGAGCGCTCGAGCGCACGCTGCGCGGCCAAGCCCGATCCGTGAAGCGGCCGCAAGCCTCAGTTGAGATGAATTCCACCCTGGCCGGCACTCAAAACAGAGCAGCGTCCCGCGGACGCGTGCGGAATGCGCTCGGCTATCTGCTCGCGTTCGTGTTCAAAGACCTGCCGATTTATTTCTATACCGCCATGTGCGGGACGGCTTCGGTCTGCGGCTCGATTTTCGATGCTCACGGCCGCTGGCAGCACGGCTGCGCGCGCGTATGGTCGCGGCTGATTTTGAAGACGAGCGGCATTCGCCTGCGCGTCGAGGGTGCGGAACACATCGACCGGAAGGAAACGGTCATTTTCTGCGCCAACCATCCGAGCGCGATGGATATTCCCGTGCTCTTCCTCGCGCTTCCGGTGCAATTCCGGTATCTCGCGAAGCAATCGCTCTTTCACATTCCGTTTCTCGGCTGGCATCTGCGGCGGTCGGGACATATTCCCGTCGAGCGAGGCAATCCGCACCACGCGCTCAAGGGATTCGAACGCGCGGCGCAAAGAATTCGCGAGGGCAACTCGGTGGTGATGTTTCCCGAAGGGCGTCGCAGCCGGACGGCGGAAATGCTGCCGTTCAAGGCGGGAAGTTTTTATCTGGCCGTTCGCTCCGGCGTCCCGATTGTGCCGATTACGATCAAAGGGACACGGGAGATTCTCGAGCCGGATTCGCTGCACGTGCGGCCGGGCGAGGCGGAAATCGTCATTCACCCGCCGATCCCGACGCGCGGCTTGACGGCGGAAGACGTGACGGCGTTGTCTGCGCGCGTGCGCCGGCAGATTGTTTCGCGGCTCGACTCGGGCGGGAATCAGGCGCCGCGGGCAGTATGAAAATTTTGCTTGAAAATCAGGTGGCCGTGGTGACGGGCGGATCCCGGGGCATCGGCGCGGCCGTGGTGAAGCTCTTCGCCGAAGCGGGCGCGCGTGTGGTGTTCAGCTACGTGAAGGCGGCGAGGGCGGCGCGCGAGGTGGAAAAAGGCTGCCGGAATTGCGCGGGCTCGGCCGAGCCGGTGCGCGCGGACGTCCGCCGAATGCGCGACGCGGGGCGTTTGATTGAGCGGGCCGTGCGGCAGCACGGGCGGATCGATATCCTCGTGGCGAACGCGGGAATCTGGAATCAGCGGCCCGCGCCCATCGAAGCGATGAGCGAGCGCGAATGGGACCGCATGATCGCCGTCAACCTGAAAGGGGTTTACTCCGTAATCCGCTACGCGGCGCCGCACATGATCCGCCGGAAATCAGGGCGCATCATCGTCGTCTCTTCGACGGCGGGGCAGCGCGGCGAAGCTTTTCACAATCATTACGCCGCGGCGAAGGGCGGAGCGATCAGCCTGGTCAAGGGGCTTTCCACTGAGCTTGCGCCACACAATATTCTGGTGAATTGCGTCGCGCCCGGATGGGTCGCGACGGACATGAGCGCGCCCGCCGTGCGAAACGCGCGGGAAGCGCGCAGGCTAATGGCAGGCATTCCCCTCGGCCGCTTCGCCCGGCCCGAGGAAATCGCCATGCCGATTCTGTTTCTTGCTTCTCGAATGTCAACCTTTATGACCGGAGAGATCATCAATGTAAATGGGGGAAATGTACTCTGTGGATAGACTTTCGAGGTTCCTGAGAGCGATGGCGCTCCTGACGCTTGTGTCCCCAGCGTGCGCGTTCGGTCAGGGGGCGAAGCCGGACGCGAAGCTGCCGGTTCGAATCGAGCCCGCCGCGCAGAAGCTGATTGACCAAACAATCGCGGCGCTCGGCGGGAAGGCTTTTCTCGGCATTAAGACGGTCACTTCGAGCGGCCGCCTGTATTACATTTCGCAAGGACAGACTGCGGGTATTTTTCCCTTTACCAGCGAGCTCGAATATCCCGACAAGAGCCGCGTGACGCTGAGCATGGCGACTTCGAGCGCAGCATGGATTTTTCTGAATGGGCCGGAAGGCGACACGGTGGCTTCGAAAAGGCCCGTCGTGCTGATCAACAATGGAACGCAAGCGTGGGAGCTCGACCGAAACGGCGTGGACGATCAACCTTCTGAAGAGGTGCGCTCCTGGCAAATCACCAACCGTTACAGTCTCGAGAACCTGCTGCGCCTGAGGATTCACGAGCCCGGCGCGCTGGTTCAGGAAGGCGGACTGGATTTTGTGGAAAACCGGCCGGTGCGCGTGCTGAAATTTTACGACACGCTCGGCGCCCAGGTCACGCTCGACATCAACCAGGACAGCGACCTTCCCCTGCGAATCACCATTCGGGACTTGAACGCTAAAACGGGGCGGTGGGAGGAATTCGCGCACGTATTTTCGGATTATCAGAAAATCCAGGGCATCGAAACGCCGATGGAGGTGACCGCATTCTACAACGGCCGGCGAGTTTCGGAATTTTTCTGCAACACGGTGAGCTACAACCCAACTTATCCCGCAAGCGATTTCGAAGCCCACGAGTAAGCCTCTGGCGGGTGTTCTGATATAATGGCCGTTGAGGACAAGGGTGAATCCACGAATCCGCAGCACCACCATTCTAAGCGTGCGCCGTGACGGCCACCTGGCGATGGCTGGAGACGGCCAGGTAACGATGGGCGACAACATCGTCAAGCATAAGGCGCGGAAGATTCGCAGACTTTACAATGACCGCGTCGTCGTGGGTTTCGCCGGAAGCACGGCCGACGCTCTTTCACTTTTCTCGCGTTTCGAGCAGAAACTCGAAGAATACCATGGCAATTTGAGCCGCGCGGTGGTGGAACTCGCGAAAGACTGGCGCACGGACCGCGCCCTGCGGCATTTGGAAGCGCTGCTGCTTGTGGCGGATGCGAAGAACACGTATCTGGTGAGCGGGACGGGAGACGTGATCGAGCCAGACGACGGGATCGTCGCGATCGGATCCGGCGGGCCCATGGCGCTCGCGGCGGCGCGCGCGCTCTCTCGCCACACGTCGTTCGGAGCGCGCGACATCGTGGAAAAAGCGATGAAACTTGCGGCGGAAACCTGCATCTATACGAACGACGAGATCGTGATCGAAGAGCTTTAACCGCTTCCTCTCATGGTTTTCTACCTTCCAGAAACGATCGATACGGCGTCAAGCCTCGACGATTTCACCCCTCGGCAAATCGTCACGGAGCTGGACAAGCACGTCATCGGACAGAAGGCGGCGAAGCGTTCCGTTGCGATCGCGCTGCGGAACCGCATTCGCCGTCAAAAATTGACGCAGGACCTTGCGGACGAAGTGCTGCCCAAAAACATCATTATGATCGGCCCGACCGGCGTGGGAAAGACGGAAATTGCCCGGCGCCTAGCGCGTCTCACGAATTCGCCGTTTCTGAAGGTGGAAGCGTCGCGCTTCACTGAAGTCGGCTACGTGGGCCGCGACGTGGAATCCATGATCCGCGACCTGGTTGAAATCTCGATTGACATGGTCCGCGAAGAAAAGGCCGATGAAGTCGCCGAGAAGGCGGAACAGAATGCGGAGGAGCGGCTGCTGGAGCTGCTGCTTCCTGTTCCACCCAAGAGCGAGCGGCGGCCGGGAGAGAACGGCGAGGCCGCGTTGGCGCTCGAGCAGTTCAAGCGCACGCGCGAAAAGCTCCGCGCGCAACTCCGCGACGGCAAGCTCGATGAGCGCATGGTGGAGATTGAGACGCGCGAGCGGAACTTCCCCGCCTTCGAAGTCTTCTCCTCGCAGGGCGTCGAGGAAATGGGTATCAACATCAAGGACATGCTGCCGCCAGGATTGTTCGGTGACCGGACGAAAAAGCGCAAGATGCGCATCTCCGACGCCCTGGATTACCTGACGCAGGAAGAAGAGAACAAACTGATTGACATGGACCAGGTCACGCGCGCCGCGGTCGAACGCGCGGAACAGTCCGGCATCATTTTTCTCGATGAGATCGACAAGATCGCGGGGCGCGAGCGCGGCGCCGGACCGGACGTAAGCCGGGAAGGCGTGCAGCGGGACATCCTGCCGATCGTCGAAGGCACGACGGTCAACACGCGCTACGGAATGATCCGCACGGACCACATCCTGTTCATCGCCGCCGGCGCTTTTCACGTCAGCAAGCCCGCCGACTTGATTCCCGAATTGCAAGGACGCTTTCCGATTCGCGTCGAGCTGCACACGCTCTCGCAGGAAGATTTCATCCGCATTTTGAAAGAGCCCAAGAGCGCGCTGGTGAAGCAGTACACGGCTCTGCTCGAAACCGAAGGGGTGAAGCTCACCTTTACGGACGAAGCGCTCGAGGAAGTCGCGCGGTTTGCGGCCGTCGTGAATGAGCAGACGGAAAACATCGGCGCGCGGCGCTTGCACACCATCATGGAAAAGCTGCTCGACGAAATTTCCTTTGAAGGCCCGGACTTGAAAGAGAAAAACATCCGCATTGACACCAACTACGTTCGCAAACAGCTTTCTGAAATCGTCAAGAATCAGGATCTCAGCCGGTACATTCTGTGACCGACCGCGCTCGAAGGGATCGCCGAAATGAACGGCTCTCGCCCGCTTCCCTTCGCTGCCGCCAAGCCGCGTTGAATTCCCGCCCGCAAACCTCTCGCATTCGTTTCGGGACTGCAACGGTTATCACCCTGGCGCTCGCGCTTTCCTCCTGTGGCATTCAGGGACCGATCCGCCCGCCTCGCGTCGAGCGGCCGGAAGCCGTCAAGGACCTGAAAGCTGCGCAGACGGGCCTGAACTTCATTCTGACGTTCACGCTTCCAAGCCTTGCGACGGATGGCGAGCGCCTGACAAAGCCGGTGAGCGTGGAAATATTTCGATGGACCGGAGCCACTCTCGGCGCAAAAGCCCCCCGCGGAGCGGCGCCCTGGAAGAAGCTGAACGCGGCGGAACTCGCAACGGATATGCGCGGCAATCAAGTCCGAATCCGGCTGAGCGTTTCGGCCTCGGAGCTTGCCGCACGCGCCGGAACGGCATACTCATTTCAGGTCGCGACGCTGACGCACGGATTTCGCGGGAGGCAGATGGTAAGCGCGCTTTCGAACATCGCCCGGCAGACGCTCATTGACGTCACGCCTCCGCCGGCGGAACTCAAGGTCCGAGCGACGCGAAACGCACTCATACTCTCATGGTCTCCGCCGCTTGCGACGTTGAGCGGCAAGCCGGCTGCCAATTTGACGGGATATAACGTATACACGAGCGAGACCGGAGCCGTCGGGTCGTTCGCGCTCGCGGGAGAAAGCGTCGAGCCGAACTTTCGCTTTTCAGATTTCCGGTTCGGGAAGACGTACTACTTCAAGGTTCGAGCAATGTTTTCCGCGGCGGGTTCGAAATCTGAAAGCGCGGCTTCTCGGGTTGCGTCCGTCACACCGCGCAACATTTATCCACCCTCTCCGCCGGTCGGGCTTTCCGCGATTTACGCGGCGAACGCGGTGGAGCTGATCTGGCAGGCAAATTCCGAGCCGAATCTCGCCGGCTATAACGTTTATCGCCGCGAGCCGGGCGCCGCCTTTGTGCGCCTCAACAAGAGCGTGTTGCGCGCGCCGGTTTTTCGTGACGCGACGGTTGTGCCTGGCAGAAAATACTACTACGCGGTCACCGCCCAGGATCTCACGGGCAATGAGAGCGCGTTATCATCACCGGTCCGAATCGTCGCGCACTGAAAGCGCGCCCGCGCCGGGCCCTCGCACCGCAGACGAGATCAGGCGGATGCCGGTCCGATTATAGAGCGCTGGGATTATCAAGTGGTATGATGATTCGCTGGAAAAGGCCCGGCTGAAAAGGTGCGCGCGGTTTCTGAAGATCTGGGAGAAAGCTAAGGTCCTTTGATTCGCCACATCCCCTTGAACGTGGGGCTCGCACTTGCGGGAGCGGTCGTTCTCGCAGGCGCCTTTTTCCTGCTTGCGCTGCGGCAAAGAAAGAAAAAATCCGCCGCGGAGATTGAGCGGCTGCGGCGAATGGACATCAACCGCCGCGGGCGAATCACGGCGGGGTATATCGCCGATCTCGCGGAGAGCGGGGATCCGCCCGCCACGATGATGATTTACCGCTATGAAGTCTCCGGCGTCGCGTATGAAGTGGGCCAGGACGTCACGCTGCTTCCGACCATCGCCTCGTCCGCCCGGCGGCTGCTCGGACACCTCGCAAGCGTCAAATACGACACCCGAAATCCCGCCAATTCCATCGTCGTGTGCGAAGACTGGTGCGGCATCTCCGCAAGAGAGATGAAACCGTGGGATGGGCCCGCGGCGGAGCGCCGCGGCGCCGGGGACGCCGAGGAAGCCTAGAGCGGCGCACCCTCAGGGGAGCGGCTCGCCGGCGTCTTTGAGGATTCGTTCGGCAAGATAATTCCTCACCTTATCGCTGTCGCGGAGGACCTCGATATAGGCTGCCTTCAAGAGTTGCTCCTTCTCATCACCGAGCGTCCTGCGGATCGTCTGCTGAACGCTCGCGTCGGAAAAGGGGAGCTGCCCTGCTTTTTCTACGCCCAGCAATTTCACGATGTGAAAACCGCTCGAGGTGCGAATGATGCCGGACATGCCTCCGACCGGAAGCGAGGTGACGATTTTGAAAAGTTCGGGGTTTTTCTTGAGCGCGGACTCGGGGACGTAGCCCAGATCTCCACCGTTCGGGGCGCTGCGAGCGTCTTCGGAGTAATTTTCCGCCACGGTTGAAAAATCGGCGCCGCTGCGGAGACGCGCATAAAGCGCCTGGATCTTGCGCTCGGCGGTGAGTGGCGTTTTCGCATCGTCATTCTTGAGGTTGTTGAGCCCGTGCATCGGATAGGGCGTGACCAGAATCTGCGCCAGGTGATAAGAAGTCTCCGGCACGTTGAAGCTGGCCTTATTGCGATCGTAATAAGCCTGCATTTCCGCCTGCTTGATGTTCACGTGAGAAGAGACGTCCCGGTTGAGCAGCTTCTCGACTAAAAGATTGGAGCGGATTTCCTGCCGCAGCATGCTCATATCCATTCCTTGCGCTTCGAGCTGCTTTTCGAAGGTGTCCTTGCTATAGGGACTCTCAAGCCGCGCGACTTGTGTATCCACCTCCGCTTCGCTCACCGTGATGCCGGATCGAACGGCGTGGTCGAGCAAAACCTGACGGTTGATGAGCTCATCGAGAATGTTCAGTTCGAAGCTCAGCGTCTCCTGCGGGTCGGCGGCCTGGCTTGCCGGGCCGTGGGAATGGAGGATTCTCTCCACCTGCTCGCGCAGAATCGGACGGCCGTTGACCTCCGCCCAGACGCCGGGCGCCGGCGCGCCGCTCCGGCGGCAGCCGACCACGCTTGTGAGCGCCACGAGGCCGGCGATGAGTCCGGCTATTTTCACCAGTCGAATCGAAAATCGGGAGCTTTGCATTGGTCCTCGCCTTTCAGATGCCAAGAGATGGGCAAAAGCGAAAAAGCCCTGTATAATAAAGGGGCTGATAATTTTGAGAATGAGGTGATGGATGGCTCGAGCATGCGATATCTGTGGCAAGGGTCCGGCCTTCGGCAATCGGATCAGCCATGCGCATAATGTCACGCGACGGCGCTGGGAGCCGAACCTCCAGCGCGTGCGCGCCGTAGTGAACGGGGCGCGCAAGACCCTTCGAGTCTGCACCGCCTGCATTCGCGCCGGCAAAGTCGTGAAGGCGGCGTAAGCCCGTCCGTCCTCCCGAGCGAACGCGTGCGCCGTGGCGCTCTCTCCTGATTTTCACCAAGCTGCTCAAATCCAATTTCCTCCGCTTCTTCCCTCTGCGCGGTGGCCATGCATCGAAGCCATCATTCCGATTCCGCGATGGCGTCAATTTCAACGGCCGCATTTTTCGGCAGCGCGGCAACCTGCACGGTTGCTCGCGCAGGCGCCGGCGCGCGGAAAAACCGCGCGTACACCTCGTTCATTTTCGCAAAATCCCCCAGGTCGCGAAGATAAACGGTGGTCTTGACCACGCGCTCGAGGCTCAAGCCCGCTGCCTGAAGTACCGCCGCCAGGTTCTTGAGCACGCGTTCGGTCTGGACCGCGACGTCGCCATCAAGGAGCTGCCCGGTCTTCGGGTCGAGCGCAATCTGCCCGGAAAGAAACAGCAGCTTGCCCGAGCGAATGGCCTGGCTGTAAGGGCCGATCGCGGCGGGCGCTTCGGACGTTGCCACCGGTTGAAGAGCCATCAATCCTTCCTCCATTCTTCCCTGCGCGCCTGCCCTCAAGTTCGGCGATTCGCGCGCGTCACCCGCAAAATCCTCACGCGCCCATCACTCGCTCGACCTGGTACACTCCCTCAATCCGCCGCAACGAGGAGATGACTTTCTCGAGGTGCGGCTTATCCACGATATCCACCACGACGTCAATGAGCGCCTGGTTGTCGCCCGTGCGCGCCTCAATATGCTGGATGTTCGAATGGACGTCGCTGATGGCGGAGGTAACGTCGGCGAGCATGCCCTGGCGGTCCGCTGTGAATAACGTGAGCTTGACCGGATAGAAACTGATTTTGGGGCCGACCCATTCCACCTCAATGCGGCGCTCGGAATTGTAAATCAGGCTTTGGACGTTTGGACAGGTTTTTGAATGGACGGCGATGCCCTTCCCCCGGGTGATGTAGCCGATGATCTCGTCGCCTCGAATGGGATTGCAGCATTTTGCGCGATAGACCATGAGATCGTCGAAGCCGTGCACTTGAATCGCCCCGTCGTGCCCGAAGCCGAAGGCCCTGCGAACAGCGGTTGCAAGCCCGGCCGGTTGCGTTCCATCGAGGTGAACCGCGGGCGCAAGCTGCCCGAGAACCTGGCGCGCGGAAAATTTTCCGTAACCGAGGCCCGCGTAGAGATCGTCCGGGTGGGAGCATCCGTAGGCTCGAAGCACGCGGGCGAAATCGTCTTCCGCGATTTTCTTAATCGAAACGTCAAACTTGCGCGCTTCCCGCTCGAGCAATCGCCGGCCGATTTCGACGGCCCGCCGGCGCTGCGCGACGTTGAGCCAGTGCTTGATCTTGTTGCGCGCGCGAGAAGTCCGGACGAATCCCAGCCAATCGCGACTGGGCTCGTGATCCGTCTGCGTGACGATTTCGATGATGTCGCCGTTCCGCAGTTTCGTCTTCAACGGAACCAGCCGGCCGTTGACTTTCGCCCCGGCGCACTGCGCGCCGACTTCGCTGTGGATGGCATAGGCGAAATCCACCGGTGTCGCATCGCGCGGCAGGACGATGACTTTCCCTTTGGGCGTGAAGGTGTAAACTTCCTCGGGATAGAGATCAATCTTGATCGTCGAAAGAAATTCGCCGGGGTCGCGGAGTTCCTGCTGCCATTCCACCATTTGGCGAAGCCACGCGAGGCGCTCTTCATCTTGCGGCGAGGGAGCGTTGCCATCCTTGTATTTCCAATGCGCGGCAATGCCCACTTCCGCCAGCCGGTGCATTTCTTCCGTGCGAATCTGAACTTCGAAGGGCTGGCCGTGCGGCCCGATCACCGAAGTGTGCAGCGACTGGTAAAAGTTCGGCCGCGGGATGGCGATGAAATCCTTGATGCGCCCCGGGACGGGCCGCCAGGTGTTGTGAATGATGCCGAGAGCGCCATAGCAATTCTTCACGCTATCCGTGATGATGCGCACGGCGAGCAAGTCGTAAACCTGCTCGATCGAAACATGCTGACGCTCGAGTTTCTGCCAAATGCTGTAGAGGCGCTTGATGCGGCCCTCAACGCGCGCGGGAATCGAATTTTCCTTCATTTTCGCTTCCACCAGCCCGCGCACTTCGGAGAGAAATTCTTCCCCGACTTTGCGCCGGTTCTCGACAGCTTTCTTCACTTCTTCGTATGCGCCGGGTTCGAGATAACGAAAGGCAAGGTCCTCGAGCTCGCCGCGCATTTTCCCCATGCCCAGACGGTGAGCGATGGGAGCGTAAAGGTCGAGCGTTTCGCGCGAAATCCGCTTCTGCCTGTCTTCCGGGATATACTCGAGCGTGCGCATGTTGTGAAGGCGATCGGCGAGCTTCACCAGCACGACGCGCACGTCATCCACAATGGCAAGCAGCATTTTGCGGAGGTTTTCCGCCTGCTGTTCCTCCACGCTTGAAAATTGCAGGCGGCTGATTTTCGTGACGCCTTCGACGATCCTCGCCACATCGCCGCCGAACTCTTCGCGCAAGCGTTCGATCGTTTCCGGCGTATCCTCCACGACGTCGTGAAGCAAGCCCGCGGCCAGGCACACCGGGTCCATGCGGAGGTCGGCCAGGATATTGGCAACCTCGAGCGGATGGAGGTAATAAGGCTCGCCGGAAAGCCGCCGCTGATCTTTGTGCGCCTTAAGACACTGCTGGTAGGCCTTCCGCAGCAGCGTCAAATCCTCTCCGGGGCGATACCCCTCGACTTTCTTGACGATGTCCTCAATTCCCGCAGTCATTGCTTCCCGAATCCATTCTAGGGCAGGGCTTTCTGGCGCCGCAAGGCGAGAATCATTTCTGCGGCCGAAAGGCCCGGCGATGCACGCCGCTGGCGGCAAAGACATACCACGCCATACGTTATGGGATTGATCGCCGGAAGAATTAAGAGAGGCGGAAACGGCGAAGAGTCTTATTGCGAACTGCTGCCCGAAGTTGCCGGGGCTGCTGAAGGCGATTTGCGCAAGTTCATGGCCTTCTGCTCCCAATTGTCGGCCGTTGCAAGATCCTGCTTGTGCGTCGCCTTTTCGGTGTCAATATCCGCCTTCTGGCGGTACAGGAGGTTGATGTAAACCATCGTGTTGAAGTCGTCCGGTTTGAGAGCAATCGCCTTCTGGAGCGCGTCAATGCCTTCATTCACCAGTGCTCCGTTTTGGTCCGCTAACTGCGCGCTCGCCTTCGGCGGAAGGGGCGGCAGGGAGCCATCCGGCTTAGGAATATTCAGCTTGAGCGTTTTGCGCATTTCGCCATCGTTCTGGTACGCGATGGCCCAATCAATGACTCCAATCCAGTAATAAGGCTGGGGATTATTCGGTTCGAGTTGCATCAGCTTCCGCTGGTAGGCCTTCGCCTTGTCGAAGTTCTTCATGTTGTAATAAAGCTCGGCGATACTGCCGAGAGCCGTCTCGTTGTTCGGGTCCATGTTCAGGACCTGCTGGTAAGTCTGGATGGCATCCTGCGCGACCTGGAGGTTCGCGGCGGATTGGCCGCCGGGAATATACTGCTGGAAATAGGCCGTCGCCAGATAGAGCCGGGCATTCAAATAAGTCGGGTCGAGCTGAACCGATTTCTTGAAGTGTTCGACCGCGTCCTGGAACTGCGAGTTCCGGAAAGACATCACTCCCTTGTTGAGCTGATCGCGAGCCTTCAGCTTGTTGCACCCCAAACTTGCGGCCGCAAGGAGCACCACGCCCCACAGCGGCAGTTTTTCCCAAAGCGTCATCCGACGTCCTCCCGTTTCGGCGGAGTTAATGGCCTTCCTCCATGGCGTGAGTGATCAAGCCGATCTTATCAATCTCGGCCCCCTTCGCAATATCGATAATCTCCGCGACGTCTCCGAACGGCAAGGAGGGATCGCCCCTCACAAAAATGATTCGATCGTTGCGCGTCTTGAAAATATCAACCAGGCGCTGGCCGAGATCCGACACGGCGACGGGCGTTTGATTGATAGTTATCTGCCGGTTCGCGTCAATCGAGACCACGATGGTTCGCGCAAGAACCGAGGGATCCGGTTTTGCATTTTTGTTGGGTTGAGGAACCAACGCATCCAATCCATGGGGCGTCAATGGCGTGATGATCATGAAGATGATCAGCAGAACCAGCAGGACGTCAATCAGCGGAGTGACGTTCAGGTTCGACATTGGACCTTCTTTCGCCCCTCCAACTGCCATTGCCATATGATTACCCTCCTTCCTTTTCCTGCCCGCAAAAAGGCGCGCGCTACGGCATCAAAGGCGCCGGCGGCGCGTTGGGCGGCTGGCCCTGGATTTTCTGGGTCAGCAACCCGATGTTCTGAACTCCCGCCGCGCGGACGTCATCCACGATCGCCACGACTCTCCCATACTTGGTGCGCGTGTCGCTCTTGATGTAGATTGTCTTGTTGAGGCGGTCCTGGATCCGGTCCTTGACCTTGCTCGTGACATCGCTGAGCTTGACCGGGTTCGAGCCGAGAAAGATACGCCCGTCCCGTGTCACTGCCAGCACTACGGCGTTGGTCTTGTCCGCATTCGGCATCTTCGCGGCGTTCTGAGTCCTCACCATGTCCACCGAGGCGCCCTTTTGCAACATGGGCGTGATGACCATGAAGATGATCAGAAGCACGAGCATCACGTCCACCAGGGGAGTAACGTTGATTTCCGAGACTTCGCTCGGTGGTGTGATTTTGTAGGGCATTATTTCTTACCCCGGCCGGAGCGTTTAATGAAGTAATCGATCAGCTCGGACGAAGAGTTGTCCATCTCGACGTCAAAGCCTTCGATCTTCCCGGTGAAATAATTATAAACCCATACGGCCGGCACGGCCACGAAGAGCCCCATGGCGGTGGTCACGAGAGCTTCCGAAATGCCGCCCGCGACGGCGCCCAAGCCGGTCGTATGCTCTGTCGAAATGCCCTGAAACGCGTGGATGATGCCCACGACGGTCCCGAACAATCCGACGAAGGGAGCGGTCGAGCCGATGGTGGCAAGGCTCGAAACGCCGCGCTTCAGCTCCGCGTGGACGATCGCCGACGCCCGGTCGAGCGCGCGCTTCGACGCCTCGATGGTCTCTCCGGAAATTTCCTGAGAAGCCTGGTGCGCTGAAAATTCCTGGAGCCCCGCCGTCACGACCTTAGCCAAATGGCTGTGCTTATTGCGCTCGGCAATCGTGATGGCGTCGTCAATTTTTCCGTCTTTGAGCGCCAGGGCGACAGCAGGGGCGAACATCCTCGACTCCTTACGCGCCATCCGGTAAATGACCCAGCGGTCAATCATGACGGCGATGGACCACGCCGACATGATACCCAGCAGGATCACCACGAGCTTCGCGGGCAACCCCATCTGATGCCACATGCTCACGATGTTGAACGATACGGGGGTTTGTCCCTGAAAAAACAACAGACTCATTGAAACAAATTTGGTAACCAGCATCGGCTTCGCACTCCCTCCTCGTAATTTTCGACCTGGGCTTCTAATCGCCCAGTGTAAAGTTCACGTCAATTTCCGTAACCACTTCGACCGGCTGGCCGTTCAGCAACGTCGGCCGGTACCTCCACGTTCGAACCGTTTGCAGAGCGGTCGGAACGAGCAACGGATTTCCGCTCAGAACTTTCAAGTTCTGGATCGTGCCATCCGTGCTGATCACCGCTTCGAGTCTCACCGTCCCTTGAATGCGGGCGGCCTCCGCGAGCGGCGGATAGGGCGGACTTGGATCGTAGAGGGCCTGTGCGGCCTCGACGTCTCCGCCAACTCGAATCCGCTTTGGCGTCGTAGCTTTCGGCGGCGGAGGCGGCGTCCCCATCATCCCGCCCACCATAGAACCGAGCACGCCTCCCATTTGTCCGCCGGGAACGCCTCCCGGCACGCCGCCCACCACGCCGACCGCTCCCTGCGGCCGTGGCTGATCCTTGACGATTTCGATCTTCTTCGGAATCACCGTGGGCGCTTTCATGAGTTCAGCCATCGTAACGCGGTGAATGATGACCTTCGGCGGCGCTACGGCGGGCGGAGGAGGCGGCGGTGGTGGCGGGGGCGCCACCAGCATCGTTGCCAACTGCGCCATCGGCAAAGCTTCGGTCTTAATAAGCGGAATCAGCACAAGAACGCCGGCTACGAGTACTTCGAAGATGTAAGCGATGGGAATGGTTGCCCGCTTCCAATTGTCCGTTTTGGCAGCGGAATAAACCAGATAAATCATGTATCCCACGATTGGCAACAAAACCGCCAGAACGATCCAGGCCCAGGTGGCCAAGCCGAGGTGCTGCGTGTCAGCATAGACATAGCAAATCATCAGCGCCCAGAAAAATAACAACGCGCCGACAATGATTCCCTCCAAGGCGAGGGTTTTGGCCGCGCCGCCGGTCACTGACTGGAAGAAGAGGTATGTGGCGACAAAGGCCACGACACCCACGCCCAGAGAAATCAACCAGTGAATCCCTCTCAGAACAGGGTCGCGCTTGGGCGAAGAATCAAGCAGTGTTTCATCGAACATGGCATCCGCCTCCTTTGAGCGCCGCAGCCGGCGTCCAGAGGTTTCCCGCCTTTGCGAGGCGGGCTAGCCGCATCACCGCCGCGAGGCCGCTGTCTCCCGCTCGCGCGGCAAGGGCTTCGATTTGGTGGCCGGCGCCGGGCGCAGCTTGGCCGTCCGTGTCTGCCAGAAAACCAGCACCGGGCTTGCAATCGCGATCGAAGAGTAGGTTCCGATCAGGACCCCGATGACAAGCGTGAACGCAAAACCGTGAATCACTTGGCCGCCGAACAAAAACAGCGACAATACGGCAAGAAACGTCAGGCCCGAAGTCAGGATTGTCCGGCTCAGCGTCTGGTTGATGCTGCGATTCACCAGATCAAGAAAGCTTTCCCGCCGGTTAAGCCGCACGTTCTCCCGAATGCGGTCGAAGACGACGATTGTGTCGTTCATCGAATAGCCGACCAGAGTCAAAAGCGCCGCGATGACCGTCAGCGAAATCGGTTTATCAAGCAAAGAGAAGAAACCGATGGTAATAATAACATCATGAAAGGTGGCGATCACCGCAGCCACGCCATAGATTAGCTCAAACCGAAACCAGATGTAAATGAGCATGGCCCCCATGCCGGCGAGCGTCACATACAGCGCCTGGCGCCGCAAATCGCTGCTGACTTTCGGGCCAACGATCTCCGTATTTCGGATGGCAAAGCTCGAGAGGTAAAAGCCGTTTTCAAGGGAGGCGATCACCGCCGGAGTCACACCCTTGACCGCGCTCAACTGGTCGAAGCTCGCGAGGAGTCCGCTGTGCGGCGGCGCATTCCGGAATGACACCATAGCGCTTGCCAGTTGCTGATATTGCTGGGTTGCGGTCTGCGTCCCCTGGCCGGCAAGATTGAGCGGGTCGGAGACGATCAGGTGGTCGGCAATCTCCCGCGCTCCGGCATTATTGAAATCCACCTTGCCCGCCGCCCCCTCGCCGTGAAGTCCTGCAAGCGCCTTCAAGATCGCCATTCGCCCCGACTCGATCGGCGTGTGGGCGTTCGTCTTGGACTTGAGCAGACCCATCCCGATAATCACTTCGTTTTCTGAAGATGCGCCGATCTGCTGGATCGTGAACTCGTGAATGCCTTCCCGGTTGAGCTGATTGCGAATGGCGCTCAGGTTCGGCGCCTTCGCGAATCGCACCGTCACTTGCGTGCCGCTCCGGAAATCAATGCCATAGGTCAGGCCCCGGCGGACGGCGATTGAAATCAGCCCCGCAGCCAGGAGCACCACTGAGAGGGAGATGAAATACCACTTTTTCCCCATCCAGTCAATGTTCGGCTCATGAAAAAACTCCATCGCCTCGCTCCACACCCCGCCACTTCTTGCTGACACCGCAGTGGCCGCTGGGGTTCCAAAATTTTCGACTAAATACTCAGCGCCTCGCCCTTTTCCCGCCGCGAGAGCGCCCAATCAAAAATGACGCGCGATACGAAGACCGAGGTAAACAGGTTCGCCACAAGACCGATGGTCAGCGTCGTAGCAAATCCCTTAATCGGCCCGGTCCCGAAAGTGAACAGAATCGCGGCCGAAGCGACCGTGGTAACGTGCGTATCAATAATGGTCTTGAATGCGTGCTCGAACCCGCCCGCCACCGCCGCGCCTACGGCCTTGCCGAGGCGCAACTCCTCGCGGATGCGTTCGAAGATCAGCACGTTCGAGTCCACGCCCATGCCGACGGTCAGAATGACGCCGGCGATGCCGGGAAGGGTCAGCACGGCGCCCAAATAGGCGAACGCCGCCATAAGAATCAGAAGATTCAGCAGGAGTGCCACGTCGGCGTTGATTCCCGCGCCTCGGTAATAAATCAGCATGAAGGCGATGATCGCGATGAATCCGACGACCGCCGCTACGATGCCGTGCCGGATCGAATCCGCGCCAAGCGTTGGCCCGACAATCTGTTCGGCAAGCGTCGTAATGGAAGCGGGCAGCGCGCCCGTGCGCAGCACCAGCGCCAGGTCGCGTGCTTGCGCCGCCGTGAACGAGCCGGTGATTTGCCCTTGATCGCTGATCCGGCTGTGAATGACCGGAGCGGAAACCACCTTGCTGTCCAGCACGATCGCCAATTGCTTTCCAATATTCTGGCTCGTCACGCTGGCAAAGCGCGCCGCGCCGTCGCTCGTCAGCGTAAAATTGACGTCGGGCTGGCCATTCTCATCATTCGAGGGTTCCGCGCCGCTCAGGTCGCGGCCGGTGATCGCGTCAATCCGGTCCACGACGTACCATTCCTGGCTTGCCGCCGTCCCGCCGTTCGCGGCGGATGCCGCCTGGCTCGGCAGGACTTTAGTATTCGGCGGCAAAATCCCTCCGTGCGCCGCGAGCGCCGCGTCCCGGCTCGGGTAGGGGCCGTCCTTCACAATCTTCAGCTCGAGCATCGCTTGCGACTTGATGAGCTGCCTGACTTGCGCCGTGTCGCTCACGCCGGGCAACTCCACCACCAACTCGTAATCGCCCTGCCCGTATTCCGCAATTTCAGGATCCACCACGCCGTACTGATCCACGCGGTTGCGAATGGTCCGCATGGACTGCATCAATGCTTGGTTGCGGATATTGTTCGCCGAGGTCACTTTCAACGCCATGACGTGGGCGGTCGCATCGCCGGCAACCGGTTCCAGGTCCCAATCGGAAAACTGGTCGCTCACCAGGGATGAGAGCGCAGCATATTCGGCCGTCGGAACGCCCTTGATAATAATGTGGGTCAAGTCCTGCTTTTCCGCCGAAGCGTAAGGAATGTTCTTCGTCTTCATGTCGTCTTCAAGACGACCGAGCGCTTCGTCCGTGGTCACTTTGACGGCGTCATCCACATGGACCTGGAGCACCAGGTGCGCTCCGCCCTTCAAGTCCAATCCCAAATGAATGCGGTTGGCGAGATTCTGTTTGAGCTGCTGGATGTTGCGGGGAAGCCCCACGATGCCGATGACGCAGGCCACCAGGACGATGGCGATAAGAATGGCGCGATTGCGAATGCTGGAATCCATCTGCGAAAAACTTTTTGCCGCCGGTTCCCGTCCCGCCGTTATTTCTTGGGCTTCGGTTTTTCCTCTTCCGCTTCGGGCGATCCGACTCCGGTGACGGCCGAGCGCGCGATGTCGAGTTTAACCTGGGGCGTCACTTGCAGTTGCACCACCTGCCCGTGAAAGCCCGTAATGGTACCGTAGATTCCGCCGGATGTCACGACTCGATCTCCGGTTTTCAGGTTCGCGAGCATTTCCTGCACCTTCCTTCGCTGGCGCTGCTGCGGGAGGATGATGAGGAAATACCAGATGAGAAAAAGGGGCGCGAAGAGTGCTAGAAATGATCCGATTGAACTCACAAAGCTGGTGTCCGCCCCCTCTGTTTTACAATTTCTTTATAAGACGACGCCGCAAGACCGGCGAACGCACTTGCCGCCGCGCGGCTTCGATTCCTCGCGCACCTGAAGCCCGGAATGCCACTCTTTCTTCCGATCAACGCTATTGGAGATGCCGCAGGATTGAATTCACCGGCCGCTATGCATGCGTCCGCACCGCGGTAACCAGATCCTTCATCGTTCCTGAAGCTATAGCCTGCGTGATTTTACGCATAGTGTCAAGGTAAAAGTGCAGGTTGTGGGCGGTTGCAAGTGTCGCCGCGAGCATCTCGCCGCTCGCAAACAAATGGCGAATATACGCCCGGGAATATCGCCGGCAAACCCAGCAGCCGCACTCGGGATCAATCGGCCGCGCGTCCCGCGCATAGCGCGCGCCTTTCACCACCAGTTTCCCTTCCGAAGTAAACACGCACCCGTTCCGCGCATTCCTCGTCGGCAGCACGCAATCGAACAGGTCGATCCCCTGCGCCGCGCACTCGACCAAATCCGCCGGTGTTCCCACGCCCATCAGATAACGCGGCCGCTCCTCCGGCAGCAAGGGCGCGGCGTCTTCGACAGTTTCATATAAAGCTTCTTTGGCTTCGCCGACCGAAAGGCCTCCGAGGGCGTATCCGGCAAAATCCATCCCGGCAATTTGCTCCACGCTCTCACGGCGCAAAGTCCGGTCTGTGCCGCCCTGCACGATGCCGAAAAGTTCCGGGCTTGAGGGTCGAACGGCGTCCGGCGGACCAGCCGCGCCTGCCGCTCTATCACCCCGGCTCGCGAACTCCGATTCCCGAAGCCTGCCGTAATGTTCCTTCGCCCGCCGCGCCCATTCCGCCGTCAATCGCACCGCACGGCTCAGCGTTTCATGACTTGCGGGATATTCAACGCACTCATCGAGGGTCATCATAATGTCCGGCCCGAGCGCCCATTGAATTTCAATCGCCTTCTCCGGTGAGATGAAGTGCTTCGAGCCGTCGAGGTGCGAGCGGAACCACACGCCGTCTTCCGTCACCTTCGTCAACTCTTTCATGCTCATCACCTGGAAGCCGCCGCTGTCCGTCAGAATCGCGTGAGGCCAGCTCATGAATGCATGCAGCCCTCCAAGCGCGCGCACCGCTTCGTGTCCGGGCCGCAAAAAAAGATGGTACGTGTTGGCGAGAATGATGCGCGCCGGGAGCGATTCCAATTGCTCCTGCGTCATCGCCTTCACCGTCGCCGCCGTTCCCACCGGCATGAACATCGGCGTCTCAATCACGCCGTGAACCGTATGGAGGCGTCCGGTTCGCGCCCGAGTCGCTCCGTCCCGATGGCTGACCTCAAATTTCATCATTCGCTGCCGTCCGCAAAACCACGCAATCGCTTCGATGCGAGCAATTCGGCCGCATGGTTCGTTCTGATTGTTATCACATCACCGAGGGAGGAACAACAAGGCATCATTCGGCAGGCTGTTAGTAATACTAGGTTAAGTATCTGTTGCTCTCCCGACCGGTGTCTGCTACATTGTCGGCATGACACCGCGAACCTTGAAAGAACTCGAGGCCCGGTTGACGCATTTTCTCGAAGAGTTGCTGGAAC
>JAKASG010000015.1 GCA_021828285.1 Acidobacteriota bacterium | reverse complement strand
CGGCCGCCGGCGCAGGCATGGAGGCATCTTTCTGCCCCCGGTAAAAATTTCCCGCAAGGAAGCCTACGATCAGGAAAACTGCGGCCGTGATCAGAGTTTCTTTTTTCAACGCTTTACCCCGAAGCCGCCGTCCATGCGGCTCATCTTTCACTCTATAGCTGCGCGGCCCGGCGGTCAACCGCCTTCTCGCAGCCTTGACTTCAGAAGTCCGATCAGCTAGCCTGAAAGAGTGGAATTTAGCTGATAAATTCTGCTACATTGTGCTCCCTTCTGATGCTTCACGATCAGCCTGCGGCCTTTGATACGCGAATGGAGGCGCGCGCCGCGTCCCTGCGTTTATGAGAACCAGTGTCAAAATCAGTGGCGGATTGGCCGAGCTTTTCGGCACACTGGACGAGAACCTGAAGCTGCTCGAGCGGACGCTGAAGGTTTCAACGCAGTTGGATGACGGCCAAATCACCATCGAAGGCGAGGACGCGGATGTCCTGCGGACTCGCCAGTTGGTTGAAGAGTATAACGAGCTGGTCAGCTCCGGAATTCACCTGGAAGCGGCGGACATTGGCGTGTTCCTGCGGATCCTGGCCGAAGATCCCGGGGCGACGCTCAAAGGCCTTGCCGAAGCCGGCCGGCCGCGCTCGCTCGGGAAAAAGTCCATCGCCCCAAAGAGCCTGAATCAACGCCTCTATCTTGACGCCATTCGCCGGCACGATATGGTCTTCGGCATCGGGCCATCGGGAACCGGAAAGACGTATCTTGCCGTCGCGATGGCCGTGGATGCCCTGCTGACCAAGGCCGTCTCCCGAATAATTCTCGCCCGGCCGGCGGTCGAAGCCGGCGAACGCCTGGGATTTTTGCCGGGAACGATCCAGGACAAAGTGGACCCGTATTTGCGCCCGCTCTACGATGCCCTTTTCGACGTGCTCGATCCGGAGCGAGTCGAGCGGCTCATTGACCACGGCGCAATTGAAATTGCCCCCATCGCCTTTATGCGCGGCCGCACCCTGAACGACGCCTTCGTCATCCTCGATGAAGCGCAGAACACAACGAGCGAACAGATGAAGATGTTCCTCACGCGGCTGGGATTCAATTCGAAGGCCGTCGTCACCGGCGACGTAACGCAGGTGGACTTGCCGAACGGCCGCCGTTCCGGCCTTGCGGAAGCGGTGAACGTCATCGCGAAGGTTCCCGGCATCAGCTTCGTTTATTTCTCGGAGCGCGACGTGGTGCGGCATCAATTGGTGCAGAGAATCATTCGCGCCTACGAAGAATTCGAACAAAACCGGGCCGCCCAAAACGGACGCAAGAACCCGTAGCGGCGGAAGCTGCGCCTGGCGCCTGACGAAGAGAGCGCCGCCGTTGTTTTTCGCGGAAACGCAAGCCGGACGAGGAATATGGAACAAGAGTCCATCATCAATCTGCAGGGAGGCGCCCGGATTGATGCGGGAGCCATCCGGTTGTACGTCAAAAGGCTCAGCGCGGCGCTCGAGCTTGGCAAGCGTCACTTCAACGTCTGCTTTGTTGATGACCGAGCGATCCGGCGGTTGAATCTGGAGTTTCGCGGCAAGAATCGCGCCACCGACGTGCTGTCGTTTCCCTGGAACGCACCCGGCGAAGGGGAAAAGCCGGGCGCGGATGGCGCAAAGGGCCGAGGCTTTCTCGGCGAAATTATCATTTCGGCGGAAACTGCCCGCCGCAACGCGCGCGCCGAAGGACATCCGTTTTCTGACGAAATGCGCTGGCTGATCCTGCATGGCGCGCTTCACTTGCTCGGCTACGATCACGAGCAGGATCACGGTGAGATGACGAAACTTGAATTGAATTTGCGCGACGTTCTGGATTCCGGCGTGGCTTCGGCGCGAGGCATTGCCCGAAGAGCGCCGCGCACGAGGGCGAAACGACCGTGATAGCCATCTCCATTCTCTGGCTTTTCGTTCTCGCGGTCCTTGTCGCCGTGAGCGCGGTCATTTCCTACCTGCGTCTTCTGATGCGGCGGCTGACGGCTGTTTCAGCGCTCAAGATTTTTCCCTCCGGCGCAGACGGACGTTTACGAGCCGACCGCGAGCGCGTGGGCGTTTCGCTTTCGGCGCTTCACGGCGCCGCAATGGGTTTGTTCTCCATGGGCCTGATGGGATGGCTTGTGCTCGTTCGGCCTCACGCGCTTTGGCAAAACCTGGCCGTGGCCACGGTCGTCGTTCTCGGCGTGGTCGTCATTTTCGACCAGTTTGTTCCCTTCAAGCTGGTCGCCCGTCATGACGAGCCGGAGCCGATCCTCGCGCGCATGACTCCCCTGCTTCATGCGAGCGTTTATGCGGCGCTGCCCTTTTCGTTCCCTATGCTCATTTCGAACACGATTCGCCGGGTTCTTGAACCGCCCTCCGAGCCGGGCGAAGCCCCGAATCCACAGGAAGGTTTGCAGGAATTGATCGAAGCCGGCGAGCAGGAGGGGCTGATTAAAGAGAGCGAAGGGGAACTGCTGCAATCCGTGGTTGAGTTCAAAGACAAAGTGGTCCGCGAAGTCATGGCGCCGCGTCCCGAAATCGCGGCCGTCGAAATCAATTCTTCCATCGAACAACTTCGCCAAGTTTTCCGCGAGCGCCGTTACACGCGCTATCCTGTCTATACCGCTCAGCTCGACAACATCGAAGGCATCGTCAGCGTCCGCGACCTGATGGGCCTGCCGCCCGAAGAACAGTCGAAGATGACGTTGCGGTCGCTCGTCCAGCCCGTGCGCTTCGTTCCGGAAACGAAGCACATTCACGCACTGCTCAAAGAACTGCAACAGACGACCACGCAACTGGCGATTGTGATTGACGAATATGGCCGCGTCGCGGGCCTGGTGACGCTCGAAGACCTGGTTGAGGAGATTGTCGGCGACATTCGAGATGAAGTGGACCCTCATCTCAAAGATATTGTCGAGGAGTCGCCGAACACCTATCTCGTTGCCGGCGACGCGGAACTGGCCCAAATCGGCGACCGGCTCGACCGCACATTCGAACCGGGCGATTATTCGACGGTCGCGGGTCTCCTGATCACGAAATTGGGGCACATGCCGGTGCGCGGCGAGATTTTGCGGCTTGACGCGCTCACCTTCGAAGTTCTCGACGCCAATCGCCGGCGAGTGCTCAAAGTCCGGCTGACGCTCGCCCCTCCGGCGCCCGCAGCCAACTCTGCCCATGCCGAATCACCCGCCATTTAAATCCGGTTACGTCGCCATCGTGGGACGGCCGAATGCCGGCAAAAGCACGCTCGTCAATGCGCTCGTGGGCGAGAAGGTCTCGATCGTCACGCCCACTCCGCAAACTACTCGCAACCGCATTCTGGGCGCCGTGCATCGCCCGGACGCTCAGATCGTCCTCATGGATACGCCCGGAATTCACAAGCCCCTTTCTCGCCTCAATGATCGGATGATGGCTTTCGTGCGGCAGGCCCTCGAAGAGCGCGATTTGGCAATCCTGCTGGTGGATGCCTCGCAAAAATTTGGGCGCGGCGACGAATTCGCCGTTTCACTCATCCGGCAGCACGGTCCGCGCACGATTCTGGCTCTCAATAAAATTGACGCCATCCGCAAGGCTGCGCTCCTGCCGCTCATTGACCGCTACGCCAAACTCCATTCGTTTGAAGAAATCATTCCTATCTCCGCGCTCACGGGCGACGGGCTCGAAGAGCTGCTCAAAGCCGTCATTGACCGGTTGCCGGAAGGCCCCGCCTACTTCCCCAAGGAGTTCTTCACCGACCAGCCCGAGCGATTCCTCGCGGCTGAAATCATCCGGGAAAAAGCCATCCTGCAAACCCATGATGAACTGCCCTACTCGACCGCCGTGCTCATTGACCGATTTGAAGAAACGCCCGAACTGACTCGCATTTTTTCGACCCTCCTTGTCGAGAGAGATTCCCAAAAGGCGATCGTCATCGGAAGCGGCGGGCAACGGATCAAACAGATTGGAATCGCGGCCCGTCATGAATTGGAAAAGCTGTTCCCGCCGAAAGTTTATCTCGAGCTTTATGTGAAAGTCGCTCCAGGATGGCGCGACAATCCGGCTACGCTCGCTGAGCTCGACTATCGCGAAGAAAATTGATGACAAGCGCCGCTCGCCTGCCCCACCCTTTCGCCCGCACATTCTCGCCGTTGGCCCGCCGGGCCTTACCGCTCGAGCACCGGAATTTCGACGTTTGAGCTGTACTGCGGCGAACGGTAGATTCGCTCGGTCGCCTTCTGGTAGTCGGAGGCTCTGGCCTTGAAAATGTTGGGAACGTATTTCTGCGGATTGCGGTCAATCAGCGGGAACCACGTGCTTTGAACCTGGACCATGATCCGGTGGCCCGAGAGAAAAGCGTGGGCGTTGGTATGAAGGTCAATGGTAATGGGCATGATATGGTTCGGCGTCATCGGCTCCGGTATTCGATAGCTATGCCGAAAACGCCCGCGAAAAACCTCGTCCGCGATGATCAGCTCGTACCCTCCCATTTGGGGTTTGGACGCGACCTTTTCTGGATAAACGTCAATCAACTTTACAATCCAATCGCTATCCGTTCCGGACGTGGATGCAAAGAGATGGGCAATGATGTCTCCCGCGATCGTAACGGAGTGATCGAGAGGTTTCGTTTCCCACGTCAGCGTATCCGGCCGGAATTCCACAAATCGCTGGTCTTGTAAAAGCCAGACCGGCCAGCGCGGCCCCGGGTAAGTCGGACGAACCGGGCGCGGGCGATAAGGAACGGGATTCGCTGGATCGGAAATGTAGCTATCGAACCGCACTTTCGCGGGCACGCCGGAACGGGCAGCAGGCGCGTCGAAGGAAAGCCGGTGACCGGCGTGGAAGTAAAGTTTGCGCTCTTCGACGCCGCGTCGCGGCGGCCAGTGGCCGAAGGTTCGCCATTCGTCCGCCCCGGTGATAAAGACCATCGCTTCCTTGAAAGGCGGCGCGCCTTCGCCTTTGAGCCAATAAGCGAACCACGGCGCCTGAATTTTCTCCCGAAAGAATTTCGCCGTATCGCTGCCGAAGTCCAGGGGGCCAAGCGTGCGTCCCGTACCCTTCGCCCATCCGCCGTGATTCCACGGACCCACGATCAAATCGTTCACGTGGCGGGTATCGTACTTTTCGAGCGTTTCATAAATCTTGACCGGGCCGTAGAAATCTTCCTGATCCCACCACCCTGCGACATTCAAGTTCGGAACCGGAACGCGATGCAGCCGGGCGAGATAGGGCCACACCGCCTGCTTTCGCCAGAATGAATCGTAGTTCGGATGATTGACGAAATCGTTCCAGGTGGGCAAAGTCCCGTGGAAATACTTGGCGTTCGCGTTTGAGAGCGGGCCGAGATCGAGCAAATACCATTCGAAGGTATCGTAGCGGCTGAAGGCGAAGTGGAAGTTCGTTTTCGAGGTTTCCATCATCGCCGCGTATTCGAAGCCGTAGCTCAGGCGAAACGCGCCGTTGTGGTGGAAATCGTCGCCGAGAAACATATCGGCGGGCGAAGCTTGCTCGGAAACGGCCTTCAGCGCGGGGTGAGGATCGAGCAGCGCCATCGTCGTCAGCCATCCGCCGTAGGAAATCCCGAGCATTCCGGCGCGGCCGTTGTTGTTGGGAATGTGCTTCAGCAGCCACGCGATGGTGTCATACGTATCCGTGCTTTCGTCAATCGCCTTCGGATCGGCCGGATTGCGCGGGGCACGGTTCATCACGAAATGCCCTCCGGAAAGATACCGCCCGCGAATGTCCTGGAAAACAAAAATGTAACCGGCGGGAATCATCGCGCGATAAAGGCGGAAAATGCGAGTGTAGCCGTTCGCGTCGTCGTTCAGGCCGTAAGGCGTGCGCGTGAGGAGAAACGGCAAAGGGCCGCTGGACTCGCGCGGAATATAAATTTCCGTATGCAACCGGACGCCGTCGCGCATCGGAATCATGACGTCGAGTTTTTTGAAAATGCGCGGCAAATCCTGCATGGAAATTTGCCGGCGAGGCGGCGTGCCGAAAAGCGCTGGAGCGCTTGTGAAGAAAATAAAACAAATCAGGCGGAATCCTCGGAATCTCATAGGGTCTCGCTCCCCTCGCCGGCCGCTCGCCATGCGCCGGGCGAGCTCGAACCGGCTCGCGGCAGTATAGACAAGCGGCGGAGTTTGGGCAAGGCCGAAGCGAAAGCCAGCGCCACGCGCGAGCGCCGGCCGGCGAATGTTAAGATAAAGACGCTTTGACGATTCGCCTTATCGCCGTGGATCTCGATGGAACGCTGCTCAACAGCCGGCGAGAGATTTCCAAAGCGAACCACGACGCGCTTTCGGAAGCCGCGCAACGCGGCGCGCAAATCGCCGTCACAACCGGCCGGCGCTATCATTCCGCGCTGCCGCTTCTCGCGTCGCTTCCCTGCCCTGCCACGCTCATCGCCTCGAACGGCGCCCTCATCGCGACGGCAAACAACGAAATAGTCAGGCGAAAATTTCTCGCGCGCGACGTGGCGCGCCGCGCGCTCGAAGCGGCGCCGGGGTTTCGCCCCTTTGCCGTTGCCATTTATCACATCGCGGGACGCGGCCAGCTTTTGCTCGAGCAGACCGCGTCGCATGAAGGCCCGCTCGCCTGGTATCTGGCGAATTGCGCTGAGTGTGTCGAACAGGCGCCGGATTTGCCTTCCGCGCTCCCGGGCGATCCGACCCAGATTTTGTTCGGCGGACCGCCCGCGCGAATCGAGCCGCTAGAGGCGATTCTCAGCGAATCGGACGTTAGCCGCGACGTCCATCTGACCTGGACAAAATACCTGACGCGCAACATTTCTCTGCTCGACGTACTTCAGCGCGGATGTTCCAAGGGCGAAGCCGTTGCCTGGTGGGCGGCGCGGCAAGGAATCGCCGCGGCGGAAGTCATGGCGATCGGCGACAACTACAACGACGTCGAGATGCTGGAATTCGCGGGCTGCCCGGTGCTCATGGGAAATTCCACGCCCGGTCTCGAAAGCAGCCGATGGCGCCGGACGCTCGCGAACGACGAGGATGGCGTTGCCGCGGCGGTCCGCCAATTCGTGCTTAAAGGTTTTTGAGGAGAGCCTTGGCTGCTTCTCCGGCGAAATTCAAGGCTCGTCAATGATCTCCGTGCCGGCAGGCGGATTGAAAATGAACGCCGAGCGCGGCAAGGGCGCGTTTCTCACGATATGAGTGAAGCGGAAATCCATCGTTCCGCCCTCCGCGTAGGAGATGACGAGCCGCCGGATATTCAGTTCCGGATCGAGCTCGATGAGCACTTGCGAGTAGCCCGACTGGCTTCCGCCTTTGGGAAGCGCTCGCAAAATGCGGTTCCCGACGGGATGCGGAAGGTCCCGGTTCGCGAACTCGATGGAAGAAAAAACTTTTCCGAGCTTGACGCGCGAAAGAAGCAGGCTCAGCGGGACGCGGACGTCTCCGCTCGTCTTTTCTCGCGATCGCGTCATCTGGCGCTCGGCGGGAACGTAGAGAATCAAGTTTTTCCCGTCCGCGATGAAAAGCTTTTGCTGCGGCGATTGATAGTGCCAGCGCATCCGCCCGCCGCGCTCGAGTTCCACGGCTCCCGATTCGACCCTCCGGTCGCCGTCCGCGCTATAAACCTGAGTGAAGGCGGCGTGCAATGTTCGCACGTTCCGGTAACTCATTTCGACACGATGGATGTAGTTTTTGAGTTCGAGGCGCTCACGCGGCCGGGACACAGCCGCCCCGGCGAGGCTTTGCACCGCAAATCCCCCCAGGACCGCGTATTCCATGGCGGAGCGAAGCCGTTTTCGATTATTCGGATTTGATTTGCGAGCCATGAGCAGTGAGGCGGCGATAGGCGGCCAGAGCCTTCTTGTTGCGAGGATCGGTTTCAAAACCCTTTCGGTATTCCACAATCGCCGCCGCGCGGTCACCGCGCGCCGCCATCAGGCCCGCCAGGGCGAAGTAAGCGTGATGGTCGAAGGGATTGGTCTTCAGCGCAGCCTGATAAGCGCGCTCCGCAACCTCCGGGTGGCCCTCGCGCAACTCCGCATCGCCCAGACCATCGTAGCCATGGTAGGTGCCGTAATCCCGAACGGAAAGCAGGTATTGCTTCGCCGCCGCCTGAACGTTCCCCTCTTTGAGATAAAGGTAACCCAGTTGATTGTGCGGCGAAGGCAATAAGGGCGAGAGAGCCGCGGCCGCCCGGAATTGCAGGTCCGCCTTGTCATACCTCTTCATTTTTCGGTAGCAAACGCCGAGATTGAGATGCGCGTCACCGAAGCGAGATTCCTGGCGAACCGCGCGCTTGAAATAATACGCCGCTTCTGCGTATTTCTTCTCACGCAGGTAGATCAAGCCCATATCGTTCAGGATGATCGGGCCGTGAGGGTCGAGGTGGAGCGCGCGCCGCCACATGATTTTCGTATCCTTCATGTCTCTCATGTTCCAATAAGTGACGCCGAGGTTCACCAGGATCGGCGTGGCCGTCGGCGAAGCGATGAGGGTGGTCTTATAGAGGGTCATGTCGTCCCGCCAAACGCGATTGCGCCGGAAGATCTTGACGCAAGCCAGAATACCGACGGCGCTCAGGACGGAGACCATCGCCCAGCGCAGCGCCGCGCCGCGCCGCTTCAGCTTGAAGCTTCGCCAAAGCTCCAAGCCCGCCCAGGAAACCAACCAGCAGAAGCCCACGGACGGGAGATAGAGGTAGCGCTCCGTGAATACGTTTCCTGCCATGATGCGGGCGTCAAGCACCGGAGCAAGAGTCAGCCCCATCCAGATGAAGCCGAAGGAAAGCAGGTGGTGCGACTTCCACAACCAGACGAAAATCAGCGCACAGACGCTCAGCTCGGCCAGGCCTCGCACGACGCGCGGGTCAAGGAGATTCGTGGATTTGGTGAAGACGTAATAAGCGTCGAGGTGAACAGGCCAGACCAGCTTGACAAGATACTCGCCGGCCAGCGCGATCGCCGTCAGGATGGTATGGTACCAGGACATTTTCGCACGCCACTGGATCGGAGCGAATGCGCCGAGAAAGCGGATACGGTAAAGAACATAGGCGAGATCGAGCAGCCACAGGTCGCCGTATCGGGCGAGTTTTTGCAACCACGAGGTCTGGTTGCGGTCGTCGCGGTAAAAGTGTTCGAACACAGCTGCGACAAGGGGCGTCATCATGGCTTGTTCTTTGGCCATGAGCGCCAGAATGAAGCAGAAAACCATCCCCAAATGCGCTCTCTCGGACCGCCCTCCTCCTTCCCGCGCCTGAATGAAGAAGAACCAGAACGTGAGGATGAAAAAGAGCGCGACTTGAATTTCCGTCACGGCGGCAATCCAGGCGACGTCTTCGGTATGGATGGGGTGCAGCGCAAAAATGCTGGCGGCGGCGATCGCCATGGCGCTGTTCTTGAACATCCGGCGCGTCAGCATGTAAATCGCCAGTACCACCAGGACATTGAGGAGGATGTTGGCAAGGTGAAAACCGTAGGCGAGCGGCCCGAAAAACTTGTAGCAGAGCAGGTAGCCGAAAGTCATCATGGGCCGGAAGTAATTTGAAACGCCTTCCTGGCCCCGGAACGACCAGACATTCAGCGTAAAGATCTGCGGCAGGAAGCGAAAGCTTCGCAAATAGGGGTTGGCAAGGACCTGCGCCTCGTCATCATAGACGAAGGCGTTCAGCAGCGTGTTCAAATAAGGGAGCGCGCCCAGAGCGATGAGGAGCGCAATGATCGGAGCGCGATGGCGCACCGCCCAGCTCTCCTCAAGCGGCGCGGCCTTGCCCGCTTCGGCCGTCCCAGGAATCCCAGACTGGTTCGCTAATTCCACGATTGCTGAGCCTCTATCTTCCGTGCTTCCCGCGAAATCTTCGGCGCACCGTTCCGGCCTGCGTTGCTAGTGGGCGAGGCTGAGGTCAACCTTGCTCGCTTTTGACAAGGCTGCCTTGCCGTCCTTTCCGATCACGTAAGGCGCGCCGGAAGGATCGCGCGGGATCTCACGCAAATAACCAGCGACAATGAGGGCGGCAAAAGAGTCCGGCCAACGCCCTTGCCGCTGCCGGTAACGCTCAATCAGAACATTGAGCTGCCGCAGCTCCGTCTGCGCTCTGAGCGCGGCGAGATGATCCGCCGCGCTTCTGCGAACCTCGTCATTGCCGGGATGCAGGTAAATCTGTTCCCAAAGCATTGCGGAGGTTCGATCCTCGCCGCCTTGCGCGGCCACGGCTGCGGCAAGCGTCTTCATCCAGATCATCGCCCCCGGCTGCTCGCTGCCGGCGAGGAAGGCTCGCGACGCCGCCGGATAATTCCTCAAGTCCCAATAATAAACGAAACCGAGGTCTTGCCAAAGTCGCCAATAACCTGGATTGGCAACAATGCCCTTCCGCAGGAGTTGCAAGGCAGCCTGTGGCTCGCCCGCGCCGAGCGGCGCGCGTTCCGCAAGAAAAATTGCGCCGAAGCGATACGCAATCAGCAAGTGAGGGTCGAGATCCGTGGCAAGATTCAGCAACGGCCCGAGCAGGGGCATCACGTCCGCATGCTTCAATCGCGACCGTCCGAAATACTGCACGGCGCGAGTCCAGTAAATATCAGCGAGCAGGCCGTCGTAGCCAAGGCAGAGCTGGCGAAGGCGCTTTCCGGAACCCGTGAGAAGCGTCAGCATGACATCGGGGCCGCTCCCTCGCTCCCGATCGATTGAATTCTGCAACGGCCAGACCGCAAGCAGGCAGGCGGCGAGGAGCAGCCAGGCCGTGAACGTTCTCCACTTGAAGTCGCCGGATTTTTCCCCGGACGCACTCATTTGAATTCACGCTCCTCAAAAGCCAGAACGGCGGCTGAAACCAGAACCGTCACGTAAAGCAGGGCATAGAGCGAATCGGAAACCAGAAGATACCCCGGGATCCGCATCCCGTGAGCGGCGAGCGAAGTCGCCTGGAAATTCGCAAAGTTGGGCAGCAGAAAATAGAGCGCGTGCGTCAGCTTTTCCATCAGCACGCTGCCGTTCTCCCGGCCGAACCAGCGGATGTCCGCGAGGTAATTTCCGATGACGTAAACGCAGAACGTGAAAACGGCGGAGAGAACGGGCGTCGAAATACAGGAGAAAAAAATGGCCACGCCCACAACAATCGCGAACTGCAGAAGGATCAGGTAAATCGCCTCGAGAGCGATGGCGTCCGCTCGCACGAACTGGCGCGTCACATAGTAGAGCGCAGCGTAAAAGCCAAGCGCCATGATCGCCGTGTTGATTACCAGCGTGACCAGCAGGCCCAGATACTTGCCGACGATGAATTCAGCGCGCGCGACGGGCTTCGAGAGAATGTTGTAGAGCGTGCGCCGTTCGATTTCCTTGGCGACCAGGCCGACGCCGATGAAAATAGCCATTAGCAGGCCGAACACGCTGATCGAGCTGAGTCCCAGATTAATCAGGATTGTTTTCTGGATTCCTACGGAAATGCTGCCGAAAAGTATCGCCGCCGCAATCAGGAGCAACGCGAAACCCACCAGGTTGTACAGGACTTTTTCGCGCACGGATTCCTTGAAGGAATGGACGGCAATCGTCGCGACCCGCGAGATCGAATTCACGGATTCTCGCCTCCCGCCGGCGGATGCGCGGACCGGACGTCCGGCGCGCGTGCAGGACTGCCGACGCGCTCCATGAAGTAATCCTCGAGCGAATTCCGGACCTCGTTGAACGAAACCACCTTGGCGCCGCGTTCGAGGAACTGCGCGAGCACGCGCTCCGGTTGCGCCGCTTCGGGAATCACCATCCGGACCCGTTCTCCCGTCCGCACCACCGAACTCGCGAGGCTCTTCGCCAGTTCCACGAGTTCAGGGCTCGGGTGTTCAAGGACAATTTCAGCGCTCGAAACCTCCCGGCTGAGAATTTCCTGCATTCCGCCCAATCCCTCGAGCCGGCCGCGATGCAGGATGGCGACGCGGTCGCACAAGGTTTCGGCGTCCCCGAGGATATGGGTCGAAAAGAAAATCGTTTTGCCTTCTTCGCGGAGACCGAGAATCAGATCGCGCACTTCCCGCCGCCCCAACGGGTCGAGCCCGGACATCGGTTCGTCAAGGAAAATCAGCTCGGGATCGTTAATCAGCGCCTGGGCAATCCCCGCGCGCTGAGTCATGCCCTTCGAGAATTTACGCAACGGAAGCTTTTGGAAGGAAGCGAGGCCGACCCGTTCAAGAAGCGTCCCTACGCGCCGGCACCTTGCGTCCCTTCCCATCCCGAAAATCTCCGCCATGTAATTAAGGAATTCAGGCGCCGTCAAGTGATCGTAGAAGTACGGATTCTCAGGAAGATATCCGATGAGACGGTGGACGGAAATGTCGCGGATGTCACGGCCCAGGAGCTGCGCGCTGCCTGCCGTTGGGAAAACCAGACGGAGAAGAATTTTGAGCGTCGTTGTCTTGCCCGCGCCGTTCGGCCCGAGCAGCCCGAAGATTCCGCCCTTTTCGACCCGCAGGCTGAGTCCATCGAGGGCGCGCAGCGGCCGCTTTCGCCAGAAACCGGCGGAGTAATCTTTGGTGAGTCCGATTGTTTCAACCGCCCACATCGCTCACAAACGCTCCCCGCTTCCGCGAAAATCTCCACCCTTCGCCGGAACCGCAGCCCCGCTACCGGCAACAGGCCCCTGCGCGTTCCCAATATAGCCTAATCGAGGGGAGAATCGGAAGCCGTCGCCACGGCAGCGGCCGAAAAGCGAATGACCCCGCTCTGGTCCGCAAAGAAATAGCGCGTGCCGGTCACACCAAGGTCGCTCGGGTTCGCGTTCACCCCGTAGCTGCTATAAGCCGTCCCCTGCAGAGCGGTCGGAGTGTAGACAAACTGGTAGCCGCTCTTCGAACCGGATGCAAGAACGCTGTCAATCAGGTCCGCGTTGGTGACGCTCGGGGGTCCGCTCACGGGCGGACCCAATTGCGCCAGGGTTGAGGTGTAACCCTGCTGATAATAGTCGCTGAAGGTGACTTCCGAAGTGATGATCGCCCGGCACGAACTCACCGCTGAAGCCTCATTGGCGGCTTCGCGGGCGCGGAAAAAGTTCGGCATCGCGACGGCCAGAAGGGTCAGAATAATGGCAATGACAATGAGCAACTCGATGAGCGTAAACCCGTTTTTGCAGCCGTCCCGTTCCACTCGTCCTCCTCCCATTTGCTTCCGATTATTAGCGGGCCAGTGAACCCATAAAAAAGGGAGCCTCTCGGCTCCCCTGCAATCCAAATAATTGCGCTGCTCGCATTGTTCCCTCCGCTCACCCACCGAGCGGCGTGGAAGAAGCCGTCGCTGTCGTCGTATTGTCTTGACGAATGACCGAGGATTCGTCACTAAAGTAGTAATCTGTTCCGGTCACATTGTAGTCCGCAGGGCTCGCCGTTACCCAGTACCCATTGTAACGGCTCGTAGCGTCCTGGTTGGTCGGCGCGTACGTGAAATTGTAGCCGCTTTTGGACGAAATATCATTCGTGCTGCCACCCGTCGCCATTCCCGAGAGCACGTCGTCGAGCAGGCCCGCTGCCGTAAAGGTCGGCTGCCCGCCCGACGCCGGCGGCCCGAGATAGCCGAGCGTTGCGCTGTATCCATCGTTGAATGTCGTAAGGTAGGTTCCTTCAGCAGTGTTGATGGCCCGCAGGGACCCGACTGCTGAGGCCTGGTTCGCTGCAATTCTGGAACGCAGCAAATTGGGGATTGCAATCGCAGCGATGATCAGAATGATCGCAATAACGATGAGCAATTCGACCAGCGAAAAACCGCGTGCGCCCCTTTTCATGATTTCCTCCTTCCAAGCTTGGCTTCCGCCCTTGCCTTGCTTCAAAACCCTTGCCAACTCAGAAAAAGGGGGAGCCTTGCGGCTCCCCATTGGAGCCCGACTGCGGCTAACCGCCGTCTTAACTGTTAGCCGCCGAGAGGTGTTGAGGAAGCAGTCGCCGTGGTGGTGCTATCCTGACGGATGACCGCTGACTCGTCAGTGTAGTAGAAGTTGGTGCCGGTCACGTTCAGATCAACCGGATTCGCCGTTACGTAGTAGCCGTTGTAGCGGCTCGTAGCGTCCTGGTCGGTCGGTGTGTACGTGAAGTTGTACCCGCTCTTCGAGGAAACGTCAGTCCCGGTCCCACCCGCTGTAGCCGTTCCGGAAAGAACGTTATCCAGCAAACCCGCAGCCGTCGCCGTGGGCGTGGTGCCGGTCGTCGGCGGCCCAAGGTAACCGAGCGTGTCGGTGAAGCCGGTGTTAAAAGTTGTCGTGTAAGTCACTTCGGACGTGTTGATGGTCCGCAGCGAACCCACCGCTGAAGCTTGATTGGCCGCAATCCGCGAACGGAGCAAATTGGGGATCGCAATCGCAGCGATAATCAGGATGATCGCGACCACGATCAGCAGCTCAATCAGCGAAAAGCCACGTGAACTCCTCTTCATAAAATCTCTCCTCCTCATAGGTTGTCCATTCCGTGCCTACCCGAATGGCTCGCTTGGCATCGTGCATTTCAAGTTCCATCCCTGCCAACCGTTACAAGTGACAAAATATATTCTAACATGCTGTAAACATTGAGTTTATTAAAGTTAACTAATCATCGTATAACGAGCGAATAGCCGTATGGTAGATTCTTGCCTATAAGTGCTGACTTATAGTGACATTTTATGTCGCTTGGTCCATCTTCACGATGACAGGAGTTTCGGAGAACGGCAGGTCATTTCAGGTTGCTTTCAAGGGTTCTTGCGAGCCTGCGACTGGTCTGCATGATCCGACTTTTTCGCCCTGGATTTCTCCAACTCAGCTTCGGCGGCTATCAATTGTCCATGCGCAGCCGTTTCTCCAGGATGGTAACTTAACTCCGTCTTGAATTCATGGACTGCTTCGGAAGGATTGTCTTCCTTCATCAGAATCATTCCCAAAGCCAGGTGATAGGCTAAGCCGTTGTGCCGAACCCGGATCGCCTGGCGCACCGCAGCCTCGGCTCGATGGAGATGGTCCTGGCGAAAAAAGATCAGCCCGAGATAAAAAAATTCATCGGCGTGGGTCGGATCAATCAGGATCGCCCTCCGAAAATACCTCTCAGCCTGCGGCAGGTTGCCCATCCAGTAGTAGGTGTAGCCCAGATCGTAGGTCACAAGGCGATTTCCGGGATGGCGTGAAAGAACGCTTTGAAACAGCTCCACGGCTTCCTGCGGATGACCCTTTTCCCGCAGGGCAAGCGCCAGCTCGATCACCGCCGGGTCGTATTTGGGTACAGCATTCAAGGCATGCACGTAGAGCGAGACATCGGTCGCCCAAAACCTGTCCTGGCGGCTTACGGTGACGGCGAAGGCGCAGGCAATAGAGAGGACCGCAGCAATCTGTACCACTGGCTCGCCAAAAGCCGCAGCACTTCCCCATTTCAGATGCCTCAATCCAAGCGCGGCAAGCATCGCCAAACCAACCGAAGGAAGATACAAATACCGGTCGTGAACCACTTCGCCCGGATTGAACACCGTGAAGTCGAGGACGGGCAAAATCGAGCAAAAAATCCAAAATGAAGAAAAGCCCACCAGCCGAGCTTCCGCCGGCCGGTTGCGCGCCGCCCAGCGCCACCAGGCGAAAAGGCCTGCTGCAATCGCAACCAGGGCGAGCAATGGCAAGTAGAACTGCCGGAATCCCGGATGAAGGACATAGGGAGTGTGATAGTACAGGTTCAAGCGGAACGGCGCGGCCAGATGCCGCGCATAGAACCACAGCATAGAGGGCCAGGTGAAAACCATGGTCGAAAAGGACACGGGCGTCATGATGTAGCCCAGCGTTCCAATCACGCGCCAGCGAACCACGAGATATAAAGCGGTCAAAACCGCGTAAGGGCCGAGGACGAGCAGCTCTCGCTTCACGAATGCGAGCGCCGCTCGGAGGTAATCCGTGCCCGAGCCCGGGCCTCGTTCCGGCATCCACGTTTCCGGCCAGAACCATTCATAGGCGAAGATCAAGAGCGGCAAGACCAGCGCGGTCTCCTGCGAAAGCATGCCCAGGACATAGGCTGTGAGCGAAGCAGCCGCCCAAATCCTGCCTCCGCTATCACGCCATTTGAGATAACAGAGAAATGCGCCCACTACCCACGCCGCCGCAAGCGCCTCCGTCACGCCTGAAATCCAGGCCACCGACTCGATATGCGCCGGATGCAATCCAAAGATCAGCGCGGCGATGACGGCCGCGATCGCATCCCGGGTCATCTTGCGCGCGAGGAAGAAAACAAGCAAAGTCACCCCAAGGTGAAGCAGCAAAGTTGTGAGGTGCCATCCAACGGGATCGAGCTTGAAAAAATGATAGTTGGCGAAAAGCCAGAGCAGAAAGAAGGGGCGATAGTAATTTCCCCATTTCACATTCTGGCTCAGGTCCCAAATGTCGCGGATGAAATAGCGGGAAACATAACTCCATGAGCGGATATAGGGATCGCCAACGATTTGAACGCGGTCGTCTGAAACGAAACCGAAATGGATGACGCGGGCGTAAGCCAGGAACGTGAGAAGCAGCGTGAATGCCATCAACCAGAAGATTTTGCGTCCCGAAACGTCCGGCGGTTTGTCGCCCATGGCCATACCTGTTTTAACACACAAGAAAGTTGCGCGCGGCGTTCACCAGCCGCGCAGACCGATTCACGGCAGGTGTTCCTCCGCGTTCTTCCCTGCCAGCTTATTTTCCACGGCCAGCAATTGGCGTCGCGCGGCGGTTTCTTCGGGATAATTGCTAAGCTCGGCTCGGAACTCCCGGAGCGCCCCGGCGAGACGGCCTTCAAGGCTCAAAGTTAAACCGAGCGCCAGGTGATAAGCGAAGCCATCCGGCTCGAGATGAATCGCCTGGCGAAACGCCGCCTCCGCATCCGCGGTCCGGCCAAGCTTCAACAGACTGAGGCCGAGATAGAAAAATCCGCCGGCGTTTGAAGGGTCGAGCGCAACAGTACGCTCGAAATACTTTGCCGCCTTCTGCGGATTTCCCTCCCAATAATAGGTATAGCCAAGCCCGTAGGCCGCGCGGGAGTTTCCCGGACGCCGTGCGAGAATTTGCCGATAAAGCGCGACCGCTCGCGCATCTTCGCCGCGATCGCGGAGGCTCATCGCCAGGCCAAGCTGGACCGTGTCGTTGTCGGGGGCGGTTGCGAACGCGCGCTTGTAGAGATCGAAGTTGCTCGCCCAACAGGCGTCTTGCCGCGGAATGGAAATACCGTATGCTGCTGCGATCGTCAGAACGCCTGCAAGCGGGATCGCCGGAAGTCCCAGGATCACAGGCCGATGAAACCTCAATCGGCGCAGCGCCAGGCCGAGCGCAATCGCAAACCCCACGGAAGGAAGATAAAGATAGCGGTCGTGGGTTTCCTCGCCGGGAATCAGCAAGGCAAAATCCAGCACGGGCAATAGAAACGCAAAAGCCCAAACGGAAGCAAACAGAACGGAGCGCGATTGCCCGGCCCCGGATGACGCTTCGCGCCGAGTCCAGGCGAAAATCCCAATCCCGATTGCAACGAGGACCAGAAGCGGGATAAAGAAATTCCGAAGATCCGGCGCGCGGACAACGTCCGTTTTGTAATACAAGCTCAGTCCAAAGGGCCAGACGAGATGCTTCAAGTAAAACAAGAGGATCGAAGGAATCGTAAAGAAAACCACCGCGAGCGGAACACCGGCCAACTCGTGACCAAGACTGCCGAGAGCCCGCCAGCGTGCGACCGAGTACACAAGCGTCATTGCGATGAACGGCCAGAAATCTCCCAAGAATCCGCGCGTGAGCATAAAACGCCGCGCTGCGCCGGACGGATTCGATGGGGGGGGCGAAGTCCCGCGCCAAAGCCATTCGTAAGCTACGATAACAACGGGGAGAATCAGCGCGGTTTCCTGCGCGAGGGCGCCGGCTGCAAAGGCGACGAGCGAAACAGCGAGCCACGGCCAACCGCCGCCTTGGCGCCTTTTCAAATAGCAGAGCAGCGACGCGAGCACAAAGAGCGCGGCAAGCGCTTCGGTCGCACCCGAGAGCCAGACGACGGACTCAATGTGAGCGGGATGAAGGCCGAAAATGAGCGCGGCGATGAGCGCCGCCGCCGAATCGCGCGTGAGCGTTCGCGCCAGCAGAAAAACGAGCGCCGTCACGGCCAGATGAAGGAGGATTGCCGCAAAATGCCAGCCGAACGCATGGAGCTTGAACAGACTGTAGTTCAATAAAAGCCAGAGCAAAAAGACAGGCCGGTAATAATTCCCTCCGTGATATCCCTGAATCAAATCCCACGCGCGGCCCGTGAAGTAGGCGGGAACGAATTTCCACGACGCGATCCAGGGATCGCCAAGTATCTGGAACTTGTCGTCGGAAACGAAACCGAAATGAAGCGCCTGGCGGTAGGCGAGAAAAACCAGCGCCAGCGTTCCGCCCAGGGCGATAAGAATCGTTTTCCGGCTCATGCGCGGCGGCTTTTCACCCTCCGAAAGCGCAGCCGATGAATCCGCCTTCTGACCGATCATCGAGCGCCATTACCCTGCATCGCGGGAGTGCTGCGCGCATGAGGAGACGGCCGAGAAGGCGGCTGGCCGGCCGCGCTTCGAGCGGAGGGCGGATTCGCCGAGCCGGAGTGAAGAAGCCGTTCCGTCGCGAGCATTTGATCGCGCGCCGCCGTTTCCGCGGGATAATTCGCCAGTTCAATCTGAAACTGTTTAAGCGCCTCCGCCGGCTTGCCTTCGAGGTTGAGCACGAGGCCGAGCGCCAGATGATATGCAAAGCCATTCGGCTTCAGCCGGATCGCGCGCCGGAAATTCGCTTCCGCTTCGCCCACGCGATTGAGCTTCAGGAGCGTCAATCCGAGATAAAGATACTGGTTGGCGTGAAGGTCATTGATCGCGATGGCGCGGCGAAGGTATTTTTCAGCCTCCTTCAAGCGGCCGACTTTATAGTCCGTGAAACCGAGGTTGTAATTCGCGTCCCACTCGAAGGGGTTGTGCTCGATCACGTATTGATAGATGCCGATGGCGTCCTCGTCATGGCCGCTCAAGGCCAGCACGTTCGCCAGGTTGACGTGCGTAATGGTATCGTTCGGCGACCAACTGCCGTTATCGCGGGCGAGGACCTGGCGATATAGGCGGACGGATTCTGCGTACTGGCCGTCCTGAGCGAGCACGTTCGCGAGGTTCGTGCGCAAAATGTTGTTGTTGGGAAGATCGGCGACGCCGCGCGCGTAAAACAGAAGGTCGTTCGACCAATACTGTCCCTGGACGGAAGTCGCCACGCCGAGCATGGCGACCGCGCCGCAAACGGCCGCCCATTGCCACGGCGGCAGGCCATAAACCGTTTTCCGCGCGCCCCGGATGCTGCGAATCGCGAGCGCGACAAGCAAGGCAAATCCGAGCGACGAAAAATATAGATACCGGTCGTGAACGATGGAGTCCTTCGGGAGAACCGCAAGATCCGCCAGCGGAAGCAATGGCGCGAGCATCCAGACGCAACCAAAAAAAATGAGCCGGGAGTGGCCGGGGTGACTTTTCTCCGCGCGTTTGGCCCAAATCACGATGAGCGCCGCGACGATCGCAAGAATCACGAGCGGAAGCAACAGCCCTCCTACGCTCGGACGGGTCACATAAGGAACATCGTAGAACGCGCTCAACCCAAACGGCCAAACGAGACGCCGCAGATAGATGACCAGAACCGACGGCCAGGTCATGACGATGGTCGAGGTTTTGAGCGGCGTCAGAACATGACCCAGTCCGCTCAGGGCGCGCCATCGCACGGCGAGATAAACGAGTGTAACAGCGGCGAACGCGCTCAAGCGCACAAACCAATTCCGAATCCGCGCGCGCCAGCGCACGACCCAGGAAACGCCTGGCGAACGGTCCTCCCAAATCCACTCGTAGCCGAGAAGCAGAATCGGCAAAACCAGCGCTGTTTCCTTCGAAAGCATCCCAAACGTATAAGCCGCGAGCGAAGCGGCCAGCCATCCCACGCCTGGATTCTTTCTCCACCGCAGATATGCCCAGAATGCAAGGAAAACCCAGAAAGCGGCGAGCGGATCGGTATCGGCCGAAATCCACGCCACCGATTCGACGTGAATGGGATGAAGGCCAAAGACGAGCGCGGCGACGATTCCCGTGATGTTGTCCCGGGCCAGCTCGCGGACAATGACGAAAGCGAGCGCAGTCACCGCCACGTGAAGCAGAATGTTCGCTAAGTGCCAGAACAAGGGATGAAGGCCGAAAACCATGCGGTTGACAAGCAGCCAGAGCAGAAAGACGGGGCGATAATAATTCCCCACGGCGCTCGGATCGTTGAAACTCCAGACCTGAGAGGTAAAGAAGCGGCCAACGTAATGCCAGGAGCGGAGATAAGGGTTGTTGACGATTTGGCCGCGATCGTCATAAACGAAGCCGAAAGCTAGCGTGCGGCAATAAGCGAGAAAGGTGAGGCAGAGGGTGAGCGCAAGCGCAAGCTTGACCGGAAAATGGCCCGGCGATTCAGCCGGCGCCGCAGAGAGGTCCTGCGCGCCAGACTCGATCAACGGTTCGCCTGATTGCCCCGGCGTCGCCTCTTCCATCTCCACGATAATACTATAGGAAAGGCCGGGAACATCACGGACGGCGGCCGCGCATGACGCGCGGGTCGAGCGGCGTTGCGGCGAGGCGATTTTGGGCGAAGGCGCAGAAATCAGGATTGAGGTCAATTCCGATGAAGCGCCGGCCCAGGCGGCGCGCGGCGACGCACGTTGTTCCCGAGCCTGCAAACGGATCGAGCACGATATCGCCCGCGAAATCGGGCGGCGCGGCTCGAAAAGTGTACATGGCGATCAGGCGATTCGGCAGCGCCTCCGGGAACGGCGCCGGATGGCCTTCGAGGCGCGAAACGTTTTCCGGATACATCCACCAGATTTGGCGGGTCAAATCCATCCATTCATCTTCAGAAAGTTTCGAGAGCTTTTTGACCTCGGGCGGAAGCACGCGCGGAGCGCCCGGCTTGACGAAAACGGCGATGAACTCGATGTAATTGCGTTCGTAAAGATTTGGCGGGTAAGGATAGGAGCCGAACATCTTTTCGGTGGTTTGTTTTTCCCAGACGAAGAGGCTGAGCAGCCGCAAGGGGGTCTTTCGCTCAATCCGATGCTTGATTTCCGAGTAGAGATCCATCAGCACGCGCGTATGAGTCGAGCCAAAGAGGGCTCGCGAAACATCCTTGGCCAAAGGCAGGAGCGGCACGTTCAGGCAGAATTTGCCGTTCGGCAAAAGCACGCGCGCGATCTGCACCCACACGCGGTCAAGAGCGCCGAGATAGCTCTCGAAGGATCCGAGGCCGATCTGGCCTTGCACCCCATAGTCCACCGTGTGCCAATAGGGCGGCGACGTGACGGCGCAAGCGCAGAAGCTCGCGGGAAGACGGCTTAGAACGCTTGCGGCGTCTCCGCAGACGATTTGATTCGTCATCGCTTCGAGGGAAAAGCGGGCGGACAAAGGAGCGGGGCCGGTTGCGGCTTGCCGCTGGCCGGGCGAATAGCGCCGCGAAACCGGCGAGGCGGCGTCGGGAAGCTTCGATTGAATCGGTGAGCCGCGCGGGAAGCGGCGGTTCCGGCGGAGCTTGCCGGATTTTGCGGGCGATTCAGAGGCCATGCTTCTTCGCGTAATGGCGGAAGGAGCGGTAGGACATGCGCAGGAGATCCGCGGCGCGCCGGCGAACCCCGCCCGATTGGTTCAGCGCTTCCGCGAGATATTGCTTTTCAATTTGCCCCATGCGGGCTTCGAAGTTCAATCCGTCCTTGCGGAGATCCACCTGCTTTTCACCCGCGAAAACGTAGCCGCGCACGGCTTCCGGCAGATGATCCAGAAGAAGAAGCGTATCGCGTTCGCCGCTGACTGCAACCGCATGCTCGACGGCGTTTTCGAGCTCGCGCACGTTGCCGGGCCATTCATAGCGGCGGAGCGCCTCGAGCGCGGGAGGGTCAATATCGCGGATCGGTTTGCTCATCTGGAGCGAGAACTTGCGGAGAAAATGTGCGGCCAGAACCTCAATGTCCTCTTTGCGCTCGCGCAGCGCCGGAACGTGAATCGGAATGACGCTAATGCGGTAGAAAAAATCCCCGCGGAATTTGCCCTCGGCGGCCATCGCTTTCAGGTCGCGGTTGGTGGAAGCGATGAGCCGAACGTCCACACTCACGTCCTTGGTTCCACCGAGGGGACGGATGCGCCGTTCCTGCAAAACGCGCAGCAGCTTGACCTGCATGCTGAGGCTGGTCTCACCGATTTCATCGAGAAACAGCGTCCCTTCGTTCGCGGCTTCAATGATGCCTTTGTGATTGCTGTCGGCGCCGGTGAAGGCGCCTTTCAGGTATCCGAAAAGCTCGCTTTCGAGGAGGGTTTCAGGAAAAGCGCCGCAATTGATCGAGATAAAAGGTTTCTCGCGGCGGAGGCTGGCTTCGTGAATGCCGCGCGCAATCAGCTCCTTGCCCGTGCCGCTTTCTCCCGTAATGAGGATCGTGCTCACCGTGGGCGCGACGGTTCGGACCATCTCAAGGATGCTCGCGATCTTGGGGCTCTGTCCGATGATGTTGTTGTTGGCAAAGACCCGGAGCAACTCGCGGCGGAGGCGGGCGTTCTCTTCGCGCAGCGACAGTTCGGCAAGCGCGCGCTCGACCACCACAATCAATTCCTCGACCAGCTTATCGGTCTTGATGACGTAGCGGTAGGCGCCGAGATTGAGCGCCTGGATGGCCGTCGGCATCTTCGGGACGGCGGTGATCAGCACGAAAGCGGCGGGATTGCGCGTCTCGCGGGCGAATTCGAGCAATTCGATGCCGGAAATGTCCGGCATACGGATGTCGCAGATGATGACGTCATAGATTTGCGACTCGATTTTCCGCTTCGCAATCTGCCCGTCGGATGCCGTCTCCACATCATGGCCTTGCTTGCGGAAAGCAATTTCGAGCAACTGGCAAATGGAGCGCTCGTCGTCAATAATCAGCAAATGAGCCATGCCGTTACCCTCGGGCGCGCGAGCGGCCGCGAGCCTTACAAACGGTGCGCCGCCTCGATCGCCGCATGTTTGGGCGCCTGCTGGAATCGCGGCAAGCGGATGGTGAAGCGCGTTCCCCGTTCCGGCGCCGATTCCACCTGCACCTGCCCGCGATGCGCCTCGACAATCTGATAGACGATCGCCAGTCCCAACCCCGTTCCCTCGGAGAAGCCGGATTGGAACGGCTCGAAAATGCGCTCGAGCTTTTTGGCGGAAACGCCTTTGCCATTGTCCCAAATCGAAATGCGAACTCGCTCCGCACCCTCCGTTTCAATTTTCACGCCCAGAACACCTCCCGCGGGCATCGCTTTCATGGCGTTGTCGCAGAGGTTCCAGAAGACCTGGCGCAACTGATCTTCATCGGCTTCGATCAATATCGTTTCCTCGCCGATGAGGCGCTCGATGCGATGGTCGCTGCCAAACAATGGATGATTCTCGAGGAGCGTGAGCGTCTCGCCGGCGAGGTTCACCAAATCCACCTGCCGGAATTCGGAAGGGCGCCCGCGCGCGTAAACAAGAAAATCGGAAACCAGCTTGTTCAGCCGCTCCGATTCGCGGCTGACGATGTCAATCAGCTTATGCTGGTCGCCGTCGAGATCCGCAAGCGATTGCAGAAGCCGGACCGAGCCGGCAATGGATGCGAGCGGATTGCGAATCTCGTGGGCAATTCCGGCGGAAAGACGCCCGAGCGTGGCCATCCGGTCTTTAGCGCGATACTCGGCTTCGAGGCGCTTTTCGACCGTGAGATCCTGAATGCTGTAAACCGCGCCGAGCGCGCCGCTCTCGGGAATCACCAGCGGCGAAACGGAAACTCTGAGGACCCGCGGCTCACCTCCGGCCGGCCGCCGATAGGCGATTTCCCGCCGTTCGCTTCCCGGCGCGCCGCCGTCGCCGAAGCCGCTCAGGATGCCGCGAATCGCTTTGCCCTTGATCTCCAGAGCGTCATGGCCGAGCAGGTCCGCTGCCGCGGGATTCACTTCGAGAATCGTTCCTTCGTTGTCCGCCGCGATCAGGCCGTCGCGCATGCTTCGAATCACGCTCTCGTTGAACGCCTGCAGGCTCGCCACCTGCCCGCTTTTTACTTCGAGCTCGGCGCCCGTCTTGCGTAAGCTCTCGGCAAGATAACTCGCCAGATACCACACGCCGAAGAACCCGAAAAGGCTTGCGAAAATCTTGACCTGGAGCGGCGCCAAATCCACCGGGAGCTGCGACGTCGTCGCCAGAATCCGGAAAGTGGCATGGCGCCAGGCAAAATCCGGGTAAAGGCTCGGCAGATAAGCAAGCTCGAAGAGCGACCCCATCAGCACAAAGGCGACCGCCGCAACCAGCAAAGCGCGCGCCCGAGGAAGCAGGATGGTGGCCAGGATGATCGCTACGGGGTAAAGGAGGAAATAATTGCTGTCGAGATCGCCCGTGATATGAACGATGGCGGTGATGATCACGAGGTCGGAATAAATCTGGAGTTGCGCCTGCAAAAGGTAATCGCCGTTGAGCTGATTGTAAATGAGGAAGAAAAGATTCAGGATGTACCAGAAAATGACCGCGATGCCGAGGTTCGGAATCGCGCGGGCGTAAGCAGGCGCAGGAACGACTTGCTCGATCGCGAATTCAATCGCGAAAACAAAGGTGATGATGACGAAGCGGATCTTGATGACCCACGTCAGCCACGCTTGCGATTCTCCTGTGAGTTTCATAACGCGCTGGTGCGTATTATAAAGACCGTGTTCCACGAACACAAGGCTCCGCTTGAGACAATTCGCGTTCCCGATTCGGGGCGCCGCGCAATCGGACCGGCCGGCCGCCGATCGGCGCTCCTTCGAGCGGACCTTTGGGAGGTTGCTGAAAAGGGCTCGACGCTGTCATTCTGGGCGAAGCGAAGAATCTGCTTTCCTCGTGGGCCGTTAGACCTGGACCAGATTCTTCGCCACGGCAAAACACGCCCGGCCTCAGAATGATATCCCAAAGAGCTTTTCAGCAGCCCCATAGCGGCAACGTCCGCGGCTGAATTCCTTTGTAACCGGGTTCGAGCATCGCTCGTATGAATGAAAGGCGATGCCGGCGCAAAATCGTTGGAAAAATGTGTACACTGATTCGAGGAGGAGAAGATGAAAAAGGTCGCAGGGTTGTTCTGCCTGATGGCAGCGGTTTTTATCCAAGGACAAGCAGTTCCCGCCCGAGCGGCGGAGGAATATCACGTCATCAAGAAAATAGTGCTCGGCGGCAAGGGCGGATGGGATTACATGAAAGACGATAGCGCGCAACATCGCCTGTTCATATCTCGCTGGACGCACGTCATGGTCCTCGACACGCGGACGCTCAAAGTGATCGGCGACATTCCGAACACCCTCGGCGTTCACGGCATCGCGCTCGCGCCCAAGCTCAATCGCGGCTTCATCAGCGATGGCGGCGCGAATCAAGTCACGATCTTCAATCTCAAGACTCTCAAGGTGACCGCCACGGTCAAGACCACGGGCGAAGGGCCCGACTGCATCGTGTATGACCCGGTGACCGAGCGCGTTTTCACCTTCAACGGTCGGAGCGACAACTCGACCGCGATTGACGCGGCGACGGGAAAGGTCGTGGGGACCATTGCCCTGGGCGGAAGGCCGGAATACGCCGCGGCGGACGGCGAAGGACACATTTACAACAATCTCGAAAGCACAAGCGAGGAATTGGAGATTGACGCCCGCACACTCGCCATTCTCCATCGCTGGCCGCTCGCGCCCGGCGAGCATCCTTCAGGGCTTTCGATGGACCAAAAGCATCGCGTTCTTTTTTCCGGTTGCCACAACCAGAAACTCGTCATCATGAACGCCAACAACGGCCACGTCATCACCACCGAGCCGATCGGCCCGGGCGTGGACGCCACGCGGTTCGATCCGGAAGCGGAGCTGGCCTTCAGCTCGAACGGAGGTTCCGGAACGCTGACAATTGTGAAAGAGGATTCACCAACAAAGTTCCACGTCGTCGAGCAGCTTCCGACCGAACTCGGCGCGCGAACCATGGCTCTCGACCCGGCGACGCACCGCGTTTATCTGGTCACGGCAAAATTCGGTGCGCTCGAACCGCCGCGTCCCGGCGAACACTTCCGCCGGCGAACGATCATGCCGGGCACATTTACGCTGATCGTTGTCGGCCCCTGATGGAAACCAGGAGGACAGCACTTAAGGCGGTGATTGTCCTCGACCGTCGCTGGGGCGGGAAGCGCCGTCCCTAACTCGTTTCCGGCGTGTAAAACGGCAAGGTCGCGCCAATGAACCGGATCGCCACACGGTTCATTTCGTTTTCTTTGGTCATGCGCACAACACAGGCCGAGGCGAGAAAATCCCTGGGACCCTCGCCCGGCTGAGGAGTTCCGCGGCCGGGGATCACCACAGTGAGCGAAGCGAGGACGGGAATCTCACGGGACGTGAGAAAAGAAAGTCCGCGGCGGCTGACGTCGAGCGCTTCGGTGGATTCCTCAAACGCCTCGCCGAGCGCATCCACGCCGCTGATGCGCACCGGAAGGGAAGATTGAATTCGCCGCTGCTGTCGCTGTTCCAAATTCCTCACTCCCTGTGCGCGGTAACGCCGCCGAGAACGGACGATGCGGCGTGGCCACGGTGTCTCTGATCATTCGTTTGCAGGTCGCGCCACTCTGCAATTATATGCGAACGCCTTCATCTTCCCAAAATGCCTGTTCCTTTGCGGGCTTCGGGGTCCCGATGCCCCATCGCGCGGCGCGTCCGCTCGATCTATTGCGCGGCACGGGATTGTCGCTCACCTCATGAAAACCAGGGAAAACAAGAGCACCAACAGGACCAGGCTGCTGACGCCAATATAGAGGCGGTCGCGCTGGAAAGCAAAAGCTCCAATCAGAGACGCGACCCGGGCTACGGGAGTGGCGATCAACACCAAAATTCCGACCTCCATGATCGCTCGAGCCCTGGCGGCCAAAGCGAAGCGGATCAGCAGCGGAAGGGAATAAAAACTGCCGCGTGAAGGGGCAAAGGCCATGTAATGGGCGAGCTCTCCCGAGTGGTGCAGCAAGTAAAATACAAAGCCGACGAAGGTCATTACCGCCGAGAGAATCACTCCCGTTCGCAAAACGCGGCTGATGAACATCTCCGCTTGCCGGTCTGTGAGAGCTTGCATGAGTCAGACCCTCCCCATCCAGCCGTTGTAAATCATTTCGACGGCAAGCGCCAAAATAACAAAGGCAAAAACCACGCGGAGAGATTTCGACTGGGCTTTAAGCAGCAACTTCGCCCCCACGAGCGAACCGGGCAGAATGCCCAGCAACACCGGCGCGGCCAGCGCGGGAATAATATATCCCTTCCGCAAATAAATGCCGGCGCTCGCCGCTGCGGTCACGCCGATCATGAAATTGCTGGTGGTGGTCGAAACCTTGAAAGGGACGCGCATGATGCTGTCCATCGCAAGAACCTTCACCGCTCCCGAGCCGATACCGAGCAGTCCGGAGAGCGTCCCTGCCCCAAACATCGCCGTGAAGCCGGCGGGAATATGCGTCACCGAATACTTCCGATCCTCCCCCTGGCCGATCGGGTATGAGCCGCTCATTCCGAGGCGATCCGACCAGGGATTGTGCGCCACCACGGAGTCACGGCGTTTGCGCAAAGAAAGATAGACCGAGTAGAGGAGGATGACCCCGAACACGACGGCGATCCCTGAAGTTGGAACGCGAGTTGCCAGCCAAGCTCCGAAAATGGCGCCGACGGTCGTTGCAATTTCCAGAAACATGCCGATCCGCATGTTCGAGAAGCCGTCGCGCACATACGCGGCGGCTGCGCCCGACGAGGTGGCAATCACCGAAATGAGGGATGCTCCGATGGCGTAGCGGAGGTTGACGTGAAAGAGGAGCGCCAGCATCGGGACGATAACCACTCCGCCTCCCAATCCCGTCAACGAACCCAGCATCCCTCCAAGAAAAGCCCCGGCAACCACCAAGCAGGAGAATAAGAGGTAAGTCATTGAACCGGAATTTCCCTCTCGGAGGCGGCACCCGCTTCGAAGGCCGGCTTGGGGACCCCCGCCGGAGATGCCGGCGGCATGTGCGAAGAGTTTGCCAGCCCGCCGAAAAACTCGTCTACCCGTTCGACCACTTCGCTCGGGCTGCGAGCGCTCTGCACGGCATGCCGCAGAACTCCGCCGTTCACCACGCCATGCGTGAACCAGCTTGCAAACTGCTTCATCTTGCCGATCGCGCCGGGCGCATCCTCGGCGATCAGCATGCTGTAGTATTCGTGAATCAGCCGATAGCGGTCGAGGTCGCCCGGCTGGGCGTGCACGCCGGAAGCGAAATACTCGGCCATTTGGCGGAAGATCCATGGATTTGAGGGCGCGCCGCGCCCGATCATCACCGCGTCGCAGGAAGTTTCCGCGTAAAGCGCCGCGGCGTCTTCCGGCCTCATCACGTCTCCGTTCCCGATCACGGGAATCCGCACACTCTGCTTGACCTCGCGAATCACATCCCATCGCGCCCGGCCGCTGTAACCTTGCTGGCGGGTGCGTCCATGAACGGCAATCGCTTCAAGGCCCGACTCCTCAGCCATTTTGGCGACGGGCACCGCGACAATTTCCTGATCGTCCCAGCCGATGCGGATCTTGACGGTAAATGGAATTTTAACTGCGGCGCGAATGCGCTCGAAAATTACGCGCAGCGCGGGCAAGTCGCGGAGCAAGCCCGATCCGCCGCAGCGCACGACTTTCTTCGCCGGGCATCCGAGATTCAAATCCACCAGGTCGAACCCCATGTCTTCGATCCGGCGCGCGGCATCGGCAAGGTGCGCAGGATCTGCACCGAAAATTTGCGCGCTGATGGGCCGTTCGTCTTCGCTGTAGCTTAGATAACGGACGGTCTTCCGGCTGCCGCGCACCATGCCTTCGCTCGAAACAAATTCGGTCATGATCAAGCCGCATCCGCCCATGCGCTTGATGAGGCGGCGAAAAACCGTGTCGGTGATGCCCGCCATGGGCGCCAGGATGTGCGCGGGACGAATCTGAACGTCGCGGATGGAAAACTGCTCGAAAGGCATCGGGTGCTTATTGTGGCAGGAAAAGGCGGCGCGGCGCAAGAAGCGTCCCGCGCCCCAGGCGCCGCGGCTAGCGGCCGGGAAGCCAGGCCGAAGCGTCAGCGATGGCAAAACGTATCCGGCCCGTGGCCACGACATCGCCTTCGATCTTCACCTGGCCTTGCAGTTCGCCCGTCGCGGCGCGCAATGTGACGACTTCCGCTTCGAGGCGCGCCGTCTCACCCGGAGCGACCGGGCGCAGCATTTTCGCCGAAGGAATCTGCAGGATCATCGCAATTTTCCCCGCCATCTCCGGCCGGGCGAGAACCAGAATGGCGCCCAACTGCGTGACCGCTTCGATGAGGAGCACACCCGGAACCTGCGCGGCGCCGGGCAGGTAGCCACGGGTCGCTTCTTCACCGGCGCCAAAAAGCTTGACGCCCTCGATGCGCACGCCGGGAACGAATTCCGTCACGCGATCCACCAAAAGAAACGGATAGCGGTGCGGAATAATGCGCTCGATCGCTTCCTCAAAAAGCGGCGCCGACAGATTTTCCACCGGCGCTTGCGGGACAGGTTCGGTCATGATTCAAACTCCGAGGAGCACTTCAGTCAAACGCGGGGATTCTTTCCCGCTCGAGCCCGAATGACTTTCCCATCTCGTCACAGCAGCGACGGCTCAATCTCTTCGGAAGCGCTTCCGCCGCCTTTATCTGGATTCACGGGCGCAGAATTGGCCGTATCAGGCGCGGGCGTATTCGCTGCCCGGCCCTGCGATGCGCCGCGCAGGTGGCTCGCTAGCTGCTCGCGCGAGCCCTGAAAAAAGTTCGTCACGAGATTCTCGACGGCGTTGTAGCGCGCCTGCTGTTCGGTGAGGCGCGGGCGATAACGGTGGGCCCGGCCGTCCTTTTCGCGCTCGACCATCCCCTTGCGCGCCAGCCGATCCATGACCGTCATCACGGTCGTGTAGGCCAGATTCCGATCGGTAAGGATTCGGGCGTGAATGTCGTGCACAGTCGCCTGGCCGAGCGCCCAAAGCGCTTGCAGGCATTCGAGCTCGAGCGGCGGAAGATCATGCCGCCGCTTACGGGGTGCGATCGCCATCTTTTTCAGGAGGAACGTCCAGCGGCTTCAGAAGCTCGCGGCCGAGCGCCCGGTTGCGCGACGTCCAGTCGCCCGGGCGATTCCTGTCCGCCTCGTATTGCGCTCGCGCGCTTGCGACCTTTGAATCCATGTCATCAAGATAATGGACGACGAGCGCTTCGGGAAACAACGGCAGTTTCGGCGAGCCGAACTCGAGCTGGCCATGATGGGAGAGGATAATGTGCTCGATGCGGTCGGCCAGCGCGGGCGGAAAATCCGGAATGGAGCGCGCGCGTTCGTGGACCATTTGCGCCCCCAAAGTGATGTGGCCGATGAGCTGTCCCCGGGTTGAATAGCGCAAGCCTCGCTCGAATTGCAACTCCTCGATTTTCCCCAGGTCATGCAGGATCAGTCCGGCAAGCACGAGGTCCCGGTCAAGCGACGGGTAATGATCGCATACTTTGTCGCCCAGGCGGACGAGCGAGACGACGTGTTCGAGCAGCCCGCCAAGATAGGCGTGGTGGAAGTCCGTGGCCGCCGGCGCAAGCTTGTATTTCGCTGCAATGGCTGGATCTTCGAGCAAGGAAAGCAACAGGACACGCACCGGCCCGGCCGGCGCCTTGCGAACCCGGCCGACGAGCCACGTGTACATCCCCTCGATGTCCTCGCTCGTGTGGCGAACGTAATCGGTGGGGTCAAAGTGGCTGCCGTCAAATCGCGCAATTTTGGTGAGCGTGAGCTGCAGAGCATTCTGGAATTCCTCCACGTGCCCGGTGACCTGGATCACGTCGTCCGCTTCAAAGGGCGTGGCCATCTTCTCCGCATCCCAAACTTTGGCTGAAATGACTCCCGTCGAGTCCTGAAGTTCGAGGTCGAGATAAGCGGTTCCGTTGCGGGCGATTTTGCGGGTCTTCTGGCGGACGAGGAAGCTGGACTCAATACGCCGTCCCTTTTCGAGGTCGCGAACGTAAACCTCCTTCACGGCTAACGGCCCCTCTTCTTGCTGGCAATTTCAATAGGAGGCTCCTCACCCGTATCAATGAAGCCGGGCGCCAGGCGTATGAAGCTCTCCTTGCGAAGCTTGTAAAGAAAACTGCGGAGATGGTCTTCCATCTGCTGGTTATAGAGGTAACCTTGCACCTGCTGCTCGACGTTGTCAAACGTCGGGACGCCTCCGGTCGAGCGATCGATCAACTGGATGATCACGTATCCGTATCGCGTTTTGACGATGCCGCTGTGCTGGCCCGGATTGAGATTTGCGACGGCGTCCGCGATGGCGGGCACGATGGTTCCCTTCTTGAAAAAGCCGATGTCGCCGCCATCCGCCGCGCTCGGATCGTCGGAATACTGAGCCGTGACGTTCGGCCACTGCTTCCCCTGATTCAGCGCCGCCAAAGCCTCTCCCGCAATCTTCTTGGCTTCGGCGGGCGTGTGGCTTTGCGTCGAGACCAGAATCTCCGCCAGATGCACTCCGGCCGGTTGCTGGAATTGCTGCTTGTGCGCCTCAAAATAAGTGCGCGCCTGGGCTTGCGAAATGATGATGTCGCTGCCCACTTCGCGCTCAATCACATGCTGCATGAGCAGACCGCGCTTGATCTGATTCTTGAAGTCGACCCAGTTCAGCCCCTGACTTTCTATGAGTTGCCGCAGGGCTCGAAGCGAGCTTACGCCGTAGCGGCGGCGGATCTGGTCAAGACGCAGGAGGACCTGGTCGGTGACGTCAATGTTATCGTCCTGCGCCTTTTCGACCAGCAAGTCCCGGTCAATCATGTCGCGCAACAGGTTCTTCAGGTGCTTATTAAACTCGTCCTGGAGTTGCGTGCCGGAATATTTCTGCGCGAGTTGTTCGTGAAGATTTTTCGCCTGGGCATCGTATTGCCGCTGAGTAATGATCTCGTTGTTGACGCGCGCCACGATCCTTTCAATCAGCACTGTACTCGCCGAGGCGATACCCGGCGCGAAAAGGGCCGTTCCGCAGAGAAACAACGTAATCGTTACGCAAGATTTGAACCGCTTCAAAGGCATCCCTCGCAAACCGCCCGTCCGCAGGCGCCTTCGCGCGCCCGGGAAGCAGGCTGAATTCCCCACGCTCCGTATTTTACTCCGCAGGCTGGAGTTCGAGCAATAGCCCGAAAAGCTGAACCAGCATTGCGTCGTCCTCGCCGGCGCACTCGACTTGCAAGGCGCCGCCGGGACGGAATCGAGCCTCCTTGTGACGGCGCAAAAACCGCTGAAGTTGCGGCGGCGTCACCGGGGTCTGGTCGTTGAAGCGGAAAACGATTTGCCCGTCCTTCCGCTCGATGCTCTCGACGAGCAGGGCTTCGGCGCGCGACTTGACCAGCGCATACGCGAGCAGATGATGGAGCGAGAGCGGCAATGGGCCGTAGCGATCGGTCAGCTCGTTTTCGATTTCCGTGCGCTCTTCGGGAGTGTCCACGGCGGCGATGCGCTTGTAAATTTTCAGGCGTTGCCGCTCGTCGCTGATGTAGTGGTGGGGAATTTTGATGTCCATCCCGAGATTCAAAGTCACGCGAATTTCCGGCGTGCTGGGCGCGCCGCGCAATTCCTCCACCGTCCTTTGAAGCATGCGGACGTAAAGGTCCGTGCCGACGGCGTTCAAGTGTCCGTGCTGCTCGCGGCCGAGCAGGTTGCCCGCTCCACGCAGTTCCAGATCGAGCGCGGCCAGGCGGAAGCCGGCGCCGAGGTCGGAAAATTCCTTGAGAGCCGCCAGACGCCGCCGCGCGATGGGCGTGAGCGATTCCTCCGCCGTGACCAGAAAATAGGCGTAAGCGCGGCGGTCGGAACGTCCGACCCGGCCGCGCAATTGGTAAAGATCGGCGAGACCGAATCGCTCCGCGTGATTCACGATGAGCGTGTTCGCGCGGGGAATGTCGAGCCCATTTTCGATGAGCGTGGTCGCGACGAGCACGTCGAATTCTCCCTGGACGAACCGGAGCATGGTTCTCTCCAGCTCGCGCTCACCCATTTGGCCGTGGGCGATGCCGAGGCGCGCTTGCGGCACGAGCTTCTGGACCATGGCGGCGACGCTCACGATGGATTCGACACGGTTGTGGACGAAATAGACTTGCCCGCGGCGTTCCATCTCCTGCAGGATGGCCGATTGGACGAGGCTCGGGCTGAAAGCGGCGACCGTCGTATGGATGGCGAGCCGGCCGCGCGGCGGGCTCTCAATCACGGAAAGGTCGCGCAAACCGCCGAGCGCCATGTGCAGCGTGCGCGGAATCGGCGTCGCCGAAAGCGTCAGCACGTCCACATTCGCTCGCAACGCCTTGAGCTTCTCTTTCGCCGTCACACCGAACCGCTGCTCTTCATCCACGACGAGCAGTCCGAGATCGCTGAAGCGAAGGTCTTTCGAGAGCAGTCGGTGCGTCCCGATCAGAATGTCCACCTTCCCCGCTTCAACGTCGGCAACGGTCGCCTTCTGTTCGGCCGCGGAGCGAAAGCGGCTCAAGAGATCGATGCGAATCGGAAAGGCGCTCATCCTCTCGCGAAACGTCGTGTCGTGCTGGAAGGCGAGCACCGTCGTGGGCGCAAGGACGGCTACCTGGCGGCCATCCTGCACGACTTTGAACGCCGCCCGCATGGCGACTTCCGTCTTGCCGTAGCCCACGTCGCCGCACAGGAGGCGATCCATCGGCTCGGCGCTTTCGAGATCGCGTTTGACCGCCTCGATCGCCGAGAGCTGGTCGGGAGTTTCCTCGAACGGAAAAGCCTCTTCGAATTCCTTTTGCCACGGCGTATCCGGACCGGCCGCGACCCCGCCCAGCATTTTTCGCTCAGCGTAGAGGCGGAGCAAGTCCTGCGCCAGATCGCGCAGCGCCTTCTGAACGCGCTGCTTCGTGCGCGCCCAGCTTGTCCCGCCGAGCCGGTCAAGCTCCGGCTTCGCGTCTTCACTCGCCGAGCGGTATTTCTCGACCAGATCCAGCCGCTCGAGCGGAACGTAAAGCCGGGCGCCCTCCCGGTAAGCGAGCAGCATAAGGTCGCGCAGCGTCCCTTCCACCGTCAACTGCCGCAACCCTTGATAAAGCCCGATTCCATGGTCCACATGAACCACGAAATCCCCGGGCTTCAAATCGCTCAGGTCGGAAATGAACGCCGATGCGGCGGCTTTCTCACGCCGGCCGTACGTCGCGGCGCGGGCGAAATCGCCGAAAATATCCAACTCGCTAATCAGCGCAAGGTGTGCCTCCGGGAAGACAACTCCCTCGGCAATGCGTCCCCCCGCGATCACGACCCTCGCAAAGCCGGCGGACAGAAAAGACCCTGCCGCATGTTCAGCCCCGTCGCCGGCGCTCATCATTTCAAATGGGATTCCCGAATCGGAGAGAACTTCAAGCAATCGCTCCGCCTTGGAGGGAGCCGGAAAAACAAGGATAACGCTTTCCCGTCTTTCGAGCCTCTTCTTGAGATCCTCTGCAAGCGCCTTCACCGATCCTCGGAACTTCGGAGCGGGCTGCGAGAGCAGTTGATAGATTTCCGTCGGCCTGGCAATTTCCACGCGCACCGAATCTCCGGCGACCGAAGCTGCATCGCTCGATTGAGAAGCGCCTGAATCCGAGAGTGCGGCATCCTCGTCGCGCTGCGCCGGTTCAATCACCAGCTCGTCCATTTCAATCTGCGGCAAGCCGCGAACCGCCTGTTCAAAATCTTCCTCGCCAAGAAAAAGCTCTTCCGGCCGCGGCCGTGGAGGAAGCGCGTCGCGAATCTCGTCGAATTCGGAGCGCCACCGCTCCCGCAGGAGCCGCATTTGTTCCCGGCGAGCGAGGGGGCCGTCCCAGAGCACCGCCGGCCGCTCGAAAAGCGTGAAGAGCGAATTCGGATGCGGCTCGCCGAGCGCGCCATAAAATTCCCAGCCCGGAAAAGCCGCCGCACATTGAGGCAGCCATTCCTGCTCGCGCGCTTTGCGGCCGGGAGCGCGCTCGAGGAGCGCATGCGCCAGCTTGCGAAAGAATTCCGGAGTCTCCGGCAGCTCGCGCAGCGGCAGCAGCAGCGCCGATGAGACGGGCGCGAGCGAGCGCTGTGTTGCGGGATCAAATTCCCGGATGGACTCGATCAAGTCGCCGGAAAATTCAATTCGGAACGGCCAGGAAGCGTTGCTGGAAAATACGTCCACAATTCCGCCTCGCACCGAAAATTGCCCGATTTCCGCGACCGGCTCTGCACGCTCATAACCGCAAGCGGCTAGATGCTGCGCCAGATCATCACGGTCGAGTTCCTCTCCGGCTTTCAATTCGACAGCGAGCGAACGGTAACCTTCGGCACTGCGGAATCGCCCGAGCGCAGCCGCCGCCGGCGCGCAAAGCAGCCGGACGTCCCCTTGCGCCATGCTGCGAAGCGTGACCGCGCGGCGCCCGAGGATTTCCGGGTGAGGCGAGCGGTTTTCATAAGGGCTCGCGTCGAAGGCCGGCAGCGAGCCCGCGCACCTTCCCAAGCCCGGCTCGATCCAGTCGAGAAGCGACGCGGCTGCACTCGAAAGCCGCTCGGCGGATTCATTATCCTGAGTGATCAAAACGATGGGGTGGGAGGTCTTATGGAGCAGGCCGGCGGCCAGCAGAGCGCTCGCTGTGCGCGTCAGACCGGAAAGCGCGATTCGCTCCGGCCGCACTTCGCCCTCCTTAATCACCCGGCAAGCCGCTTGAAAAGCCGGGAGACTGAAAAGAGAGTCGAAGAGCCTCGTGACCTGCGGCATAGCTACAAAAGACTTAACGAGGAGCCCGCAAAGCCGCCTCAATGAGCGATGAGGTGGAAAAGCCCGGTTCGGCGGCCATCGAAACGACTCGCCCTCCCGCAGCCTCAACTTCCATTCGCCCGACGATCTCGTCCGGCTTCCACCCTGCGCCTTTCACCAGCACGTTCGGCAAAAGCCGGGCAATCAATTTCTGCGGCGTGGGCTCGTCAAAAATCGTGACGAAATCAACGGCCTCTAGCGCGGCGAGGATTTCCGCCCGTTCCACCTCGGGTGTCAGCGGCCTGCCCTCTCCCTTCAGCTCTCTCACGCTCCGGTCGCTGTTCAATCCGACGATCAGAACGTCGCCAAGAGCTTTCGCTTTGGAAAGATATCTCGTGTGGCCGGGATGAATCAGGTCAAAGCAGCCGTTCGTAAATACGATTCGCTTGCCCGCGCGCTTCAGATCCCGAACGCTCGCTTCGAGTTCTTCGAGTGGCAGAACTTTTGACATTGCCTTTTGAATCTGATTGCCTTCGTCCTTCAATAAACATTCTATCATGCGGAGCGATGTGCAGGACTCGGCGAACCCCGAGCGCCGTGAAACGCTTGACAATGGAAGGGCTTTTCATGTAAATTAGCACTTGCACCTTTAGAGTGCTAGATTCAAATCTGCCAATGCAATGAACTAATGGCAGTGATTTGAATTACTTAGAGTCAGCAAGTCTGCTTCGGCTTCAAAACTGATGGATTGGGGTTGGACAGGCAAAAATTGGCGATCAAGCTATAAGGAGGAGGAAAACATGACCTTGAGGCCGCTTCATGACCGCATTTTGGTCAAAAGAGTGGAAGAGAAAGAAACCGTGAAGGGAGGAATCATCATTCCCGACTCGGCGAAGGAGAAACCGCAGGAGGGCGAGGTTGTCGCGGTCGGGCAAGGCAAAAAGACCGAAGAAGGCAAGCTCATTCCCCTGGACGTCAAAGCTGGAGACCGGATTCTGTTCGGCAAGTACTCCGGAAACGAAATCAAGATCGAGGACCAGGAGTATCTGATTCTGCGCGAAGAAGAGATCCTGGGCGTCATCGAAGGCGCGAAACACGCGGCGGGCGCCGGAAAGAAATGACCCAAAGCCGTCAGCACTCGGCCGTCAGCCTTCAGCCGGATTCGCCCGGTGGCGCCTCGTCGAAGGAACTGATGGTTGGGCAATGATGGCTCCGGCCGCCCGCTTAAAGCCGACGGCTGGTCGCTGATAGCATGGAGCTGTCGCAACTCATAAAAACATTTTGGAGGAATGGAAAAGATGGCAAATGCAAAACAGATTGTGCACGGCGAAGAAAGCCGCCAGGCGATTCTGCGTGGCGTGAACAAGCTGGCGGATGCTGTGAAGGTCACGCTGGGCCCGAAGGGGCGTAACGTGGTCCTCGACAAGAAATTCGGCTCCCCCACGATCACCAAGGACGGCGTGACCGTGGCGAAGGAGATCGAGCTGCAGGACCCGCTCGAAAACATGGGAGCGCAGATGGTGCGCGAAGTCGCTTCCAAGACGTCGGATGTGGCCGGCGACGGCACCACCACGGCGACCGTGCTCGCCCAGGCGATTTTCCGCGAGGGCGCGAAGACGGTTGCAGCAGGCGCAAGCCCGATGGCGCTCAAGCGAGGCATCGAGCTGGCGGTTCGGGCGGTGTGCGGCTACGACGAAACGTCCGGCAAAGACGGGAGCAAGAAGCACGTCAAAGGCGAGCTTGAGAAAATCTCGAAGCCCGTCGAGGGCGGTATGATCGCGCAAGTCGGCGCGGTTTCCGCCAACAACGACCACACGGTCGGCAACATCATCGCGGAAGCGATGAAGAAGGTCGGCAAGGACGGCGTCATCACGGTCGAAGAATCGAAGACGATGGAGACGACGCTCGAAGTGGTCGAGGGAATGCAATTCGATCGCGGTTATCTCTCTCCCTACTTCGTCACCGATCCCGAACGCATGGAATGCGTGCTCGAAGATCCCTTCGTGCTGATTCATGAAAAGAAGATCAGCTCGATGAAGGATCTCCTGCCGCTTCTGGAGCAGATTGCGAAGTCGGGAAAACCGCTGCTCATCATCGCCGAAGAAGTGGAAGGCGAAGCGCTGGCGACCCTGGTCGTCAATAAGCTCCGCGGGACGCTCCATTGCTCGGCGGTGAAGGCGCCCGGTTTCGGAGATCGCCGCAAGGCGATGCTCGAAGACATCGCCATCCTCACCGGCGGCAAGGCCATCACCGAGGACTTGGGCATCAAGCTTGAAAACGTCAAGCTCGAAGACCTCGGCCGCGCGAAGAAGATCACCGTGGATAAGGACAACACGACGATCGTCGAAGGCGCGGGCAAGTCGAGCGCCATCGAAGGCCGCGTCAAGCAAATCCGCACACAGGTCGAGGAAACCACTTCCGACTACGACCGCGAGAAGCTCCAGGAGCGGCTCGCCAAGCTGGTCGGCGGCGTCGCCCAGATCAAAGTGGGAGCGGCGACCGAAACCGAAATGAAAGAGAAGAAAGCCCGGGTCGAGGACGCCATGCACGCCACCAAAGCCGCCGTCGAGGAAGGCATCGTCCCTGGCGGAGGCGTGGCGCTGGTCCGCTGCGTTCCGGCGCTCGATAAGCTCAAGGCCGAAGGCGACGAGCAAATCGGCATCAACATCGTCAAGCGGGCGCTTGAAGAACCGCTCCGCCTGATCTCGGCGAATGCCGGCTGGGAAGGCGCCGTGGTTGCTGAAAAAGTCCGCGCCAACGCCAACTCGAGCTTCGGCTTCAACGCTCAAACCGAGTCGTACGAGGACCTGGTCGAAGCCGGCGTGATTGATCCGACCAAGGTCACTCGCACCGCGCTCCAGAATGCCGCTTCCATCGCTTCACTCCTGCTCACCACTGAGGCGCTGGTCAGCGAGATCCCGGATAAGGAAGATAAACACGCTGGGCCTCCTCCGGGCGGCATGGGCGGCGGAATGTACTGAGAAGCCGTCAGTCTTCCGTTGTCAGCAGTCAGTAAGAACAAGAGGGCGGGGATCAGTTCCCCGCCCTTTTTGTTTCCGCCATCTCGCGGCCTGGACGCAAAAACGCCACTCGGAAATACTTTGCGCTTCATTGTGGTTGATATTCGGTCGGCGCGGACGTAGGACGGGCGACAAGGCAAAAACGCCACTGTGCGCGAGAGCAATTCAGGCGTCGGGGGTGGCGGGGCGAGTGCGATGCAACGGAAACATTTCGAGCGGCTGATGGCAGCGTGCGCGCTGGGTTGCCTGGTGCAGCGGGGACTTATGCATCCCTGGGAGGATTTGAGGGCGGTGGAGACCGCTCGCCAAGGTCCAGGCGGATAAAGTCCGCGTCGCCTCGCTGTAACCGTAGAGGAAAGAGAGCTCCGACGGCGATTAGGGCGGCTGCTGAGGCCCCATATGCAAAGACGATCGTCGCAAAAACGCCGAGGGCTCCAGTTCCTGTGCCCATAAACATCATTCCGCTCAGTCCGAAAAGAAACAGCCAAGCAAGGCCACCCGTGAAGCGCAAAGCATTCCGGTAGCCTGTCGAAACGCTCAGTGTCGCGCGACACGAGGGACACCGGAACGGGCCGAGCGCGTCTATCTGGCTTCGTGCTATAGACGTCCCGCACGCGGGGCATTTGAGAAGCCCGCGCTTCGCGAACCGGTGCGACATTCGCTCCTCGGCGTAACGGCCCACGCCCCACAACATCACGCCATAGACGGCGAGGTGCGCTGCAAACGGTGCCCAGAATGAATGCAACCAGAGGAAGACTCCCCCGAAGGTCATCCCTTCGATCCACGCGAGGAGCGACCGCCATGGTCCGCGAGACAAGGAAGGCAGCGCAAACGGAATTGCACACACGACGAGAGAAGAACTCAAGGACAGTCCCGCGCCAATCAGCCCCACTAGGCAGGTGACTCGCCATAACTCCTCCGCGAACGCTCCGCCCAACCAGACAACAATTTTCTGGGGCCAAGGGGCTCCAAGTCCCAATACTTCGCGCTCAGACATCTGAGGGTTGGTCACGAGAAGGCGTGCCAAAAGCCATAGCCCGAGCCAAGCCATACCAACAAATGCACCTCGAAGGCTGCTCGACAGCCATCCGCTTGTGCGGAGCTCCAACTGGGCGGCTCCCGTACCCGAACCGTAGAGCCAAGCGACGGACCAAATCGCGATGACTGCATAGAATATCAAATGAACATAAGTCACCCTTTGGGCGGCGAACGACTCCAGAGTCGCGTCGTCATACGGCTTTCCTGATTTTTGCACGGCTCGAACCGCTCGCAGAGAGATAGCGATCATCACTGCGAGGGCAGCAAGTGGATAAGCCGCGAGGAGGAGGGTTAATGCAGGCCGCAAGGTCACCACCCCGCCACATTATACCCCCACGGACCGTGACAGCGGCTCGGCCTCATAGAGCAACTTGATTGGGCTGGCCACCGAGTCTGCCCAGTGACAGCGGTGCAGGCGAGGACAGTCTACGCGCGAGCGTGTGAGAGTTTCCGAGAAGACTTACGCGGCGAATCGTCGTTGGATAGGTCGGACAGCACAACCGGGGCGCGGTCAGGAAATTGGGCAACGATGCGCACGTCGCCGCCCATTGCCTTGACCGTCTTTCGGAGTGTGGAAAGCAGAAGATCGCTTCTTTGTTCGAGGCGCGAAACGCTGTCCTGGTTGATTCCGAGAGCCCTGGCGACGCGCGCCTGCGTGAGTTTTCGGGCTTTTCGAAGATCACGCAAGCTCATTTCCTCTGCGATAATTTCAGCCGCGCGCTCCTCGACCTTCTTTCGCTGAGCGGCGCTCAATTTCGCAATCTTCTTGCGGATGTTCATAGGCATTGCTATTCCCTTTCCTTCCTTCGCCGGTCAAGATGAGCGTCAAAACGTTCATCGGCCCTGCGTATCAGTTCACGGTAAAATCGCTTTTGGCTCCCGCCTGATTTGTCGCCTGCAACCAGCAAGATCGCCTTACGCCTGGGATCAAAGGCGAAAGCCACTCGCCATTCGCCGTCTGATGCGCTGAACCGCAATTCCTTCATATTGGCGTGCCGAGAGCCTTTAAGCGTGTCAACGCGTGGTCGGCCCAACCGTGGCCCAAATTCTTCCAGCGCGAGCGATAGCGCCAGAATCTCAGTCCGCACGTCCTCGTGCAGCGCGTCAAATTCCGGCTCGAACTCGTCAGCCATATCGACGGGCCATTTCACAACAGCAGTATGGCATATGACCCATATGTAGTCAAGTACATCTTGCCGGCGTGATTGATCCGACCAAGGTCACTCGCACCGCGCTTCAGAACGCCGCTTCCATCGCTTCGCTCCTCCTCACCACTGAGGCGCTGGTCAGCGAGATCCCGGACAAGGAAGATAAACACGCTGGACCTCCTCCGGGCGGCATGGGCGGCGGAATGTACTGAGAAGCTGCAAGCAATCAGCTCTCAGCTATCGGCAAGAACTACGGGCGGGGACCAGTTCCCCGCCCTTTTTGTTTCCGCCATCTCGCGGCCTGGACGCAAAAACGCCGCTCCGAAAATACTTTTGACAACGCGGGTGCGCGGCGCTAGGATACGCGCAATTCACAGGATTTCGGCCCGGATTCTTGAGTTCCGGGGAGGGGTTGAAACATCCCGCGGGAGGCGTTCCGATGAAACGGTTAAGAGCTGGATTGACAATTCTCCTGCTCTGCGCGGGTGCGCTCACGGGGCGCCCGCAGGACCTGGCGACGGCACCCTCGGCCGAACTGCTTCAGGTCTATCACCAGCTTCGCGCGCTTCAAGGGAGCAACCAAGGCGCCGTGACCGAAGGCGTGGTCTTCAAGCGCGATGCCGCGACGTTCACCTTCACGAGCGGCAACCTCACTTTTGCCGCGCCCGTTGCGGGGCGCGTGGTGGCGGCGGTTTTCCAAGGCGACGGAACTTTCGAGCTTGACCCGCCGACCGCAATCGATCAGCGGCAGATCGCGCGCTTTGCGGGCGGCCCGAAGCTGGTGGATAAATTCCAAAGCGCGGTCTTCTTTTTCACGGACGACACGTGGAGCGCGCTCCGGAAGTTAGTCCGCGTGCAAGCGAATGGGAACGCGCACGCGGCGGCGCAGGCGCTCACACGGACGCAGGCGAAATTCGAGAAGAGCCTCAACGCCTGGTGGGCGAACGCGTCGAAGGGCAATCCTCCGATGAGGAACCTGGCGGCGCGCATGCTGGCGGACCTCACCGACCCGACCAGCCAGGGGCTGTTCCTCGCCGACTTCAAAGGCGAGCACTACGGCGACCTGCTTTTCGAGATCGATTGGAATCGCGGACAGATTCTTTTGCCCCAAGTATCCAACGACGATGAGGTGATGCTCTTGCATTATCACCTGGGCGAGTATTTTGAATGGTGGGCGGGCTTCCACACCGCGACCGACTATGAGCTGGACCGCCATCCGGACTCCACTCCGCTCTACATCCATTGTTCGAACGAAACCATTGATGCCGCCATTTCAAAGAGCAGGATATCGCCCAAATTGGCGGCGACAGCGGAGATGCAGTTCCGGGTCGTCCAGGGAACGCCGCGCGTCCTGCCGCTCAACCTCGACGGCGTGCTGAGGATTTCCTCCGTCACGGACGGCGCTGGCAAGCCTCTATCCTTCATCCAGGAGGCGCGGGATCTCGACAGCGACCCGTGGCTCGTCCTGCCCGCGCCCGCAATAACGGGCAGAGAATACACGGTAAAGATTGCTTACCAGGAAGATTCAACCCAGGATAGCAGGATTATCTTCAAGCGCGGGACCGGACTCTACTACGTGACTTCGCGCGAATCCTGGTACCCGAGCTTCGGCGCCTTCGATGACCGGACGATGTTCGATTTGCGTTTTCATTCGCCGGAAGAATACCAATTCATCGCCACTGGCGACTTGATCAGTTCGAGGAAGGAAGGGCGGGAGCTGGTTACGGAATGGAAATCGCCCATCGCGTTTCCCGTGGCGGGCTTCAATTACGGCGATTTTGTCCACTCTGCTTTGACGGCCAATAATCTCACCGTCACCACCTATAGCGGCAAAGAAGTACCTGACGAGCTGAAAGGGATTGAAGCGGCGGCGAACCAAGCGCAGTTGGCTGCTGGGCCCGGCGGGGGAGACGTGGAAGCGCAGACTGGAATCGAATTCGGAGGGTTCAACACCGCCGACAGTGTCAAGCGCGCCGCTGCCATCAGCATGCAAGCGATGGATTTTTATAAATTGCTCTACGGACCCTTGCCTTTCAAAACGGTTTCCGTCACCGAGCAACCTGTCCGCGGATACGCTCAGAGCTGGCCGATGTTGATTTTCCTGCCTTACGATTCCTTGCTCGACACGACCACGCTCAATGAGCTGGGGCTTTACAGCTCGCCGGAAGAACGCGAATTTTACAACGAGGTTGCGGTTCACGAAATGTCGCATCAATGGTGGGGACATTTGGTGGGCTGGAAAACCTATCACGACCAGTGGCTTTCAGAAGGGTTCGCGGATTTCTCCGCGGCACAGTACATCGTACGATTCCAAGGCATGAAGAGCTACATTGATTTTTGGGACCTCGACCGCAAGTGGCTCCTCTCGAAGGATCCAGAGGGCCAGAGGCCCGTTGATGTTGCGCCCCTTTGGCTGAATTATCAGGCGGATACCTACCATGATCCCGACCTTTCAACCATCCTGATCTACCGAAAGGGCGCTTACGTCCTCGAGATGCTCCGCCTGCTGATGGAAGACCCCCGGTCGAAGGACCCCAATGCATCTTTCATTGCCATGATGCACGATTACGTGAGCACCTACGCGGGCAAGAACGCTTCGACGGAAGATTTCGAGCGCATCGTTGAAAAACACATGCACCAGCCGATGAACTGGTTCTTTAACGAATGGGTCTATGGGACAGGCGCGCCTCATTACGATCTGAAGTACCAACTGCGCAACGCCGGCGGGGGCAAGACGTTGCTGACGTTGGCTGTCACCCAGTCCGGCGTCCCCGACAGCTTCCGCATGTCCGTGCCGGTTTACGCCGTTTTCAAGCAAGGGCTCGCGCTCTTGGGCATGATGAACATCGCCGGGTCGCGCACCGTAACCGGCAAGATCACGCTTCCAATCCGGCCCAAAAAGATCGAACTGGACGCCACGCACAGCGTCCTCTGCACCATCAGCGAATAGCGAGCGGCGCCGCGATACAGGAGTGGCGAGTTGGTGGAGGTGAAGGGAGTCGAACCCCCGTCCGAAAAGCCTGGCGTGCAGAAGACTACGTGCTTATCTCGTTCGCTTGGGATTTCGCCAGCAACCCTCAGGAACGGGCAATAACGAATCGCCGGCTGGCCTGATCTCCCTTGCGGGATCTTGCCCGGAATTTTCAGGCGGCGAATTCCGTGCCAGCCCGCTGTTCGACGCCTCGTTCCACTCTGCGGGCCGCGTGGTGGCGGCGGTTTTCGAGGGCAGCGGAACGTTCGAGCTTGACCCCCCGACCTCGGTTGATCAGCACCAGATCGTGCGCTTTACCGGCGGCCCGAAGCTGGTGGATAAATTCCAAAGCGCGGTCTTCTTTTTCACGAACGACACGTGGAGCGCGCTCCGGAAGTTAGTCCGCGTGCAAGCGAATGGGAACGCGCACGCGACGGCGCAGGCGCTCACACGGACGCAGGCGAAATTCGAGAAGAGCCCTCAACGCCTGGCGGGCGAACGCGTCGAAGGGCAATCCTCCGATGAGGAACCTGGCGGCGCGTATGCTGTCAGACCTCAGCGATCCGTCAGGTCAGGGGCTGTTCCTCGCCGACTTCAAAGGCGAGCACTACGGCGACCTCCTTCTTGAGATTGACTGGAATCGCGGACAGATTCTATGCGCGCGATGCGCTGCAGTTCGGCGGCAAAGGCTCCGGAAGGAACTTTCAGCGCCACATCGCGATCAAGCCGGGGATCACGATCGCGATGAACCTCTCCCATCCCCCCGCGCCCAGGAGCATGGCGCTCCGCCGGGACATAAAAAAAGTGGCGCACCGAAGTGCGCCACGAAAGGAACCGGTGATTCAGGGCGAAACCAGGATGATCCCGGCTTCGCCCTTGATCCGGGCCCGCTAAGGAATACGCCTCACCCTCGGCTTGGCCGCGGGCAATGCAACCGCGGGAAGCCCAGTCAGTGAACCCTGTTGCTCCAGAGGTCCCAGCCACACGCCATTGGAATCAACGTCAAGCCAGAACAACTGTCCCCCGCTGGCTTGATAGATAACCACGTTGAAGGTTCCCGCTACACTGTTGATCACAGCCCCGAGAGGAAACGATGAATAGCGCCCAGGGTGGGTTGTGTCCGGGCTCGGGGTTCCGTTGAAGGTAGAACCGGCGTAGAGCCCGGTCCCGGTCATCAGAGTATGGAGTGGATCGCTGACGTCTCCAGTTGCGCTCAAAACACCACCAGTAACCGTTCCTTGCGCGATCATGTCGAACTCGCACTCGGTGCAGTTGGGGCTTGCCAACGCTGCGAAGTTATTGCCATCCTGCGCCCCCATTGCATACTTGCCGGTGAAGCTGGCGATTGAGGTATCCGTTTGCGGAACGATCACTCCCGTGGTGCCGAAGAGAAGCGGGTCCATGTCGAGGACCAGAGCCCCTCCTCCGCCACTCGTGTTATTCGGGTCGTTGAGGTTGAGAAGGGGATCGGTCATATAGACCTGTAACTTGTCGACGCTTCCCAGCGGGCTGGTCAAGGTCATGGATCCGTATCCACTGCTGGCAATGGAATAGGTCCCTGAAAACGGCGCGGCCGGCGCACTGTGAACCGCGTTCCCCAACTCGTTGTCGTCTCCCACTCCCGTGAAGTCGGAGGGGTTGGACGCTGGATTGCTCGTAGAAAACTGCGCCAGGGCGCCGTTCTCATTGCTGAACGGGTTGCCCTGGATAGCCAACACGGAGGTCCCGAGCGATCCATTCGTGAAGCCGCCGGCGCCTTGACCGAACGCGGAACCGACAGAGGCACTGTTCGTATTCACCTGAATCAGACGTATTGCTTCCGGGCCCACGATGTAATAGTTAGTCAGATTGGTGCTGCCGGCGATCGTGAGCGTGCCCCGCCCGAAGGCATCCGCCGCCGAGAGAGTTCCGGTGAAAGCCTGGTTGAGCGTCACCGTTCCATTGTCATTTTGGTCGGCGACACCGGCCACGCTTGTACCTGTAACCGCGAATACGCCACCGCTCGCGGAGGCGTTATAGGGACGGGAATTGTCCACGCCCGAAAGTGTGTAGGCAAAACTACCGCTGGGCGTGCCCATGTTTTGCACGTCCATGCTTCCGCTGGAGGTTGCCGAGCCATCAAACTCCATGATGAGCGCGTGTTTGGGATTGGCAAACTGGACGCCGAGGGTTTCGGTGCCGGCCACGCCCACTTTCGTGTTGTTGGTGATGAGGGTGAGTGTTCCCTGGCCGGTGGCACTGCTCAAAGTGAGCGAGCCGCCAGTAATTGAGTCGCCGGAAGGCTGAGGTGAGGTGACTCCGTCACCGTCGTTATAGTCCTGTTCACCGGCAAGGACATTGCCATTGGCGTCGATTCGCACCGACCCAGCGACGGCATAATAGCTAATCGTGCTTCCATTGTTGGCGTTGGGTATTTCTTGTCCGCTCAGATAGAAGACGGCGGTGGTTGATGCAACCGGGGCGGTGTTGGTCAGACTAAAGCTGACCGGCGTCAAGCCCGCCGAGGTGGCCGTGACGTTATAGGGTCCGCCGGCCGTTGAGTTGGCGGTGAAGACGGATGAGGTTGCTACGCCGCTGGAATTGGTCGCCTCCGTGTCGGTCGCGCTACCGCCGGCGAAGGTGCCGCTGGCGCCTGATTGCGGAGCCGTGAAAGTCACAGAAACGCCGCTAACGGCGTTGTTGTTACTATCGGTGACCGTAGCGACGAGCGGTTTGGCAAACGCCGTCCCGTCCGCTGCGCTCTGCCCGCCTCCGCTAGTCGCAGTGATCTTTGCCGCTGGTCCGGCCGTGTTGGTCAGACCGAAGCTGGCGGTTGTGGACGTTCCCGAAGTCGCAGCCGTCACGCTGTAAGCGCCGGCTGTAGTATTTGCGGTGAAGACCTGTGAGGTCGCCACGCCGCTGGAATTGGTCGTCTCCGTGTCGGTTGCGCTACCGCCGGTGAAGGCGCCGCCGGCTCCCGAAGCGGGAGCGGTAAAGGTCACGCTCACGCCATTCGAGGGCGAACCGTTCGACGTTACCGTCGCGACCAGTGGATTAGCAAAAGCCGTGCTGACCGCCGCACTCTGCCCGCCTCCGCTCGTCGCCGTGATGGCCACCGTGGGGGGAGGGGGAGGAGTTGACTGGTTCGACCCCGAGCCGCCGCAACTGGCAAGGAAACAAAGAGCCAGGCAGCTCAAAAATGCGAGGATGACGCTTTCAATTTTTCGGTTCATTGTAACTCTCCTTTTGTATAGCGTTCGGCAGTGCACGCTTCCGTGACTGCGACGAAACGGGATTCTCATCAGCACGGAAGCGACCGTCGGGATTCGCTCCGTCAAACGATCAACCAGCCCTTTACTTGCCGTCTGTCTTCGCCTTGATTCTTTCCGAATTTCGAGATTTGATTTCCAATCTGGTATTAAATCCGGGTCAGGCCTATGCCTCCCCTACTTGGTTAAGCGGAAACGGGAGATGAAAAACCGCAAGAGTAGAGAAATTATTTTGTCAAAGCAGCCGAGGGCATGAAGAAGTCTAATGCCGGCGTTGATGGGAATTAATTAACCACGTTTAGAATTAATGTGTTAGACTCACAGCGAACCAGCGAGGGGTTTCTTTGGCAGGGTCGTCCAGCAGCGAGGTCTCGCAACTTCTCCAGGCATGGAACGACGGAGACGAGAGCGCGCTCGATAAACTCATGCCGATCGTGTACGACGAGCTGCGCCGCATGGCGCGGTACTACATGGCGCGCGAGGCGCCCGGCCACACACTTCAGACCACGGCGCTCGTAAACGAGGCTTATCTTCGGCTGGTGGATGCCTCGCATACCAATTTTCAAAATCGAATTCATTTTTTTTCCGTATGCGCCCAGGCAATGAGACGGATTCTGGCGGATTGGGCCAGGTCCCGCCGGGCCTTGAAACGGGGCGGAAAGACCCCTCCGCTTCGCCTCGATGAGGCTTTGGACGCCGCGAAAACGACGGACTTGGATTTCGCCGCCCTGGATGACGCACTGAACACTTTGGCCAAGGTTGATCCCCGCAAGAGCCGAGTGGTGGAACTGCGCTTTTTCGCCGGGCTCAATCTGGAGGAAACGGCTGAGGTGCTGAAGGTTTCGAGCGACACCGTGATGCGCGACTGGAAGATGGCCAAGAGTTGGCTGCGCCTGGAGCTGAGCGGGGAAAGCCTGAATGGAGCCTGAGCGTTGGCGGAAAATCGAGAGCTTGTGCTATTCCGCGCTCAAGGAGAAAGAGAGCGCGAGGGCTGCCTTTCTCGAACGAGCCTGCGGCGGTGACGATGCACTGCGGCGGGCTGTGGAAGCGCTGCTGGCGCAACACGAGAAGGACGATGAATTCCTTGAAGCGCCGGCGATAGAGGTTGCGGCCAAAGGCCTCGCCGAGGAAAAGGCCCTCCTGACTGATGCGGCATTGGTGAATCCTCTCGCCGCCGCGACTCTCGATACTTCCGGTTTAGCTTCGCCCTCCCCTTCGGCCGGCTTTGCAACTGGCTCCTCACCAGCAGAACAGATCTCCTTTGGGCCTTATCGGCTGCTTCAAAAGCTTGGCGAAGGCGGCATGGGACAGGTATGGCTGGCGGAGCAGACGCAGCCGATGCGGCGCCAGGTCGCATTGAAGCTCATCAAGGTCGGCATGTACGACGAAGGGGTGCTTAAGCGCTTCCAGGCGGAGCGGCAATCGCTTGCCATCATGAACCACCCCTCGATTGCCAAGGTGTTTGACGCCGGCTCGACGCCCGACGGCCAGCCCTACTTTGTGATGGAGTACGTGCCGGGTGTTCCCATCACCGATTATTGCGATCAGAAAAAGCTGAATATCCGGGAACGGCTGGAGCTATTCATCAAGGTCTGCGAGGGGGTGCAGCACGCGCATCTGAAAGCCGTCATTCATCGCGACCTGAAGCCGGCGAACATCCTGGTGGTGGACATGGACGGCAAAGCGGTCCCTCGCATCATTGACTTCGGACTGGCCAAAGCTACCACGGCGCCGATCGAAGGCGAAACGGTGTTAACGCGGGTTGGGTTATTTGTCGGCACGCCGGGATACATGAGCCCGGAGCAAGCGGACACCGGCGCGCAGGACGTGGACACGCGCACCGACGTGTATACGTTGGGCGTGGTGCTCTACGTTCTGTTGACCGGCTCATTGCCGTTTGACCCAAAGAAAGGATTACATGAAGTGCTACGGCAAGTGCGCGAAGTTGAACCGCCACGGCCGAGCACTAAAATCCGAGTGGGGAACAAGTCGTCCTCGGCCAACGCAGTAAACCGGGGGGTGCAACCCAGGCAGCTTATGAGCCTGCTTCACGGTGATTTGGACTGGATCACCATGAAGGCGCTCGAAAAAGACCGGACCCGGCGCTACGGGACGCCCTCGGAGCTGGCTGCCGACCTGACGCGATATCTCAATAATGAGCCGGTCGTGGCCCGGCCGGCCAGCGCCGGGTATCGCCTGCAAAAATACGTGCGCCGTCACCGCCTCGGCGTGGCGGCCGCGGCGGGGCTGGTGATGCTTCTCGGAGCTTTCGTGGTGATGCAGGGCATCCAGTTGCGCCGCACCAGGCTCCAACGCGACCGCGCGAACCATGAGCGCGACCGCGCCACCCG
>JAKASG010000096.1 GCA_021828285.1 Acidobacteriota bacterium | reverse complement strand
GATGTTCCGCCGACCACGCATTTCCACTGATTCCCGGCGGCATCCTGAATCTGCGCTCCAATCGCGTAAACCGTGTTTGCCGCCCACGCCGAAGCGCTCGGCGCGCAATACATCACCGTCACCAGATTTTCCGCAATCGTGGCGACCACCCCTTCGAGCGTTGTGGCGAGCGCTGTCCAGGCTGACGCTGTGGCGGAGCTGATCGCGCCTGTCTTCGATTGCTGCGTCACCGCCGTATCGAGCGCTTGCGCCGCCAGGTTGAAAGCGAAGTAGCAATCGAGATTGTGCTCCATCGAACAGGTGGTGATTGGCCCTGGATGAAACGTGTAATTCGAATCGTAGTAGCCGTTGCCCACGTAGAAAAGCCCGTTCCGCAGGTCTGCATCCTTCGATTGCAGCGTGAGCAGGTAATTGATGATTGCAACCATGTCGGGAAGGAACGTGTAATCCTGCGTCAGCGCGGCGTAGGCTGCCATGCCGTAAACGATCCATGCAATCGAGCCGGTGCGCAGATAAACGTCCCCTACCGAGCCGTTGTAAACGTCGTAAGAGAAATCGAGTGAACCCGCCGGCTGTGGCCCTCCCACGGTTAAATCGAACAGATAGAAAATCTGCGAAGCGTTCAAAAGCGTCAGCTTGAAGGAATTGATCTTCGTGAGCGTGTCGCCCGCAAGCGATGTGACGAGCTCGCCGATATTCACCGTTTCCCAATGCCATTCGCCGTTCGAATTCCCGATCGGAATGATGACCGTCGTTCCGCTGAGCGAAGGATTCCCGGCGGCTGCGTCGGTGATTTGGATGTCCGTCACTTTGCCGCTTGCCGTCGTGACGCCCACGTCCATCTGCCAGGTCTGCACGATCGCTTGCGCCGCGGCAAACTGGAATTCAAGAATTGAGTCGGTCGAGTCGGGTAGCCCTGCGCCAATGAAAGTGAAGTAATCGTTTGCCGCTGCCGATTCGAATTCAATCACGCTTCCGCCGTAAAGCCCCGGCGGATTCGCCAGCGACGCGGAAATCAGCGCGACCGTCGCGCTGGCATCCGATTTCGACCAGTTCGCCGTCCCGTTTTGCTCGTTTTCGAGCACGGTATTCGGCATGAAGCCGGGATTCTCTAAAATCGTGTGGATGTTTTGCTGAAGCGCTTGCGCCGAGGAATAAGCGCCTGCGGCGGTAAACACCAGGAGCGCGAGACCGTCATCGTAAATCCAGCTTCGATTCTGAATCACGTCGGCATTCGTCGCGCCGGGATCCGGAACGTAATCGGGATCGGAGGGTGGCACCACCGATCCCCGCACGAGGCCGGCGTAAGCGGCATCCGCCTGGAGCGAGCTATACACTTCCGTCCAGCCGTTCACGGGATCGTTGTAGAGAACGTGCACGGTCGGCGTTCCCGTTGGATTGTCCCAAACGCTCGATCCCACGCGGCAATGCCATTCATCCGCCTCAACCATCAGCGGAATGTTGTCTTCCTCGAGATACTCGATGTCCGTCTTCACGTAAATCTGCGCTTTGTAATTCTCGAGCTTGTAGCCCGTTCCCATATTCGAATGCGCAACCCAGCCTGCCGGAATCGTTGAGCCGTACCATCCGCTTGCCGGCGCTGGAACGCTTGTCGGATAGAGCACCGCGAGAATCAGGCCGCTCTGCGCGATCTCTGCCACGCCGCCCACGGAAAACGTTCCAGCGCTTGCCAGCGCGTTTGCGCCGAGCGCCGTCGCGTAGAGCGATGAGCTGCCTTCGTAATACCAAACGTCCGTGTGGCTGAAAACATCGACGCGATAATTCGCGCGAGGATTGATGAGGTTGAAGCACCAGCCGCGCACGACGAGCGCCGTGGATTTATAGCCCAGCGAGATCAGCTTCCAAACTTGCTGGTAATCGCCGGTCAGCGCGCCCAGCGTCGCCGGCCAGTTGGGAGCGTTGTTGTTGTTTCCGCAGCCTTGCGCCGATGCTGAGCACGTCACGCCGTCAACGAGCGCCATCTGCGTGTTGTCGTTCGTATCCACAATCATCTGCCCGAATTGGAAGCGCGTTCCTGGCCACCATTTCGCAATCACGCCTGCCGTGAGCGGCGGTCCTGCGGAAATCACGTTTGAGTTCGCGTCGTAGAGGAGCGCCTCTTCGCCTGCAATCATTTCCGCCGTCACTTCGAATGAGTTGCAGAGCAAGCCGCCCCAGGGCATTGGAATGGGACTCGAATTGATGGGATAGCCGTCCGGCCCTTGCTGCGCGTCGGGAAAAAGTCCGCGTGGAAGCGCCAGCACGATGTTTTCGACGTTCGTCTGCGGTAAAGGCGATTTCTGCGCGCCTGAAGCTGTCAGTCCAGTCGCGAAATTCACGAGTGACTCGATTCCGCATTCGAAGAGTCCTGAAGCGGGCTCAGCCGTCACTGCCGCACTCGTTGCCCCTGCGGTAATCAGCGCGTTCGCCAGCCAGTCGGAAACTTGCGGCCCTTGCTGCCCTTCGAGCCATTTGAGCGTTCGCGTGATGTCCGCCCAAAACTTCCCCGGCCAATATGTCGCTAAACTTGGCACCTGCGCTCCTCGCTCCGACTGTCTTTCACTGCTCCTCTTCGCGCACTGCGAGGTCCACGGTTTCTTCGAGCGTTCGCCCGAGCGAAGTCGTTACCTCGACCGTGATAATGTGCTCTTCGCCCACCACGCCGCCTTGATACCAGAAAATCACTTCCGTTCCGCTCACCGTCGCCGCCGGCGTCACAGCGACGATCTCGCTCGTCGAACTCGCCCCCGTCGCCATGTTGACGCTCGTTACCGAAACGAGCGTAATCGTTTCGCCTGCTCCGAGCCGTGCGCTGAAGTCGAGGGAGTAATTCTCGATTTCGAGCGGCATTTTAATGATCAGGGCCATCTTGTTTTCCTCCTACTGCCCATATCCGCCGATTCCATATCCCAGCACGCCGTAGCCGCCCGGCGGCGCGAGCACGCTCGGATCGAAGCTCACGAGAATAATTCCAAGCTCCTGAATTTCGAGCGCATAGAGCGGCTGCTTCTGCGCCTGATTCAATTGCGCGAGCCACGCTTGATTCGCCTCAATCACGCGACCGCCTGCCTGAACTTCAGCTTGAACCGATACAATCCCGGAGCGCGATACGCGGCTTGCCACGTCGTGTCTTCGAGCAAATAATTCGTGAAGCTGGAAAGCGAGCTGTCGGGATAGTACTGAAACTGATTTCCTGCCAGCGCGAATTGCATGAAGTTGTTCCAGTTCTCAACATCCGCTCCCGATAGCACCGTCGCCATCGCAATCTCGAGGAAATTGTCAATCCGCTCGAGGATGGATTCCCGCACGCCAGAGCTTGAAACGTTGTCGTGCCGCTTGGCGACCGCGTTGTAGGCGGCAACGTGCGTCGGCGGATAAGTGAACGCCAGCGTGTTCGTCGTCGTTCCATCCGTCCATGTAATTTGCGGCCAGCCCATCTCGTTTCACCCGGCATCTCAAATTTCAAATTTCAAATTTCAAATCTCAAATTTCAAATCTCAAATCTCAAATCTCAAATCTCAAATTTCAAATTTACGATCCCTCAGTGTCCCACCGGCGAGCCTTGCTGCGAGCGCGTTGCCACAAGCGTTGCCGCGCCCGATTCGACTGCATCCGAAATATGTCCTGCCATCTCTGCCGCGCCCGCTTTCCCGCCGTACACTGGCCCGTGGAAATTCAGGATGATTGCCGGCTGCGCGGCCGCTGCTCCCGGCGCAAGTCCTGGCGCGAAATCTCCCGACCCGCCACCAAACTGATCTTCATATCCCGATCCGCCGCCGTGTCCACCGCGACTACGGCCAGCGCCGCCCGCGCGTCCATAAGGGCTTGCCGCGCCATGTCCGCCTTTGCCGCCCGGAATCGCCGCGCCCACCGCCATCACCGCCGCGCCCACCGCGCCGAAAAGCGCTGCCGACTCGAACGCTAAAGCCGCGCCGTGGAAATCGCCGACCGCGAGCATCGCAAATCCCTCCGCCGTCTCGAAAATCGCCTTCACCATCGCCACGCCGATGTTCTGCCCGTAAACGAGCGCCGTCGTCGCATTGCGAGCGAGCGCCGTATCGAATCGCGTAAATCCATCGAGCATTTGCATCTGCACCGGCCGCGAAACGCCGAGCACTTGCTGAAACGCCGATGTCACGTGCGCGCGCCATGTGTCCGCGACCTCCTGATGCTGGCGGAACATCTCATTGAGCTGCTCGAAGTTCGCGCGCGTGCGCCGGGTAAATTCCTCGAGCCCTGCGATCATGCCCATCGAACCCATGCCGTTGGCCATCGCCCGTTTCGCGCCGCCCGGCCGCATCGCCGAAGAGCTTCGCCTGAAGCTTTCCTGAAACTTGCGGATGTTCTTCTCCGCGCCCTCGGGGTCACCAACTATTTTGAAGAGGAGGTTGCTTTCTTCTGCCATCGCTCACTTCCCGCACCCAGCCCCCACTCGGTTGAGCTCATAGAAGACTCCGTTCCATAGGGTAATAATCTGGCGCCCGTTACGGACGAGCAGAGCGTCGCCGACATCGGAGAAGTGCCTGTTGTGAAGGTCGAGGACGTCGACCTCAGCGACTCGCTCGCCCTTGATCCGCAACTCCCTGGCGCTCACGTAGGCGTGCCGGAACGCCGCGCGCGACCACAGCCTCTCCCTGTAAAGCGGGTGAGAAAACGAAAACCGACGGCCAAACTGCGCCTTCGAGGCCAGGTACGTCGCCCTCTCGCCCAGAAAACTCTTGTTTGGCGAGGCCTGAATGTTCGAAGTCGCAATCACCTTCGCGACCACCCAGTGCCCGCACACCGACGGCGGCGGCGTGCGCGCGACCCTGGCGCGCGGCGACGCACAGGCGGCGCTGGCGCCCGCCACCCCAAGCAGCAGAACGTAAGCTATGGTTTTCGTAGCGCACCTCCGTATTCGTCGTATTCAAACATGTTCCACTCAAGAACCCGCCGCCTGTACAGCCCCTTGCTCTAGCGGGGCGGCTTACCAGCTTCGTCCCACTCCGCGAACATGCGCTCCGTCACATGCCCCCTCGCATTTACCGTTCTCAGGAGCGTCGAATCTAAGAGCCCCCGCCGCCCTCCCCCGACGTTGAAAGCAAAATCCACCAACGCGTCGAACTGGCTTTGCGTCAGTTTAACATCAAGTATCTTAACCACATCAGCAACCGCCGTCGCGACGTCCTTCCTGAGCAGGCCGCGCGCCTCACCAGAAAAGCTCTCTCGCCCGTTCCTGTCTGCTCGCGCCGCCGGACGCATTCTCGAATTGCGCATTCGAATTCTCGCCGCCATTTTCCCAGCGCGCGAGCCGCGCCGCCGCCGCCAGATCGAAATCGAGCGCCAGCACCGCGTCTTCGAGCGCGACCATTCGGCTCGGTCGGCAGCCAAACCGGCTCGCGGCCACGGCAATCAGCAGAAACTCATCGCTTCCCGCGAAACCGCTCGATCCCGTTCGCCGGGATCGCACCCTCCTCGTTTGCGTCTCGATTCCGCGCTCCGTCTCCCGCGCCGAGCGCGCGGCACGCCCATTCAAAAATGAACGCGCGATCTTCGATCGGAACGTCCTCGATCGCGATCTCGCCATCGCCCTCGCCGAGCGCCGGCTCGACCACGCTGGCTTTCACCAGCTCCACGGCGAATCGTGCAAGCTCGATCACTTCTTCACGGGAGATTTCCTGCCCCGGCTCCGCTCCTGCGTGCTCCGGTCCGCTCGCGAGCGTCGCCGCCAGCAACCGCTGCGGAATCCGTCCCGCGAGAACCCATTCGAGCGGCTGAGGTTTGGCGGCGCGAATCACGGTGCCGCTCGGCAGCGCCAGTCGTTCCGCGCGCGCCTCGCGTCCCGCGCGCGCCGCTTCCCGCCATGCCGTCGCGCTCGCAATCCGATGCGCTTCGCCCTGCGAATTCGCCGCCGCGCTTGTCCCGCCATTTCGATTCTTCACCATCCCTCCGCCGGCTCCCTTCCGAGTCAGTGCGCGACTCACCCCTCGTCACTCGCCGCGGCCCGCCTACGTCTGCCGGTAAATCTTTCCCACCTGATCGCCCGCCGGCCGCGTGGGATCGGCGAGTCCGCTGAACTTCAATTTGTAGGCCGTCTGCTTCGCGCGCTGGAAAGGCAGCGCCACGGCTTCCGCCTGATACGCCTGGTAAAGCTGCGACACCACGAATTTCCCCGGCTCATTTCGCCGTGGTGAAATAACCGCCACCGACGCTTTCGGAACCGCCAGCAGCCCTCCGAAAGCGATTTCTTCATAATTTTGCGCGCCGGACGGCAAGCCCGCGTCCGTGCCCGTTGCGAACGTTCCGTTGACGATGTAGTTCTGCAATTTGGCGAGGTCCGATTCGAGCAGCGTGATTTCGATGAACTCCGCCTCCGCCGTCAGCACCGCGTCAATCGGCGCGGCAATCTGGTCGGCGCTGATTTCTTCGAGCTTCGGCGCCACGCTCACCGTCGCCGCGTTTTCCACCGCTCCGGCAAAAAGATTCGCCCCCGCGGCCGTCATCTGCCACGTCACGCCGCCGTCAATCACCGTCGAGTTGAGCGTCATCGGCCAAAGGGGCGCGCTTGCTCCCGACGTTCCCGCCACGGTCGCTCGCTCGATGTTCCCGTTCGAATCCACGATTTCCTGCCCGAGCGCGAACGCCGTTGACGCCGCCCATCCGGGACTCGTCGGATTTCCGTTCGTGTCAATCAGCAGCCGCTTCCCCGTGACCGGTGTCGGCACTTTCAGCCACAAGCTTCCCGGCCCCTGGTGAATTTTCGTCGCATCAACCGTTGCCATATTTCCTCCTCGGCTCAGCCCTCGGATTCCGCCCTGGGCGCCTCATCCTTCGCGCTTCATACTTCGCGCTTCCCGCGCGCGAAATGTGATTGCTGACCGCGCGCCGCTCACCGCTCAGTAAACGTCGTTCTTCCTGAACGCGAGATTCAAATCGTCTTCCGGATCCGTCGGATCGGTTTCCTGTCCCGCGATTCCTCCGAGCTGCGGGTAAACGTCGCCCGTTTTCGCGAGCGGCACGAACAGCTTGTCGTAAGAGCCGCGCGTCAGCTCGACGAGCATCTCTTCACACGTCGTGCGCAGCGCGTTGGGGTTCGCCCAGCCTTGCGCCGGCCCATTCGGCCCGATCATGGCGAAGAGCGCGTCGCCCAGGTCCGCCGCCGCTCCGACTTCGTTCATCATTCCGAGGAGCGTGTAGGCTTCCGGATTCGCCGTCTCCAGGTTTGTCAGGTCGAAGCCTCGCGCCGTCGCCCGCGCCGTGATCCGCGAAGCCTGGTTGTCAATCCACGTTTGGATTTGCGTGTCCGCGGGGTTTTGGTTCGTCACCCCGCGCTGAAATCCCGGATAATGCGCCGCCACTGCGTCTACGGTCGTGAAACCCACGGGGTCCTCCCTTCAAGGAGCGGTGTGCGCCAGGTGGCCGGCCACAGTCATGAATTGTTCCGGCGGAAGGCTGAGCCCTCGAGGCTCGGCTGCTTCATAATTCACAATTCATAATGCTTGCCTGCCACCTGCCGCTCGCCACTTGTCACTGCCTTTCGTCACCACTCCACGTTCACAAGCGCCACGGTCTCGCCCGCGGGCATGGTGATGTAAATGTTCGTTGCGTCCATGCCGAGCTTCCCGCCCGGCAGTGAGCCCGTCGGATCAGCGTCGCCCTGCGACGTATCGAGCGAGGGCGGCGTCGCGAGCGCTGCATTGCCGACCGCAGTAAACCAGACGCGCCGCGGCCGGTGAGGCAATCCGTGCGGCGCCGCGTTCGATGCGCCGGCCGTGAGTCCCGTCGCCGCGAACGATTCCACCCTTCGCCGCTGTCCCCGCTCATCCACCAGCAAATCGCCGCCTCCAAGCAAGTTCATCGCTATCGCCATCGTTCCTCCTCCATCTCGGAAGCTTTCAGCTTTCAGCCGTCAGCTTTCAGCAGAAGCAACGCTGCCGATCGCTGACGGCCGGCCGCTGAGGGCTTGCGCTACGCCACCGCGCTCAGCCACAAATATCCCGCCGTCGCGGCGACGACTTGCGCGTCGTAGTAGAGCTGCACTTCCACCACGTCCGCCGTCCGCGACTCCTCGCGGTAGCGCTTCACCAGGAAGCCGTTCGTGTTCGCGCCGAACAGCCACGTGAACTGGTAGCCCACGGAAACCGTCCGCCGTCCGGGCGCCGGCGGCTTGTAGAAGAGCACCGCGTTGTTTCCCCAGACGTACTGGAAATTGTCCGCTTCGCCCTCGATCGCCGTGTTCTCGATCGCTCCGCCGATCAGGAAGTAGTCCACGTTGAACACCGAGCGCAGGTGCTCCGGCTGCACGATCCCCACCTGCGTGTATTTGAACCGGTCTATGATGGCCGGATGGCTGCGCAGTTGCTGGAACACCGGATATCCCACCAGCAGCGCGTTCGGCGGCTGCCCGATCTGCAACTGGATGGTGGACTTCTGCGCCTCGACCGCCGCCACGGGATCGGAATTCGCGTAATCCGACCATTGGCTCGTCCCCGAAAGCGTCGTGTTCTGCGTCATCAGCGTGGGATTGAGCACCGCGTTCGCCACCGCCAGCTCCCGCTGCAGGAAAATCAGGTCCGTCAGCGTTTCCGTTGTGTCCACGTCCACGTCGAGCGCCTGGTCCGCGTTCGCCCGCAATTCGTCCGGAATCGCCTGCGCCAGCGCGTGCCCTTCGGCGTAGTACGTGTCCGTCGAAAGCGACCAGTCAATTTCATTCGCTCGCGCTCCCGGCCGCCGCGCATCGTCCGTCACGCGGAACCGGTCCTTCGAGTAAATGAAGTACTTGTTCGATTGTTTCGTCACCGGCGCGACCGGAAAAATCTGGTCGGCCACGTATTGCGCGTTGTGATACGAGATGGAGACGTTGGTCAGGGCCTGATCCACGTGCACCATCGAGACATCGGGCATTGTTTTTCTCCTCAGCCGCTTCGAGCTTGCGCTCCGCGCGCGGGTTTCATCGCGTCAGCCCTCAGCCCTCAGTTCCGAGCGATCGTCCCTCGCCGACTGCTGACCGCTGACTGCTTTGTCGCGGAGACCGGCCAGCCGGTCGCTTCACTCGAAGCGGGCAGTTGTGTCCCCAGGGCTGACCCTCGGGACCGGACCCGCAAAAATTCATTCGCCAGTGGCCTTGCACGACGGGCAAGCTTCGTTCGACAAGTGGCTCGTGGCGCGGCGATTCTCGAATCTCGGTTCTTTATTCTTGAACCTTGAATTTCGAATCTTGAATGGGGCGTCCCTTGCCACCCCCGCTTCACGATTCCCACTCATCACCCGTCCCTGTTCCTAATAATACTAGGTTAAGTATCTGTTGCTCTCCCGACCGGTGTCTGCTACATTGTCGGCATGACACCGCGAACCTTGAAAGAACTCGAGGCCCGGT
>JAKASG010000095.1 GCA_021828285.1 Acidobacteriota bacterium | reverse complement strand
ATGGCGACTTGAAATTCATGTGGACGGAAAGGGCCGGCTGCGGTGACGGGGTCGCGGGGGATGTACGATTTGCGTAACGAAGTGGGGCGAAGAGCCGGATCCGGGGGCCGGTTTCACTGGGCTTGGTGACCGCAAGCTGTTGTGAATAAGTGACTTGCTAAATACATGTATCCTTTGGACTGCGTATTGCCGTCTAAGCATGCATGTGGTTTAATGGAGTGGCGCGGTGCAGGGAGCAGAAAAGACCCGCCACACAATGAAACCACTATGAAGGGGGTGTTCAATGAGAGTTCAAAACGGCTCACGAACTGACCTCTATTTTCACAATTCGCGAAGGGCGTATCCAGCAGCAAGCAATCCGAAGCCCAATGCCACGGCAACGGGCGGCGGGCGGCGCGTGCGGTCGAAAAAGCGCGCGGGCTTGCTCGCGGCGCTTACGTTTGTCATTGGAATCGGGATGTTGCTCGCGCCGGTTCAACAAGCTGCGGCCGATCCGCCACCGATCGCAATCATGGTGTCTTTCGGCCCGCCGGCGCTCCCGTATTATTCCCAGCCGATGTGCCCTGGCCCGGGCTATTTGTGGACGCCGGGCTATTGGGCCTGGGACCCGAGCTACGGGTACTACTGGGTTCCCGGAACTTGGGTGCCTGCGCCGTACGAGGGCGCTTTGTGGACGCCGGGCTATTGGGGATGGAGCCCTGTCTACGCGTCTTTTGTCTGGTATCCGGGTTACTGGGGTCCCGCGGTCGGGTTCTATGGCGGAATTAACTACGGATATGGCTATCCCGGTCAGGGCTATTACGGTGGTTACTGGCGCGGTCGGGATTTCTATTACAATCGCGACGTGGATAACGTCAACGTTGTGAACGTCACCAACGTTTACAACCAGACTGTGATCGTAAATAACAACAGCCAAATCAGTTACAACGGCGGACAAGGCGGAATCATCGCCCGTCCGACGAATCAGCAGTTGGCTGCAGGACGCGAGCGGAGATTCGGGCCCGTTGCTCAGCAAGTGGAGCAGGAGCGAAGCGCTCGAGGTGATCCGAATCAGCGCGCTTCCATTAACCACGGCCGTCCGGAAATCGCGGCCACGCCGAGACCCGGTATGTTTCGCGGTCAGGGTGTCATGCGAGCGACTCGGGCGGGCGGCTTCTACCACGAGCCGCCAGTGCAGCGCGGAAATATGCACCCTGCTCCGCAGGGGCGACGAGGGTGGCATTCGTTCAACCAGCCCACACGAGGCCTGGCGCAGCGGAGCCCGCAGATGCAACAGGCACGGCGACGGGAAGGCCAGGCTGTACAGCAGCCAACTCAATACCGGCCGTTCCGTGGGAACGCTCCAAAGGCTCAGCCAAACAGGCCGCAACAGCGACCCACGTACCGTCAATACAACGGAAACGGACAGCAGCAGAAACCTCGTCCAACGTTCCAGCAGCGTCAGCCGCAGCAACGGCCGCAACAGACGCAGAGCCAGAATCGCGGACGTGGCGGCCAGCAGAAACCACAACGTAGCAACAAAGGTGGTGGCAAGCCGCATAAGCCGTAGCATGGCCGGCCTCGGCGTTTAATGACGGTCGTCAGGGGCTGCACCGGCGCAGCCCCTGGCGAATTTTCTTTTGGAGCGGACTCCCCCCGGCTTCCCCCATTGTTCCCCGGAATTATCCCGTCCCCGAGAGAACCTCGGTGCCATTCTGACTCACTGGCACACGAAAATGCAGTTGACGGGATGCGAGCAGTGTGCTAAATTAAGCTTGCAATTGTGGTAATTCCGCAGAGTTTCCCAGCAGCTCCCGGAGCATCCCAAGCAAGTTGCTCGGTGCGTGTGTGACCCGCGGTTTTACTCAGAGGGGCGGGGTCCCGGCGGATTTCCTCTCCGAATTGCTAATTCAATAGAAGAAGGATGTACTCAGCATGAAGGAACAGGGAAGTGTGAAGTGGTTTAACGCAGCGAAGGGTTACGGATTTATTCGGCGCGAGAGCGGCGAAGATGTTTTCGTCCACTACTCTTCGATTCAGGGTGACGGATACCGAACACTCGAGGAGGGAGAAAGAGTGTCGTTCGAGGTTCAGCGCGGGCCAAAAGGCCTGCAAGCGACGAACGTCGAACGGGCGTCATAAGCAGCCAATCATCAACAAATTGGCAGGATGAAGACATTCCGCGCCGCCGCGCCGTGAGCGACGGGCTGAGTCAGGCCGTCAATCCGGTGCGGTCGGGCGCGCAACGGGGTGTTGTCTCTATCACGGCCTAAAGTTCCCGGGGGAGCGCGCAAGAGAGGCTTTCATTGAGGTCAATTATGGAACTCAAAACTGGGCAGTACATTCAGCACTTCAAATACGGGCTGGGGACGATCGTCTCCAGAGATGAAGAACATACGCAAGTGGATTTTGACACCGCTGGAATGAAAACGTTTATCACTTCGATTGCGGTCTTTGAGGCTGCCGAAGGGCAATCGCCGCGCCGCAAGCGAAATAGCGCACGGAAAACAAAGTCACGCAGCTCGTAGCGTAGTGCGCCCGGATTTTTGATCACGCGCCCCTCACGCGAAGGCGCAGAGAGCAGCCAGGGCTGCTTGCCTGACGCACTATCGCCCGCCCGGAGTGTACCATCGCCTCAGAACGGTTGCCGCCGGCTTCCGCCACATGCTTTAAGAGCCGTCACCGGGACCGCCCCGCCCGTTCGTCTCAAGATTCCACCAATACATGCCTTCAAACCACGGCTGGCGATAGAAGGTTTGGAAAATCGCCTGGTAACATCGTGCCTGCAAGCCGAGCGACACGCGCCGCCGGCCGGAGTCATCCCATGGCCGGACATTGGCCGCCTCGAGGCTCGGGAAACCCACTTCGGTGAAAATCACCGGACGGCGGTAGGTCTTTTGGACGGCCTCGACTTTAGCCACGAGCGACTGGGCTGAGAGGTCGGCGGGCAGGGGATAATACTCCTGGAGGCCGATGTAATCGAGATGGTCCCAGAAAGTGATGCGCTCAAATTCCTTGCCGAAGTTCGCCGCGTAAACAATGGGGCCGGGATAAACCCGGCGAACCGATGCAATAATTGCTCTCCACTCGTCCGAGTATTGCGTGAGATGAACGAACTCGCCGCCGATGCAGAAAATATCAGCGTGCATTCGGGCCGCAAGCCGCGCGTAATGAAGAATGAACCGGCGGTAGGAGCGGAACCACGCCGCGCGTGCGGCCGGCTGCGGAATGCGAATCTCGAAGGCCCGCCAGACCGCTGGCTTGAGCATGACGGTCATGCCGTGCTCGTGCGCGACACGAGTCAGTATTTCAAGCCCTAAATCATTTTCCCAGGTTCCCATGCCACGGCTGCGGAACACTTCAGTCCCATGGCTGCGAGTCCAGCCGTAGGGAACGAGCGCGATGGAGTTGATTCCATAGTGCGGAAGTTCGGCGAGAAGCTTCCGCGCCGCGCGAGAGTCGTAAGTCGCGGGGAATTCCGCGCTGAAGTTCACGCCCTTTTGAAAAAAAGTCTTAGCATAAGGTTCGCCTGCTGGGGCGGGTGGCAGAGCGGCAAGCGTGGATTGAGCGCGTTTCCGACGGGCTTGCTCGACGGCGCGCCCGGCCTGGGCGCTTCCAAAATAGATAGCGATGCTGAGCGCCGAGCCCACTGCGACAGCCGCCCACCCGGGATGCGGAGAACGGCCTGGAACTCCGCCGGATTTGCCGGCGTTCATTGGCTCAGCGGCGCTTCGATTGAAAAGGCTGGCGATCATCGCCGCGGCCACGGCGGGGATACTGAGGGCGGCAGGAAAAATCCAGAAATGCCACGGGCCGCGTCTTGCGTGGAACACGCCAAAGAGTATTGGGGCCGGCAAATAGGCTGCGAGAAGATTTCGAAACCGGGCGAGATATGTTCTGGCGCGCCGGCCTGCGAGCATTTGCGCCAGACCAAAAGTCAAAACGGCGAACAGGACGAGCGCCTCCGCGGCAATTCCGATTTTGCTCGCACGGGCAAATCTCAAATAGAGCGCGAGTTCGGCCAATGCGAAATCAGCGAGCGTGGCCGTAAATAAGCCTGAGAGAACGCGGTGGTTCTTCCCTGCGCGCCAAATACCTGCGGCAAGAATCAGCACGATGCCGAGCAGCAGTCCACCGAAAACAATGAAGCGAACTGAATGCGTCACGCCGCTCGACTCGACCCAACTGGCGGCAAACGTTCCCGCGGGGCCGATGCGCAAAATGCGCCAGTGCGCGCGGGCGAAAATCCGTGCGCAGAGCGCGGGCCCTGCGCTCGCCGCAGAAGCCGAAACCCAAAGGGCGGGATAATAGAAAGCCGCAGCGGCGAGCCAGGTTTGCAGCCACGGCTGCGGCATTGAGGGGCTTCCGCCGCGCCCGCTCGCCCCTCCGTCGCCGTGATTTTCTGCCAAATCCATCTCGAATCTGAAAGGTATCACACGGGCGGATGCAGAGAACAGTTGAGCAGAGGCGCGCGCGAAACGAAGACGCTTGTCAGCAAGATGACCCGGCTGCTCCATCGCCGCGCACGAAGCCGGCGAGAGGTTGAGCGGACTGCCTTTTAGTAAACGCCTTTGATAAAGCCGCCATCCACGCCGATGCTCGCGCCGGTGATATAACTCGCGCGCTCGGAAGCGAGAAATACGACGACATTTGCGAACTCTTCCGGCGTTGCGAGGCGACCGAGGGGAATTTGTCGCGTCCATTGCCCGACGACTTCATCGCGCTCGGTCCCTTGCGCGCGGGCGAGTTTTTCTGAAAGTTCGCTCAAGCGATCCGTGAGCGTATAGCCGGGACAAACGTTATTGACGAGCACCCGATCCGCAGCGCACTCATTCGACAGAGATTTGGCGAGGCCGCTCACCGCCGAGCGCACCGAGTTCGAAAGCACCAGATTGTCTATCGGCTGCTTGACGGACGCGGATGTGATGGTGATGAACCGTCCCCATTTTTGTTTTCGCATCGAGGGCAGAACTTCGCGGGCGAAATAAACGGCGCTCATCAGATTGAGACGCACCGCGGCTTCCCAGTCTTCGAGCGTGGTTTCAGCAAAAGGCTTGGCGGGCGGACCGCCGGCGTTCGTGACGCAGATGTCGAGCCGGCCGAAGCGCTGCGCCGTTCCGGAAACAAATTCCTTGACTTGCCCGGCGGAAGTCACGTCCACAGCACGCGCGAAAAGTTCTGCACCCGTTTCGTTGCGAATTTCCTCCGCCGTGGCCGTGAGCGTCGCGCCGTTGCGCGAGCAGAGCGCGAGCTTCGCGCCCTCGCGGGCGAGGCCGAGCGCGACGGCTTTGCCCAAGCCTTTGCTCGACGCCGCGACGATGGCGACGCGGCCTTTGATTCCGAGATCCATGATTTCTCCTGTTTCGCGAAAATTGAAGTGGAAGCTCAATTCACTTTTGCGCGCGAAGGTAATTGTCCGCGCCGGTCAGCCAGTCCTCGCGGACCGGGCTGAAAACGTCAATGCCGAAGAAATCTTCAAGCGCCTCGGCGCTGTGCGGAACGTTGGACGGGATGTGGACCGCTTCACCCGCTCGCACCACAACGTCCTCGCCGCCGAAAGTGAATTTGATGCTGCCTTCGAGGACGCAGGAAATCTGCTCGCTTTCATGCTGATGGGTGGGAACGATGCCGCCGCGCGCGATGCCGATTTGGGCGACGGTCATCCTGTCACCCGTAATGAACTTTCGCCACAGCTTCGGATTCATCTGATCTTTCCGAACGTTTTCCCAGCGATAAACTCGCATAGCCGATTCCTCCTGGAAACTGACCCGCAAGGCATTTTACATGGAATCGAATGCCGCCGCACCGCTCGAGTCCGCAGTGCGCGCACAACACGGTCAGGGGTTGCGGGGCGCGTAGATTTTCACCCACTGGCCGCCGCGCCGCCATGACGCGAGGATGCGCAATTTGTACCTTGCCGCGAGAACGTTCGGCGGAATTTGCGGGACGCAGTGCAGCGCCTTGGCAATCAAGTTCTGGCGGCAGGATTCCTCCATGATCCAGTTGGGCCGCGGCTGCCATTGGCGGGAGTAGAGATAAAGAAGGTCGAATGAACCGGCGCGAACGGCGCGAAAACTGCCGCTGTCGAAATTCCGCACGGCTTTCACCCGGAGCGGCTTTGAAACATAGCCGAGATATGGATGCGTGAGTTCATCAGTCGCTGGCCACGCGGTCAGAATGCGCGGGTCGCCGGGCCGGGCTTCGAGGAAATGTGCGGCGCGTTCGTGAAGACGGATGAAAGTGGCGTAGGCGAGGTTGTCTTCGTAAGGAAACGGATAAAGCGGATTGATGTTCCACGCCGCGATAAAGAGGGCGGCGGAGGCTAGCGTCACTGCCAGCGCCGTGCGCCGGGGGAGACGGCGGATTTCGATGACGAAAAATAAATAGAGAGCCGGGAAAATCGGCAGCAGGTAGCGTGCCAGCACCGCGCCGCCCAGCAGGCTAAGCAGGATGACGTAAGCCGCAACCAGGCCGGCGACGAGGAATCGAAAATCCCCTTCGAGCAGAGCTTTCTGAGACTCGGAGGGCGCAGGGCGGCCTGTCTTGCGCCTCCATCGCCACGCGATCAGAGCCGCGCCCGCCAGAACCCAGTTAAATCCGCCGAAACAGACCTGATAAAGCCTTCGCGCGAAGGCCGTGACGATGTGCAATGGCCGGAGAGTGGAGTAGAGGTTGTATTGAAGATAGCCGCTGCTGCCGAGCCAGAAACCCGCGGCGAGACGGAAGTAAAGAACCCAGGCGGCAAGGGGCAAAGCCGGAAAAGCGAGCCAAAACCACGCGCCGCGAGATGTGCTTTCCCTTCGGCGCCGATACGCGAACGCCCACGCAACCGGCAGCAAAACGACGGCGGTTTCCTTGCTCAACACCGCGAGCGAGGCGGTGACGGCGAACAATTTCGATCGGCCTTGCAGGAGAAAGACCAGGGCGAGCGTGGTGAAAAGCGCGGCGGGAAGATCGAGCTGAACGAGCGAGCTTTGCGCGAAGAATAGCGGCGAGACGGCGAGGAGCGTTGCCGCCCACAACGCCGCCTCGCGACCAACGACCAGCCGGCCGAGCTTCGCGAGCGACATAATCGTCCCGGCGGCGAAAACCAGCATCGCGACTCGGGTGACGCGCGCAGAATAGCCAAAGATCTTCCAGGCGAGCGCGAGATAGAAGGTTACGGCAGGCGTGTGGCCGGTCGGCAAAGTTGACTGGGGAATAAGCAGGCCGTGGCGGAAAAAATCGAGCGCCGCGGGCACGAAGTAGCCGGCTTCATCCCAATAGAAGGGAAGTGCGAGGAGATTCCAATGAAGCGCCACGAGAGCAGCGAAGACCGCGGCGAACACGGCGAAGGGCACAAAGCGCCGTCCTGCCGGGACTTGAGTCGAAACGCCGGAGGGGGTTTGCAGATTCATCGCCTCGATGGCGGCAAGCGCTGCCGAGCGGGCGGCGCAGGGCAGAAAGGTTCGGCAGCTGCGCCGCTCAGGAAGAGAAAAGCGGCGGATGCTTCAAATTGAATCCGGTCGCCTCCTGGTACGCGCGCGCAACAGCGAGGGCCTGAGTTTCGCCGTAAAGTTTTCCCATGAAAGTAATGCTGGTCGGCGTGCCGTCGGATGAACGGAAACCGTTGGGAACGACAACGGCAGGATTGCCCGTCAGGTTCGTGAGGAGCAGGTTCGGACCGACGAAAGAAGGGCAGACGTAAACATCAATTTCCCGCATGAGCTCTTCCATCTCCTCGATGACGAGCGTGCGGATGCGGTTGGCGCGAAGATATTCGACACCGGGAATCATTTGGCCCTGGCGGAAAATATTTGGCCAGGCTTCCGGGCCTTGTTCGGTGAGGAGCTTGTCGCGGCCGGAGCGCGTCAGCGCGTCGAAGGCGGTCGCAGCCTCGACACTCAAAATAAATTCGAGGTGGTCCACCGGATAACGCGAAGGCAAGGCAATCGGCCGAAGCTTGAACCCCATGGAGCGCAGCTTCTCAAGCGTGCGCAAGTCGAATTGCTGCCATTCTCTGGCTTTGGCCTTTGCCTGCTCAGTTTTGGCGAACTTGGTGCGGTCTTTGTTGAACGCTGCCTCGACGTAGCCGACGCGCAAAGTTCGTGTATCTCGACCGAGCGGCCACGGGAAGGGTCGGCCCACGGCCGTCGGGTCAAGCCCGTCGGCGCCTTGAATGGCGCGAAAAACAAGAGCGCAATCCTCGACCGAGCGGCAGATGGGGCCCAATTTATCCATGCTCCAGGCAAGCGCCATTGCGCCAAAGCGGCTGACTCGTCCGAAGGTCGGCCGCAGGCCCGAGCAGCCGCATCGCGTGCTCGGAGAGACGATGCTACCGAGCGTTTCAGAGCCCACCGAAAATCCGACCAGACCTGCCGCCGTAGCCGAGGCAGGACCGGCCGAAGAGCCGCTCGAGCCTTGTTTGGGTTTCCACGGATTGCGCGTTTTGCCGCCGAACCAAATATCGCCCATGGCGAGAGCGCCGAGCGTGAGCTTTGCCACGAGCACCGCGCCCGCTTCCTCAAGCCGGCGAACGACCGCGGCGGTTTCCGGCAAAACCTGATTCTCGTAGGGCTTTGCGCCCCAGGTGGTGGGATAACCGGGAACGGAGAGCAAGTCCTTCGCGCCCCAGGGAACGCCGTGCAGCGGGCCTCGATAATGGCCCGCACGGATTTCCGCGTCAGCTTTTTCGGCCTGGCGCATGGCCAGTTCTTCGGTGTAAGTGATCACGCAGTGCAAAACGGAATCGTAGCGGTGCAAGCGCTCGAGATAGAGTTTTGTGAGTTCCACGGAGCTGACCTTGCGCGTCCGAAGCAGCTCGGAAAGCTTATAAACGGGGAGGAACGCAAGCTCTTCCGCCGATTTCGGGCGAACGGCCGCTCCGCGCTGCATGGCTTTCCGGTCCGGCGACGCGGCGAGTGATTCCGCCGGCGGATCACCTGCAGGGGATTCCGCCGAATCTGCCGTCAGGGGCAAGTGGGGATTGAAAAGCATTGCGGGATAGACGCCGTTTTCGAGATGAACGGCGCGAAGCTTTTCGAAATCCTCGACCTCGCCGTTCAACCCTTTGACCATCATTTGGCGCTCGGCGGGGTCGAACTCCAGACCGCTAATCCATTCCGCCTGATGAATCATTTCTGCCGTCACCTGAGCCTTGCCGTGGGCAAGCGCCGCGACGGCGCGCACAAACACCGGCGAAACGATTCCGGTGGCGCCGAGCACGCCGAGCGCCTTCCGGCGAGTGACTCGCCCGGCGTGACTTTTGGTCTTTGCTTCAAGAGGCTTTGTCGGATTGGCTGGCATCGAACTCCTTTTGCATCCGTGGTGATGGGGCAAAGCACGCCGCCCGTGAACGGGCAAAGTTTAATCGAACGGCCCGGCGAACACAACCGCTGAAAGCCGGTGGCGAGAAGGCGGTTGACCGCCGGGCCGCGCAGCTATAGAGTGAAAGATGAGCCGCATGGACGACGGCTTCGGGGTAAAGCGTTGAAAAAAGAAACTCTGATCACGGCCGCAGTTTTCCTGATCGTAGGCTTCCTTGCGGGAAATTTTTACCGGGGGCAGAAAGATGCCTCCATGCCTGCGCCGGCGGCCG
>JAKASG010000014.1 GCA_021828285.1 Acidobacteriota bacterium | reverse complement strand
CAGCTTGAACTCCTTCGTGAACTGCCGTCGAGACAAACCCATGACTCATCTCCCTTCGATGGCATTTTCATACCATTCGCTGAATTTTGAGTCTTAACCGTTTGTCTCAAATTTGGGGACAAGTCCACACGGACACCTCTTGAAAAAGTTTCTTGACGCGGCCCGCGCCCTTCGAGCGCGCGCATGGCCCGGCTTTAGGTTAGAATGGAAAGTTCGATAAGGAACAGTTGCAGCCTATCCATGCCGAGGGAGGGAGTTTCGAATCATGACAAGGAAACGATTCGCTGTGCTTTCAACATTGTGCGGAGTGCCCATCGCGCTGGCGTTGGCTTTTCCTGGAACATTGTGCGCGGGTCAGCATTCGAAGGGCTTTCGAATTGAGACGCCGCAAGCAGCGGCGGGAGCCATCCCCAAAGATTTTTATCTCGAGGGAAACGCCATTCCCGTCGAGAAACTCAATTCCGATTTGGCGATCACACCGGAGGGGAAGCAGATGATCTTCGGCCTGCTCGATACAAGCGGTTACTCTTCGCAAGTGCAGGAGAAATACGCGGGAATGCTGATCACCGAGGGTGGCCTTGAGCTTTGCGGGCGGAGAGTCGGAACGGGCAGCTACGGCTTCGGGTTGAAGAGTCCCGCGCCGCCGAGCAAAGCCAATGGGTATTTTACGCTATACAATCAGGCCGGAACTCGAGTGGCGGGTTGCGTCGCAAAGCAGGATCTGAAGCTTCGCGCCCCTCGGCCTTTGCAGATTGTTCCGGGGGCGGGCGACGCTGCGCGGCTCTATTTGGGGAGATACTGGGTTGAGATTCGCACCTCCCGCTGAGCGATTCCGGGACGAAAAAATGGAAGGCGGCCGGCTCGAACGAGCCTCGGCGGGCGCGGCGAGGCGCCGCAAGAGGCCGCGCAGATTCATCGTTCCCTGCCTTTTCGCGTGCGCGGCCTTTCTGATTTCGGCCGGCCCCTCGCTGGCACGAAAGAATCAACCCCGCACAAAGATATCCGTGAAAAAGGCGCTGGGACTCGTGACCGAAATTCATTCTTCGCAAATCGTGCTCATGACTTCCACGGGATCGAGCCTGACACTGGAGACCACTCACGATTGGTCACCGGACCTCGTGAAAGGCGAACAAATCACGGCCTGGTACAGCGTCGCGCGGGGTGCGAAAGTCGTTACGCGGATCGAACCTCCTCTGAACGAATTTCTCGTTCCGCCGGGTGAATTCCTCGGGAACATCCACAAAGCCATTCTTCTACCGCACTCCGGCGTGGAAGGCGGCGGGGCGTTATTCGATCAGATGACGAGTTATCTTCGAACTCACTTCAATTGGTATCTGCCTCCGCCCGACTTGGCGAAGGAGATTCGCCGGACGATGGAGCAGCAATCCGTTCTGGATGCGATGAACCCGCAGACGGGAGCGTTCGACATCGCCAAGTATGCCCCGAGCCATGCGGACGTGATTCGCCGCATTGCCGCGAACGCGCGCGTGGATGCAGTGGTCGAAGTCTGGATCGAGAAGGTTCCCGTCCAGTACAATAGCGAGCGCGGCGACGTGCAATGGGACGGCGTGAAGCAAGCGGTGGGATCGAAGATGGGGCGGGTGCTCGATCGATTCGCCGTTACCTACGTCAAGGCCGACGTTCCGGCAACCACTGTCGTCGTCAAGCTGTGGAGCTCGGAAGGCAAGCCGCTTTGGGTCGGCCGGCGCGGGCTTTTCCTGCTGGCGGAAAACACAGGTGCCCTCGGAGGAAGGCTCGAACCGCGCCCTTTGTCTTATGCGCTCGCGAATCACGCTGCCGTCACCAGGCGGCTTGCGAGGCTTTTTGGCGCCCTCGCAGCGGGCGGCTGGAACGGCCGCTAACGCTTGGGCAGGATCGATCGTTACCTTCGGCCATTGAGTCGCTTCTTCGATAAGTTAGAGGCTCCGCCGGCGCCGGAAGATTACCCCATTCATACAAAATATTTCCTTGATATGTTGCCGTACGAAGAACTCCGTAAAGCAAATGCCGTGCGGGAATGGAAGGAATCGAGGCCGAGGAGAAATGGATCTAATTTGAAATTATGGATGTTTGTGTCAGAGGCGCCTTGCGCCAAGAGAGCAAATTGCAAAGCCGCGCATCACTTGTCTTTGAGCCGCCGCAATTTTTGGAAGCACATCGCGCGCTTTGTGGTTTGCTTCATGGCGGCGTTTTTTGGCCTTTCCACTTCAAAGGCTTTTCCCGCCGAACTCCAACGGCGCACGGCCCGGGCTTTCGACCAATATATTGCGGCGCTTGAAGCCCGGCTTACTCGTGAGGAGCATTTTCCCTCAACTTTTCTCAGCATTCAGAATCTCCCCTCACCCCGACAGAGCGCCGTGCTCACAATGCTCCGCGAAGGGGGGATTGAGATTCGCCACGTCCACGCGCGAAATCCTGCAGGGCAAGCTATTCCCGTTCCCGGCGGCTGGATCCACGATTTCGTAGGAGACGTATTTGTGCCGCGGGCCTCGGTGAGCAATGCCGTTGGCGTGTTGCTCGACTTCAGCCGTTTTCCCGATTATTACCGTCCCGAGATTATTCGAGGAAAAATTCTGAGCCGGAGTGGGAATGACTTCAAGGTCTACCTGCGGTTGCAAAGGACGTCGCCGGTCAATTTTACGGTTGACATGCTGGAAGACGCGCAGTTGAGAGAACTCGACTCAACCCACGCCGCCCTATGGACGCGGTCCTATCGGATCGCGCAGGTTGAAGACGCCGGCAAGCCTGACGAGCATGAGGATCCGCCGGGGCAAGGGAGCGGTTACATTTGGCGAATGAACACCTATTGGGCGCTTGAAGAATGGCGGGGCGGTGTCCTCGTGGAAATGGAAATTGTCGCGCTTTCGAGGACGATTCCCTTCGGGCTCAATTGGCTGGTGGGGCCTCTCGTCTCCCGCGTCGCCCAGGCGACCGTTCGGGGTACAATGGCAGCAACGCGTGGCGCGATTTTCGCGACAGCGGGCCCCGCCCCCGGGGCCTCCCCGAAAGCTCCGCCGCCTGTCCCGGAAAAAAACTAAACTGATTCGCGCCAGCTAGTCGGCGAAGCTGCCTGTCGCTCCGCGGAAGCCGTGCATCGCCTGCCGCACTCCCCACTTGATGACACGTCCGGTGTCGTAAGCGTGGGAGAGGATGAAATTGCACGTCGAAAGACAGCCCGTCGAGCACGATTTCTTCATTTCCGTGAGTTGCTTGACGTCGAATTTGTGGTGGCCCACAGTTCCCCAATCGTAGGTCGCCGAATACATCGGGAAGCAAGGCGCGAGCGTTCCATCAGTGCGGATAATCAGGTTGTTCTGGCCCGCGCGGCAGCTCCATGGCTCGATCTTGCCCCGCATGAGCAGCTTCATCTTGCGCATGTGCTGGACCGGATTCGCCATCTTGTAACCGTGAGTGTTCTTCTCCATCAGCTCGTCAAGCAGGGCATCCACTTTCGGAAAATCATCCGGCGTCAAGTAGGTACTGTTGTCCTCCAAATGCCGGAAGTGGCTCTGCTCAAGCATGGGCGCTTCGTTGATGTGATAGTCTGTAGCCACGCCGTGATCGCGGGCAATTTCAGTGAGCTCGCGGACGTCGGCCATATTGATGTGGGTGATGTTGATATTGACCATGACCGCGTAGCCATACTTGTGCTGGTTCTTGACCAGATATTCAAAGTACGGCCGGATCCGGTTCAGCGCCTTGGGCAGCCCCGGCTTTTCCTCAACGGCGTCAATCGCCAGATTGAAAATGCCCACGCCCGCGTCTCCAATCCGGTCAATGACTTCCGGCCGCATCAGCCGTCCGTTCGTCGGCAGATAGACGTAATAACCTTTCTTCGCAGCGTAATAAGTGATCTTATGGACGAAGTCAGGGCGAAGCAAAGGTTCGCCGCCCATGAGCGCCAGGACGCGGCCTCCGATGGAGTGGATCCAATCAATCGAAGCGCGCGCCGTCTGCTCCGTCATGCCTTTTACTGCGTTGTTGAACGACCAGCAATAATGGCAGTCTACGTTGCATTTGAATTCGGTGAACAGGTAGGTGATGATGGGCCGCAATTCATCGCCGTGGAAGCGCGATTTGACGAACGGCCACGCCCAGGCTTTGAGCGTTCGCTTCGTATTGAGGTTCTGGTACTCGCGCAGCGTCATTTCCTGCCCATCCACGTATTGCCCCTGTGGATAGACGGGCACCGGCAGGCCCGGTGCGGTGTCATCCTTCGGCGCCAAAGAAGGAGGAATCGCCTGTTTCTGCGCCGGATTCATCAATAGATCGTGAACCTGAATGTCAATTCGAAATGGGGTCGAACCGCCCGTATTTTGGGATGAATCTTGTACCTCAGCCATCTCTTGATGTCCTCCTGAAGATGCGTTTTCACTCGTGGAGTGAGAGTTTACAGTTCCAGCCGCACTCCCGTCCGTTTACCCCTCAATTGCACTCACTTAGCTATTGTAGACGACTCTTCAAGACTTGCAAGATGTTTAAATGCTTGAAACGTGACGAATAATCCGGCCGCCAGCGCGAGCGTGCCCAGGGCGGCATGCGTTGCACTGATGATGACCAGCCCGGGATGCCTCCCTGTCGTTCGTCTTGCTTCGAGCTCGATGCCGTACGCGATCAATCCCACAAAGAATGCGAGTCCAACCAGCTCCGCCAAAAGCACCGTCGGAATTTTTAGCCCGGCGACGGTGGGAAATTCATTGAAGACCATTTCCAGCATCCACAAAACGCAGGCGAACAGCACCATGCCCACAACCAAGTGGGGCGCCATGCGAAACGAACCGGCGGAGAAAAAATCGGCCAGCACCGGCTCCGCGAAGAGTACCGCTGCGACGACAACGCTGAGCGCGCGGAAAGAGGGCTGCTTTAAATCCGCAACTCCCGATCCGCCCCAATGCCAGTCCGTGCGCGTAAAGAGCGCGAGACACACGGCGAGACAGAAAAAGGTCTCAGCCGCGACCCCTTGCGCCACCGTCGCTGCGGCCGGATGCCCCGCGAGAACCCCGTTTCCATCGAGAAGCGCTAATCCCGCAATGCCCAGCACCGCCAGCCAGCCGAATCCCTTAATGTACCCGCGCGATTTCGCTCGGGAAAGCCATAGTGCTAGGATCAGCGTAAGCGCGCCGACCGACAGCACCGACCATTTGTAGGCCGCGCGATCGGGGCCGCCGGGGCTCTTCAACGGACTCGGCGCCGCATTGCGGGGGTCGTTCAAAAGAGCGGAATGAGCTCCGCGATGGATTGCGGGCGTCCCGTTGGCCGGAAGCCTCATCGCATTCGCCGCTGGAGCTTGCCAGTGGCCGCGGGACTGCACGGCCGGCGTGCCGAACACAACCAGGAAAAATCCCAGCACTGCAATCAGCGCGGCAAAGCGATGGAGCCAGGAGACACCTTTGGACGGCTCGTTCATAGGGCCAATGGTCAGTCACGCCTTTCGCGGGAACAGCCGCGGAATACCCGTGCCCGGCGTGTTCATGGGCGTGGCGGAGCGCTGAAGCGGGCGGCCATTTTGGCTACCGTTTCACGCGGCAGGAACCGCTGCGCGAAAACAGTCAGCTTATTCGGCCAGCGCGGTACGACCAGCCCTCCGCCCTGATCGAGCGACGCGAGCGCCTCCCTGACGACTTCTTCCGGAGGCTGCGGCCCTCCTGGAAATCTTCGCCGGTTCGCAGTATCTCCTTCAACCACGAAATTCGTCCGCGTTCCGCCCGGGCAGAGTGTCACCACCCGGACGCCGTATGGACGAAGCTCTTCCGCCAGGCCCATCGAAAAGCTGGTCATAAAGGCTTTGGTCGCCGCATACATCGCAAAGTACCCCATGGGTTGAAAGCTGGTCATGGAAGAAACGTTGATGATTCCTCCCTCGCGCCATTCGACCATGGCCGGCACAAAGGCGTGCGTCAGCTCCATCATCGCATTGAGATGGAGATGAATCATGTCGAGCTGTCGCGCGAGCGGGATTTTCCAGAATTCGCCGCGCGCTCCAAATCCCGCGTTATTGATCACCCAATCCGTTTCGAGGCGCCGCGCCTTGATTGCATCGGCCAGCGCTTTTCCCGCTCCCGCCACACTCAGATCGAAGGGCATCACTTCAATCCGGACTTGATGAGCGCCGCCCAACTCCGCAGCTAAGCGATGCAGTTTATCTTCCGAGCGAGCCACCAGAATGACGCTCTTGCCGCGCTCGGCAAGGGCGCGTGCAAAGCAATTGCCTATGCCGCTCGATGCGCCGGTGATCAAGGCGAAGCGCGAATGATTCATGAGACGGAGCAGCGACCGCGGTCAGGCTTCCCTTGCAACTTCCCGACGTCCCTGTGCGGCGGATGCGTTCGGGCGGTGATAAAGCGCCTGGCGCACGGACCTTGGGTACCGAGTCTTGAAGACGATGTCCCAGAAGCCATTGGTCAGTCCGTACCCTTTTTCCATGCCCTTTGGGCTGTGATGGTAGAAGTGGTGGCGTTTGATGTACCGGAAATAGGGGTTGCGGAACTTGTAAAAATGGCAGGAATGATGGATCCATTCTTCGAGGACGTAAAACTCAACCACGCCGGCAAGCATTACGGGCAGCGTATAAATCGGAGCGATGAAGCTGACGGGCGCGGTGACAAAGAAGAGCGGAAGCAAGTCTTTGATCTCGCCGTTGATGTGGTTTCCGTCAAAGGGATGCGCGTGGTGCTCCCAGTGCAGCGGGTCGAGCCGTTTGTGAAGGAACTTTCGAATCGGTCCCTTTCCCGCCCGGAACCGGCCGTGCAGCACGAAGCGATGAAACAGATATTCGACAAAGGTCCAAACCGGGATACCGAAAAGGTAAAATCCCAGCGCGATCCGTGGATGGGCGGAGCGCAGAGCGTAAATAAGCACGACGGCCGAGTATAGCGAATAAAAAAACGTCACCGGATAAAGCCGGCGCCTTGAGATTGCCGCTTGCTGGCGCTTGTAAGCGCCAAACGGAATGTCAACCCGGGCGGCAACCTCGTTCCGCTGCGCTTCAACCGCCTCAATCCCGGTCGTTGTTGCTCCCATTCACTCGCTCCGTCACGCTCAAGTCAGCCCGACCTTAGCACGGATGAGAGTTCCATTCATGCGCTCGAAAACGGGACCCGCACAGCCTGAAGCATAAATGCAATTATATCGAAGACTCATTCCTGCGCCAACTGGCAAACGCCGGCCGCCCGTTCGTGAATTCGATTGACGGGAGTTTTCCTGGTGTGTTATACGAGTAGAATCGAGCCCGAACGGAACACGCCGGCTTTGCACCGTACTCCTCGGTAGCTCAATGGTAGAGCATTCGGCTGTTAACCGAAGGGTTGCAGGTTCGAGTCCTGCCCGAGGAGCCAATTCGTCCGGGAGCGAGCGGCACTTTTTCGTTTATGTCCTGCTGAACCCGCAAGGCAAAATCTAGATTGGCCAGACCGAGGACCTTGAACGCCGCCTCGCGCTCGACGGGAATTGAGGAAGGAAGCTTATTCAGAGCTAGTGAGAGTTGGTGCAGGCGCCCGGGAATGAGGTGTTATACCTGTCGCCCTGATATTTGAGTTCCTGCACCTGGCCTATCTCCGACGTATAATAGCCGAAGATCGTCAGCCACTTCATTGTCTGGAACAATTCCACACCCGGCAGGTCTTGCGGGTTGTGATTCTTCGGGTCGGCAATGGACTCGAGAATCGCGGTTTGATCGGCAGGCTCGAGCTCGATGAAGGATTTGTTGCGCAGGGAATAGCTGCGGCCATCGAGCCATCCCAAGCCTCGAATGAGCTTTTCCTGGTCGGCCGCAGGCTGTTCGCTATAGAGCAAATCCACGTAGCGGTTCACTTGCGCCGCCTTGGCGCCGGGAGTATCGGTCGCGGGAATAATCAGATCCGTCAGCGCCACAATGGTCTCATTTTGATGATCGTCGAAGAAGAGCGGCTTCCACTGCGCCGCGGATTCATCGGCAGCGGCAGGGTTCGCTTGCGCCGCGGCGGACTGAAGCGGCGAGATTGAAGCCGGCTTTTGTCCGAGAATCGGAAGCGCGGCAAAACCGCCTGCGCCTCCGACGATCGTTCTCAGAGCATCCCGCCGTCCCGAATTCAGATTCTCATCTTTGCTTTTCATGGAAAATCTTCTCCTTCACGAATCGGTCTAAGCAAGCTCGCCGTGGCGCATCTGCTCGGCAATGTAATCGGCGGTTCGCATGGACAAGGAAAGGATCGTGAGCGTCGGATTCTTCTCCGTCGAGGAGACGAAACACGCGGCATCCGCGATGAAAAGATTCTTGATGTCATGCGACTGATTGAACTTGTTGAGGAACGAAGTCCTGGGATCGTTGCCCATGCGCGCGGTTCCGGCGGAGTGAATGCTCCATCCGGGCGGAAGCGGCTCCGTCCGCTCGTCAATGATCTCGATGCCGGCCTTTTTGAAGATTTCTCTCTGCGTATCGTTCGCATCCCGGGCCATCGCCAGCTCATTCGGGCCCCATTGCACTTCGAACTTCACCACCGGAATGCCCCAGGCGTCGCGCACCACCGGATCGATTTCGAGGTGATTTTCAGCGCGCGGAATCAATTCGCCGAACGATCCGATGCCGACGACGGTGGCGTAATACTTGAGAACTTCCGATTTGAAGTTCGCGCCGAACCCGGGGATTTTGAGGGCGAAGCCGGGCACTTCCATGCTTCCGCCTCCGCCTTCAAAGCCATAGCCGCGCAGGAAATCCTTGCGCGGTTTCCCAAGATTTCGAAAGCGGGGAATGTAGAAGCCCGTGCCTTCCGGCCGCGCATCGCCGCCGCGATTGGAATTGCCCTTGAGCTTCGGGATGAGGCCGGTGATGTTGCCGGCCATAATCTGCTCGCAGAAATATTTTCCCAGCACGCCGCTCGAGTTGCCCAGGCCATTCGGATGATCTTCGTTCTTGGAATTCAGCAGAATCCTCGTGGTATCGAGCGTGCCCGCGCCCATCACGATGACCTTTCCGTATACTTCCTCGAGCTGTCGCGTCAAGCGATCCACGAAAAGAACGCTTTGGGCGCGGCCTTCTTTATCGGTCAGCACTTTCCATGCAATCGCATTCGTGCGCAGCGTCAAGCGGCCGGTTTGCCGCGCGATGGGGAGCAAAACCGCTGCGGAGCTGAACGACGCACCCACGTTGCAGACTCGCCCGCAGTGGCCGCAGTAGTGGCAGGGCGCGCGTCCTCTGAAATTAGGAACCGTCACGGTGGCCGAGCGGCCGTGGATGACGTGCCATTCGGAATTCGCATGTTCCACACCGCTCTTGAAAAGCTCTTCGGCGCAGGTAAAAGGCACGGGCGGCAGAAAGTGACTGTCGGGATTATTCGGCAAGTGGTCGGCGTGGCCGCAAATGCCGATCATCTCTTCGACGCGCGAATAATACGGCTCGACATCTTCGTAAGCGAGCGGCCAATCCTCGCCGGCGCCATCGTAGCTCGCCGCTTTGAAGTCGCGCGGGCTGAAGCGAAGAGATACGAGCCCCCAATGGAGCGTGTTGCCGCCCACCGCCTGCGCGCGCACCCAGGCAAATTTCTTCCCGGTGTAAGGGTTTTCCAGCTCGTTGACGAATTGTTTCTTGTTCCAGGCGTTCGCCGTGTAATTGTACATGGCGCGCTCGGAGGGCCGAATTTCACCGCGAAAAGGAAATTCATAGCGCTTTTTATGGTGATAAAAGTCCGTGGCGAGATTATATTCGGGACCGCGTTCGAGCATCAGGACTTCGAGGCCCTTCAGGCACAGCTCGGTCGCCGCCATTCCACCGGCGGCTCCGGACCCAACGACGACCGCGTCATAAACTTTAGGCATGATTCATTTCCCCCGGGTCTCTTAGACCGATAACTCAAATATAAAGTCCCGCGCGCGTCGCCGGTCCGCCCACGCCTGGCTATCACTTGCACGAGCGCGCATGCGCGCTAAGCCTGCCCGCCGAGATAGTGGAGGCTTTCCTCGAGCAACCTGTGGACGCCCATGTAAGGCCCGCCGCGCCCTTCCCATTCGAGCGAATAATATCCGCGATAATGGGCGGCTTCAGCGATTTTGAAAATCCGGCCCACATTGACCTTGAAGTCCTTGTCGTGCGGCCCCACTTCGGAGTCCTTCATGTGGGAGATGTTGTAGGCGTGGCGGAACATGAGCGCCAGCGCGTCGTAGTTGAACGCCGCATTTCCGCTCAACATGGAGTTCGCGAAATCAGGGAGAGCGTGGAGATAAGGGCTCCCAACATCGTCAATAACCCTAACCACAAAGAAAGCGTCTTCTGCGACGAGGTCGTCATTCTCGAGGTTCACAATGACGTTCCGGTCCGCGCCGTGCGCCGCCACTTGCGCGAGGCTATCGGCCGCGAGGTCGGGATTGGGAGCGGCGCCGTGTGCGCGCGCAATGTGCAGGCGAACGCTCGGCGAGCCCACCTCAACCGCAACGTCAATCCATTTCTCGCCGTAAGCGACGGCCTCCTTGCGTTTCGCCGCCGAAGGGTCGTAAAAACTCGCCTTGGCTCCGACAGGAAGATCCACGATCTGCGAATCTGCCTTCGCCACAGCTTCCCGTAACTTTCGAAGATATGCGGGATCGGTGGATGGGAAATGATCCGCGAGCAGCTCGACATTGTGGAGACCGAACTTCGCCGCCACCATCGCCGGAAAAGCTTCGAGCGCCATTCCTGGCAGCTTGGGATCGCGCCAGCGGTTTGTCGGGCTCTCCATATACTTGCGGAACGGCCACGTCGTCACCGCCAGGCGTTCACGGGGAATCGTCGGAAACTTCAAGTCTGGCGCTCGCTGACTTCCCAGGAGGGTTTTCGCATCTATCAAGCCTGATACACCCAAAGTTGAAACCAAAGAAAAGCCTAAGAATTTACGCCGTGAGACGTTATTCATATCGGTTCCCTTCGCGTGCCCGCATAGTCTATCGGAATCATGAAACGCCTTCAACCCGTAAATTCATTTTGGCGGGGCGCATCCTATGACGTTTGGAGATGGATTGCAGGCGCGGTTGAGTGGTGTTATAAATACCTGTTGACGAGCAAAAATCCCGCCGAAGACGGCAAGCCCAGGGTGAATTTTCGGGAGAAAACGATGACCGAGCGGCAGTTCCGAAAATGCAGTTTGCGGTACTTCGGGTTAGGAGCGGCTCTGATCGCAACGGCTGCGGCAGCGGGCGCCCCGCAGGCCGAATCGTCGCACCGGGCCGGGAGTGCAGCTCGCTCGAACGCAGACCTGCAGGCGCTGGAGACGCAAGCCGGCAAGGCCATGAGAGCAGGCGACTTCGTCGCAGCCGCAGCGGCCTTCGAAAAGCTTGCTCGTGCCGACCCGCGGGTGGCTCAGTTTCGGTCGAATCTCTGCGTCGCGCGTTACTCCGCCAAACAGTTCCCCCAGGCCGCCGCGGCCTGCCGGAAGGCGCTTGCACTCGATCCTTCTCTTGAAGCCCCTCGTTATTTCCTGGCCCTGAGCCTGGCGGAAAGCGGCCAGTGCAGCCAGGCTCTTCCGAGGCTTGTCCCTTTGTTCCATTCGGCGCGCCAATCACCGATGAAGCGCCAACTCGGATTGGATGGCGTCAACTGCGCCAGCGCGACCGGACACATTGGGCAGGAGACTGCGCTCACGGACGAACTCATCCGGGCTTTCCCGGACGATCCGGAAGTGCTCTATGTTGCGAGTCACGTTTATTCCGACCTCGCGGCGAGCACCTCCGAGCGGCTGCTCGCCGTTGCGCCGGGCTCGTTTCAGGCGCATGAATTCAATGCTGAGGCGCTCGAAGTCGAGGGAAAATTGTCCGATGCGGAAGCCGAATATCGGAAAGCGTTAGAGATTGATCCCTCCGCCCCGAACATCCATTACCGCCTCGGGAAGCTTCTCCTCCTAACTTCCAGCGGCGATGCCGGCTATCAGGCCGCAAAAGTACAGTTTGAAAAAGAGCTTCGAGTGAATCCCTCAAGCGCCGCGGCGGACTACCAGCTTGGGCTCATGGCTTGGCGGGCGCGCGATTGGAATGGAGCGATTAAACGCCTTCGGCGCGCGGCGCAACTTGACCCCGACTCTTCGCGCATCCTGGTGGCGCTCGGCAAGGCGTACCTTTCGGCAGGGCAAGCGGCGTCTGCACTTCACCCGCTTGAAGCCGCCGTCCGAGCTTCGCCCAGCGATGCCACCGCGCACTATGAGCTGGGCATGGTATTCCTCCACCTCGGCCGCAAGCAGGAGGCAGACCGCGAACTCGCCCTCTACCGGCGTTTCTTCAAAGCCGAGCAAGCGAAGAAAATGAAGGTTCGCCGCGGATTCCAGGGCGAACCGCACCAGGCGCCCGCTGACAAGCCGCCTCTGCGCGAGCAATGACGAACACCGTTTGCAATTTCTAATCGCATGATCCGCGAACGCCGCCAAATGCTGAAATGGCTCGCTGCTTCGGGCCTGACGCTTGGCGCGAGCCGCCTTTTCGGACAGGGCATGGCCTCGCGCGGCGTCAGCCCCGCGCCGCGCCCGAAGTTTTCCGGCCGTCCTTTTCCCGTCACCTTGACGGACGTCGCCAGGAGCGCTGGATTGCGCGCGCCGATCATCTATGGCAGCGCCCATCGCAAGCGATACATCTACGAGTCCAATGGCTCCGGCATCGCTTTCTTCGACTACGACAACGACGGCTGGCTGGATATCTTCGAGGTCAGTGGAAAGCGGTTGAAAGCCGCTGCCGATTCGTCCGAGCCCACGAACCGCCTTTATCACAATAACCGCGACGGAACGTTCACGGACGTCACGGAGAAAGCCGGCCTCATCCACACGGGCTGGGGCTACGGCGTTTGTGTTGGCGATTACGACAACGACGGGAACGACGACCTCTTCCTCACCTATTACGGCAAGAACGTTCTCTACCACAACAACGGCGACGGAACCTTTACCGATGTGACGAAGGCGTCCGGGCTCGCGCAGTCGGAGCCGCGCTTCGGCACAGGCTGCACTTTTGTGGATTACGACCGCGACGGCCATCTGGACTTGTTCGTCGCGAACTATATCAACCTCAATGGAACGCCCGTTCCGGCGGCGGGAAGCAATCGCTATTGCGAGTTCGAAGGCGTTGCGGTGGCCTGCGGACCCCTCGGCTTGCCTAAGGAGCATTGCGCACTTTATCACAACAACGGGAACGGCACTTTCACCGATGTATCGCTTGCCGCGGGCATTCTGAAGCCCGGCGGGCGGTATGGCCTGACGGCCGTGGCTTTCGATTACGATAACGACGGCTGGCCGGATTTGTTTGCGGCCTGCGATTCAACGCCCAATCTTCTGTTTCATAACAACCGCGACGGCACGTTTACGAACGTCGCCCTCGACGTCGGGGTCGCGGTGAACGGCGACGGTCAGGAGCAAGCCAACATGGGCGTAGCTGTCGGCGACTACGATAACAAGGGTTTCCTTGATCTCTTTCTCACGCACTTCAGTGGCGATACTCCGGGCCTGCTGCGCAACGATCAGGGACAGTTCTTTGACGACCTGACCTATGCCGCCGGCCTCGCGGTGATTACTCAATACGTCAGTTGGGGGGCGGGCTTTGTGGATCTCGACAACGACGGTTGGCTCGATCTTCTCGAAGTCACGGGCTCGGTCTATCCCCTCGTCGAAAAGACGCATCCCGATTATCCCTTCAAGACGCCGCGAGTCGTTTTCCGCAATCTGGGCAACGGCGATTTCGAGGATGTTTCCTTCCTGGCCGGGCCGGGAATTCGCGCGCGCCATTCGAGCCGCGGCTGCGCCTTCGGCGATTTCAACAACGACGGCCGCGTGGACGCGCTCATCATGAACGAAGATGAGCATCCTTCCCTTCTTCGCAACGACGGCCCCAACACGAATCACTGGTTGATCGTCAAGCTCAAAGGTTCGCGCTCGAACCGCACCGCCATCGGGGCACGTCTGATCCTCCAGACTTCTCACGGCCGTCAAATCCGCGAAATCCAGAGCGGATCGAGTTACATTTCACAAAGCGACCTTCGCCAGCATTTCGGACTGGGTTCGGAATCAAAAGTCCAAAAGCTCGTGATTCGGTGGCCTAACGGAGCGATGGAGACCTTTTCCAATCTCGAATCCGACCGCTTCGTAACGATTGTGGAAGGCAAGGGGATCGTTCGAAATCAACAGCGGCCTTAAAGGTGTTCATAAGACTTTGGTCGCTTGCCGGGTCGTCGGGTGCGACGGTATGATAAGCAAAGGATGCCCTCTCGAAATAAGCTTCCGGCCCTGAGATCGGCAAATCGAGGGAGAAGCGCGGGAGCAATTCTGTGCTTCGGGCTTTTGCTGCCGGTATCGGTCTGGGCGCAAAAGGAACCTCCGCACCAATCTTCCACTCAAAGCTTCGAGCAAATTGCGCGTAAGGCAAATGAAGCGTCAAAGCTCGGCAAGCCGGCCGAAGCTGTGAGCCTTTATCTCGAGGCGCTTCGCCTCCGGCCGAATTGGGCGGAGGGATGGAAGAATGCCGGAATTTTGCTTGCCCAGCAGGCCGATTACTCCCGCGCGAGTTGGGCCTTCGGACATTATCTCCGGCTCAAGCCGAAGGACGGAAACGTGTGGGCGCTTCGAGGCATGTCCGAATTCGAACTCCGGCGCTATCCCGAGGCCCTGAGCGATCTTCAGGACGGCCGGGAATTGGGTGTGAGCAACCTTGCGCTTCAAGAGCTTGCCACGTTCCATGCAGCGCTCGTTTTCATTTTGAAGGGCGATTTTGAAGTTGCCCAACAGCTCCTTGTCCAACTCGCGCGCCAGGGCGTCACCGACCCGCAATTGGTGGAGGCTTTTGGGCTGGCCTCCCTGCGCCTATCCCGGCTGCCGGGTGATTGGTCGAATCCGCAGCAGGAAAAACTGGTCACGCAAGTGGGGCAGATCGCTTTCCAGGCGGTCCAGGCGCCGCTCGGGAAAATCTCTCCGGCATATCAGGCGATCATTCGCCGGCATCCCCATACCCGCGGCCTTCACTATGCTTTCGGCGCTTATCTCCTTGATCGCGCCCAGTACCGGCAGGGGCTGGTCCAGATGCAGGACGAACTGAAGCTGAATCCTGATGACGCGATGGCGATGCTGCAAGCAGCCATGGCCGAAATCAAACTGAATCAGTTGGATCGCGCCTTGCCGTACTCTCAAAAAGCCGTTCGCCTGGCGCCCGAACTTTTTGCGTCACACTACACGCTGGGCCTGACGCTTTTCCGTCTGGATCATTATCCGCAATCCCTTGCGGAGCTTAAAACGGCGGTCCAGCTTGCTCCGAACAGCCCGCAAGCCCATTACGCTCTTTCGCGAGCTTATCTCAAGACGGGAGATAAACAGGCGGCTTTGCGCGAGTGGAACCTTTTCAACAAGCTTAAGCAGGAGCCTACGGTGGCCGCGCCCTTTCCCCTACACGTTCAGGAAAACAATTCGACCCCCGTCAATTCAGCCGCCACCCCCTCGGCTGGAAACGCCGCAATGAAGGCGATTTTCGACAGGGCCGAACAGGACTTGCGCAAAGGCGATTACGCGCGGGCGGAAGCCGGCTTTCAGAAGGTTTTGAAAGCCGAGCCTAATTCGGCCGCCGCCTATTGCGACCTGGGGGTGATTTGCCTGCGGACGAAGCGGATTGACCAGGCAATCCAGGATCTTCAGACCGCGGGTAAGCTCGATCCGAAATTGGCCGGGATCGATCTGAATCTGGGACTCGCCTATTATCAGAAAAAGGATTTCGAAAAAGCCATTCCGGAATTTACCGCGGTGCTTGCGGCAGACCCTCACAATACGCAGGCCTCATTTTTGAAAGGGCTGTGCCAATTCATGCTCAATCAATACGGCCCGGCCGTCGCGACTCTCAAGCCGCTCTGGAGCCTGGAAAACAACAACCTCGATTACCTTTTCGTTTTGGGGATTTCCTACGGCAAGCTGAACCGCTCGCAAGAGTCTGCCGAAGTATTTCAGCGGCTGGTTCAAGTGGGAGGCGACAGCCCTCACTTCCATTTTTTCCTCGGCAAAGCTTACGAAGGTCTTTCCCGCAACGAGCTCGCGCGGGAGGAACTTGAGAAGGTCGTCGCGGGCGACCCCAAGTTCCCCGAGGCGCATTATGAACTGGGCGTAGTGGATATGCGGCTCAAGCTCTACAAACAGGCGGGAGAACAGTTCGACGCAGAAATCAAACTCGACCCAAGCTCTCAATGGAGTTATCAGAGAAGGGGCTTGGTGGACATTGCCCTCCACGACCCGGCACACGCCATCCTGATGTTTCACGAAGCCCTGGCGCGCGATCGCAGGCTGCCGGTTTCCCTTGCAGGGATCGGCAGAGCTTACGCCCTGGAGAACAAATATCAGGAAGCCGTCCGGTACTACCTGAAAGCGCTGGCAATCCTTCCAAACGAAGCGGATTACCACTTCCAACTGGGGCAGGTTTATATGCGGCTCGGCAAGCGAGCGGAGGCGCAACGGGAATTCGCGGAGAATCAAAAGCTGCAGGCCGAACAGATTGAAAAGCAGGACCAGACATTGCGAGGGGCACAGCAGAAGCCTCCGGCCCGGCCATAACCTCGTACCCCTCCCAACCAATTGTTTACAAAGGGCTTGCTGTCTATAAGGCTGAGGTGTCGTTCCGCTGGACGGCTCCAAGAAGTCTGCCTTGTTATCAGGATAAGGCAGATCCCTCTCCAGGCTGCACCCCAATAAAAAAGGCCCTGGGTGATTTCACCCAGGGCCTTTCACTGTTGATTGTACCACCTTGGCTGGCGCTCTGGGCTAGGAAGCCAAGCCCTGAGCGGCCATGGCGGTTACCACTTTATTTCGAGTCCGAACTGCATGACGCGAGCAGGCCCCGCCGAATTGACGTCGCCGTTGCCGTTGTCGTTCCCAGTCACCTGGTTGCAGGTCTGACCGAAGGTGTCGTTCGAACTGCAGCCGGCGTTGAAGCCTGTCCAGTTCACTTGGTTGAAGGTGTTGAACGTCTCCCAACGGAATTGGATCAAGCCGCCCTCACCGAGCTGCGGTATCTTCCAGTTCTTCAACAGGGCCAGGTCAGTGCTGTCCGAACCCGGACCGGTAATCACATTGCGGCCCGAATATCCGAACATGCCAGGCTCGCTATTAGAGTAAAACTGGGACAAATTCGGCTGGGCAATAACCGCGGGGTTGAACCAGCTCGTGATTGGCCCATAGTTCGTGGTGGCGTTCAAGGAGGTTGTGTCAGTTCCTTTGCTGATCTTGAGCGGACCCACCGTGTTGCACATCACGTTGCCCCCGATGCCGGTGCTATAGCCGCTGACACCGCAAAGGATGCTGGTTGGCGTGCCGGTGAACAGGCTGGTAATACCGCTTACTTCCCAGCCGCCCACGGCCTCGCGCACGAACGCATTGGATGCATTCTTGAAGAACGGCAGGTAGTAAATGTAGCTTGCGGTGAAGACCTGCGTCCGGTTCAGGCTGGAGGTGCCGTAAAAGCGTGAGTAGTTGGTTGGGTTAACTTCCGTCCAGTTGCCGTTCTGATTGGTGTAGGTGGTGCTCTGGTTGTCCAGGTTGTGAGCCCACGTGTACGAGAGGTCTGCCGTCAAGCCATGGCCGAAGGTATGCCGGAACTCAGCCTGGAGAGAATTGTAGTTGGAGGTCGCGCTGTTCCCTTTCTGGGTAACGCCGCTGTTGACATAACCGCGATAGGGGGTGAAGAAGTTAGCGCTCCCTGCCTCGTGGATCAGATAGTTCTGCACGTCGCAATTGCCACTCGGGCAAAAGGAGTTTCCTGCCAGTTGGGGCACGCTCACGGTCCCCAGCCCAAGCGCAGGATAATTGAGCGCCACGCCCCGAGCCAGATGACGGCCCAGTTCGCCCACGTATGCCAGGGACAACAGATTGGCATTGCCGAACTGGTGCTCGACGCTCATGCTGAACTGCTGCTCGCTAGGCCATTTCTGGCTGTAAGGGAACGCCGCATTCATGCTCCCAGGAGGAATACCCACGGTGTACTGTTTCGTGGTGGGATCGAAGACCGGCTGGATGGCCGCCAGGTTCGGGTAGTCCCCGCCCGAGGCGCTGAAATAGACGGGCAGGTTCCCCTCGCCGCCTTCCACCTGCGACTCGTTGCCGTTGCCGATTTCGTAGAAGATGCCGTAGCCGCCCCGAACGGATGTGTTGTGGCCCAGGCGATATGCGAATCCGAAGCGCGGCGCCCAGTTGTTGAAACGGTTCGTCTGGCAACTGATCGGAATGCCGTTCTGCCCGCACACCACCAGTCCGTTACCGGGTTGGATCGGCAGGAATCCCGTGCCTTGCGCCAGAGTGTTGCCGCTCGCGTCGCTGTAAGTAGCTTCGTTCGCGGCCTTGTAAAACTGAGGCAGGAAATTCGCGCCTTCCTGCGTTGCGCTGATGTCGCGAGTGTGGGTAAAGAGGTAGTAACGCAACCCGAGGTTGAGGGTCAGCTTCGGAGTGACGTGCCAGTCGTCTTCGAAGTAAGGCTCGAAGTCGTAGTCCTGGTAGTGGCCTTTTCCGTAACCGCCCAAGGGAATGCCGTTTACAAGGTTGGTTCCTTCAGTGTAGTTCGCCGTCTGGCCAAGGAACAGGTCAGCCAATCCGTTGCCGCTGCTGAGGGCGTCCCAGCCGCCGCCGTATTGCAGAGCGCCTTCGTTCACGGCGCCAAATTGCTCGTTCTTGTGGTAATCCTCAAGGAAGGCGCCGAATTTCAGAATGTGGTTGCCGTGAACGACGGTTATGTTGTCCTGCAAGTCCACGATCGGGTTGGAATTGTTCCAGGGGCTGCCTGAATAATAGCCCCCGAGGTTGACGCAGGTCGTCTGCCCGCCGCAAACCGCGAGGTTCGGAAGCTCCGGATTGGCGTTGTTTGCCGGGAAGAAGTGCGCCAATTGGAAGTTCGAAGGGCGGTTAAGCCCGGCGGAATCCGCGCCGGCGATGTCGTGCAGCGTAATCCAGTCCTCCGTGTAACCGGCGATGAACTCATTCATCACCGTGGGGCTGAACGTGTTGGTAATGTTCAGCACCGCGCTCTTGCCGGGGCCGAGGAATCCGGTTTGCACCGTGTCATAGGAGTTCCAGTTCCACATGGTCGGGACCACCACGGTGTTCCACGCATCATGAGTGAAGCGCACGAAAACGCGCGTCTTGGAGCCGATGTTCTGGTCCACACGGATCTGATCTTCGCGCCAGTTGGTGCTGGAAGGCGTGGACGATGTCCAGCCGATGGGATTCGTACCGATATTCGGCTTCGGGAAGTAAGCGGCCATGAAATCGTTAGCGTTCGTCACCGCTTGCGGGTTTATCCCGGGAACCGAGTTGATGTTGTCGTAGACTACCCCGTTGACCTTCGGCAAAGTGCAACCCGAGGCCACCGTCGCATTGTAAGATGCGTCATTGCCGACGCCCATGGCTCCTGTACCGAACTTCGGGCCGCCCGGTGCGTAAGGATCGCACTGGCTGAAGTCACCGGTGCGCTCGGGCAGCGAGGGCACGCTACCACCCAGCACATTGCCCTGAATGATTTTGCGCCAGTCTTCCGACCAGAAGAAAAACGTTTTGTTCTTCTTGGTGTTGTAGATTCCAGGAATGAAGAACGGCCCGCCGAGGGTCCAGCCGTATTCGTTCTGCCGCAGTTCAGCCCTTGAGGGCGGTGCCAGGCTGCCGGCGTTGTTGCGGTTGGTGAAAAAGTTCTGGGCGTCGAGCGCGTCGTTGCGGAAATACTCCGAGACGTCGCCGTGGAACTTGCTCGTGCCTGATTTCGTGACCACGTCAATTTGCGCGCCAGCGTGATGTCCGTATTCCGCGCCGTAGTTCGAGGTCGAGATGCGGAACTCGGCGATGCTATCGAGGTTGGGGTAGGTGTTGAACGTGCTCGCGGAACCCTCATCGGTGTTCGGCGCCCCGTCCACGGTCCAGTTGTTATATTGCATGCGGCTGCCGTTGAACGAGATGCTGTTGTTGGCATAGACGCCGACCGTGGTCGTATTCAAGCCGGGCTCCGGCGTCGCGCCGGGAACCAGCAGCGCCAGGCGAACGAAGTCGCGGCCGTTGATCTCAAGTTGCGAGATCTGCTGGCCGGTGATCACGCTCGAAATGGCCGCCGTCTCCGTCTGCACGTGCGGGAGATTGCCTTGGACCGTGACTTCCGTCGTCACGGCACCGACCTTCAGCTTGGCGTTCACGCGCTGAGTCTGACCCGTGGTCAGGCTGACCCCCGTCTGCACAACCTTCTCGAAGCCTTTCGCCTCAAAGGTGAGCGAGTAAGTGCCGATGGGAATGTTGGTAATTGCGTAGCTCCCCGTCGCGTCCGTGACCAGGTTTCGCACGTAACCCTTGGAACCGTTCACCACGGTCACTTTAACGTTCGGAACCACGGCGCCTGATGCGTCGGTAACCGTTCCGACCAGGTTCGCCGTGCCATATTGCGCCAAGCCGTTTACCGCCAGGCCCAGCATGGCCGCAACGACGAAAACAAGCCCTCGAGACCAAAGATTCGATTTCCGCATGGGATCTCCCTTCCCTCTTTTTTGTTCTTAGACCGCTGATCAACCCGACGTAGAAACTTCCAAGGTGCAAGTGCTGCAGTGACTGCCTGCGGACTGCCTTTACTGCGGCTGCTGCTTAGGAATTGCCAGCAGCTTACTCAAAAAAACCTCGCGCCTAAATGGCGCCCATAGACCCGGCTCCTATGCGTTTAACACCTCTGTAATTTCTTGTCAAGCTTTTTTTTAATATTTTTCAATTACCTCCGAACCCTCGCGAGCCTCGCTTCGCCAGAGTCCTCCGATCCCTCGTGTGAGCGCGCCCTAAAAACCGGGCGGCCCGCAAAGCAGTTGTCATTGGCGATAGCCGGTGGTAGAGTCAGGCCAAGCTCGCGACTGAGAAAGTGAGCGGCGGATCTTCGGTTGTCGAGGAATGATTGATGCGCCTCTTCTGCTGGCGACGGCCTATGCCGGGCGTTCGATTGCGCGCCCGCCGTCCCCTTAAGCCTGCAGGCGGCATCAATTCCTCAAGCGGAAGTCCCGCGCCGCACCCTTCGAAACTCATCCCGTCTTCCGTGCGCCGGCGCCTTCTCGCAGCCTGCGCTTTCACCGCGACGCTTTTCTTGTGGGGGACGCTGATTTCGCAATTCCCTGCCATCGCTTCCGCTCAATCCGTCGCTGAACTCGATGGCCGGGTCCGGACTGATCAAGGTCAAGCCCTTTCCGCCGGCGTAACGGTGACGCTGACGACGTTCGAAGGCAACGTCGCCGCGCAGGTTCCTGTGGACGCGACGGGAGCCTTTCACATTCAGGGTTTGGCCAGAATCAATTACGACATGTCTGTGACGGCGCCCGGTTTCGAGACTTACGACCGGCGAATCGATCTGCGCTATACGGTCACCGAGGAATACGTGGACGTCGTCATGAATCCCATTTCCACCGAGGTTCGCCGCCCCGCTCCCGCCGTCACCGATCTCAAAGCGCCCAAGGCGGCCCGCAGAGAGTTCGCAAAAGGCCGGCGCGCACTGCGGAGCAAAAAAGCTCGGCAGGCGCGGGATGATTTCGAAGCCGCGGTAAAGGATTATCCTTGTTACGCGCGTGCGCAGACGGACCTCGGCCTGACTTTGAGCGCGTTGCACCATTATAAAGCCGCCGAGAGCGCGCTGCGGAAGGCCATCCACTGCGACCCGGGCTTCCTCGACTCGTATCCCATGCTCGGCCAGCTCTTGAACGCCGAAAAGCGCTATGCCGAAAGTGAAACCGTGCTCCGCAGCGGCTTGCGGCAGGCGCCCGGCTCATGGCAATTCTATTATCAGTTGGGCGTCGCCGATTACGGCTTGGGGAAATATCATCGCGCCGTCGGCGAGTTTCGCAAGGCCGAGCAGATGACGCCGCCACCGCCCGCCGACATTCACGTCAAGCTCGCCAACTCCTACGTCAAGCTCGAATCCTTCGACGAAGCCTACGACCAGATGGCCGATTATCTTCACACCGCGCCGGAAGGGCCTTTCGCGCCGCGCCTGCGCCAAATCATGCAGCAAATGCGCGCCGCTGGCGTCATCCACCCGCCCTCCGCCCCTAGCCATCAATCCCAAGTTCATCCTCGCTGAGATTTTCCGAAGCCGCAATCGCCGCCCGCCGCCCTTCGGGATCCCGCGCGTGCTTGTGCGACGTGTCGCTCGTCAGGGCGCCCGATGCTCCGCAAGTCGCTGCCGGGCCCTTTGGCCCAATCCGCCGAGGATTATCGTGACCCGACGATATTTTGAACTGGAGATTATTGAGCGGGGGTCGCTTGGGAAAAACGAATTGCGCTCGCTCGCGCTGATCGGCGCGACATTGGCGCTCTTAAGCCGGCAGACCGATTCGCTTTGCCAGATCGTTGAAGCGCGGATCCAGCCGCATAGGCTCGGGCCAGGGATAGAGTTTGAATCGGACCAAATCGCTGGTGCGCTCCTCACAGGCGTGTTCCAGCCATTCAAAGGCGCGGTCGTTTTCATTGAGGCCTGCTTCAATGAGCGCGAAGGATAAGGGCGAGACGCACTGCTGTTGCGCGAGGTCCTCGAGCTGCGCAAGAACGGACCGGGCATCGCTCTCATCTCCGGAAACCGCGTAAGCGTGGCCGAGCCAGCCGAGCAGTTGCTTGTCGGGCGTAAGTTCGACGGCTTTCAGAAAATTCTCGATCGCAACGTCATTTTTCTTTTGCTTCAGATAGACGGAGCCGAGAACGATATAGTGCAGCGCGAAGGAGGGACTCATTTCAATGGACTGGCGGAGCTGGACAATTGCCTCCTCATCTTTTCCCGCTGTGGCAAGCGCCAGCCCCAGGTGGTTATTGATGATCGGCGCCAAGGGGTCAAGGGCGTGGGCGCGGTTCATCGTCTCAATCGCTTCTTCGAGCCGGCCGGTGGCGAAGAAATACCATCCGTACCATTGATGGGCGCTCGCATAGGCCGGATTCAGCTCGATCGCGCGCTTGAAAGCTTTTTCGCTCTCGGCCCAATCCCAATCGAAAAACAGAATTGCGTAACCGAGCGACGCATGGGCTTCCGCAAGCTCTTCATCAATTTGGAGGGCCTGCAAGGCGGCGGCTTTGGCTTTGGGATAAGCATCGCGCGGCGGGCGCTCATTGTAATAGCCAAAGAGATTGTAGGAATCCGCGAGGCCGACATAGGCCTGCGCCTGCAGCGGGTTTTTTGAAATCGCCTGATTGAAGTTTTCAATTCCCTTCTTCAAGCTGGTCCAGGTCCGCTGATTCCAATAGTATCGCCCGCGAAGGTAAGCTTCATGCGCTTCAAGGTTTCCGCCTCGGGCCGCAGGCTTCGGCGCCTCCGCCGCGGCTTCCGTCTTCTCCCCGCCGCCGGCGAATTTGGATTTCAAGGCCGCGACGATGGCCCCTGAAATCTCATCCTGGATTTCAAAGATGTCGTTCATCGTCCGGTCGTACCGTTCCGACCAGATTTGATAGCCGTCGCTCACATTCACCAATTGCGCGCTGATTCGAAGCCGGTTGCCGGCTTTGCGCACGCTGCCTTCAAGCAGCGTTTCGACGTGGAGTTTTTCCCCGATCTCGCGAATTCCGAATTGCCGGCCCCGGAAAGTGAACGATGACGTGTGGCCGACCACGCGGAAACCGGGCGCTTTGGCAAGAGAGTTGATGATTTCCTCCGCCAACCCGTCGCTGAAGTACTCGTTCTCCTTGTCCGGGCTGAGGTTTTCGAAGGGCATCACGGCAATCGAAGGAGTCGCGCGAGCTGCCGTCCGCTCGTCCGTTCTTTCCGCGAGCAATTTCTTGAGCGCCTGGCGAAGGTCTTCGGCCTGCTGAAAGCGCTGCGTGGGGTCTTTTTGAAGGCACCGCTCAACGACCTTCTCGAAATCAGCGGGCAGGTCGCCGACAAGCTGGCGAATCGGCGGAGGGTCTTCATGAAGGATCGCCGCAAGAATGGACATCTTGGTCGTTCCTTCAAAAGCGTGGCGGGCGGTGAGCATCTGGTAGAGGATGAGGCCCAGGGAGAAAATGTCGGACCGGCCGTCCAGCTTCTTTCCCAGGGCTTGCTCGGGGGACATGTAAGCGACCGTCCCGACAATGGTTCCTTCTTCGGTTTGAAGAGCCGTTCCCGCTTCCGTTTCGGAATCTTCCGGGGTGGGACCGAGAAGCTTCGCCACGCCGAAGTCGAGCACTTTCACCCTCCCCTCTTCATCCACCATGATGTTGCTCGGCTTCAAGTCACGGTGGACGATTCCGGCGCCGTGCGCTCTCGAGAGCGCGTCCGAAATCTGGATGGCGTACTTCAGCGTTCGCTCATGGGCCATCCCTTTCGTCGGGATGATCTTTTCGAGCGTTTCCCCCTGGACAAACTCCATCACGATGTAATCCACGCCGTCTTCTTCACCGATGTCGTGGATCGTAATGATGTTGGGGTGATTCAGGGAGGAAGCTGCCTTCGCTTCACGGACGAACCGGCGTTTCCGTTCGGGATTGGCGAGCTTCTCGGTGGGCAGAAGCTTGAGCGCGACGAAGCGGTCGAGGCGCGTGTCGCGGGCCTTGAAAACCATGCCCATTCCGCCCTCGCCGAGCTTTTCGATGATTTCGTAATGCCCGATGTGACGGCCGATCATCCTGCTGCGCCAGCTCCTCAGTGTTCCGGCAATATTAAGAACGCTTGAGAGATTATACACCGGCTGAGATGAGTCCGGCCGATGATACTCTGCTATCCTGATCGCACACGAATCTACAGCATCCACCTGGCAATTGCAGGGAAAGACTTCACACCCGGCCTGCGATGCGCTTAAGCACTCTCCCCGGATGAGTATTATCGAGCGTTATGGGGACACATCAGCTCTCAATCGCGACGCACAGGGAAATTCACAGAGGTTGAAGCCTCAGAGACAACGATCTATTGCTGGCGCAGCGCCGACATGGGAATCGGAATGCTAAAGGACGTTGCGCCGCCGCCCACCCCATTCTCGCAAGTATCGGGAGGGTAGGTGCAGCCTGTACAGTTGCCCTGGCAGCCCGCCGCCCAAAACATGTAGCCGAGCAATCCTGAGGTCGAGCCCGCGCCGCCGGGCGGAATGGTCTCGACGAAGTTGGATGCAGCGAGCTGATCGGAGCTCGTGAACGAGTTGCAGTTCGGCTCCGTGCCGATGAGCCAAAGGCTTCCGGCCAGTTTCGCGGGGGCGAGCGGCGCAACGGTTGTGCCGTCACCGTCCACGTGCTGCTGCCAGCCGCTTTCGAGCGTCGAGACGCTCGTCTTCTGCGAGGCGACCATGGCGTTCGCGTAATCGAGAACGGGATTGGTGGTCGTGAGCCAGTTGGCCGTGGCGTAGGCGGCGAGCGAAGTCAAGTAGGTGTCGCCATCGCCAAGATCAATCGTCAGCCGCGCGGCATAGTTCTGGCCGGTCGGGTCATAAGGAATCACCGAGCGGTATGCGCTCACGAAAGCCTGCAAGCCGGTCAAATTGGGGTTGCTGCTCTTTTCATAATCAATTTCCATCCCCACGTTGAACTGCTTGGCGGCATTGGCGGCGTTGATTCCAAGCTGGGTGGGATTGCTCGAGAGCGCCTTGTCCCAGTCTTTCGTATAGCTTTGTCCTCCGATAGACATCATCACGCGGACGCCGTGGCTCTCGAAGTAATTGATCACGGCCGTGTCCATGCCGATCGGAATGCCGTTCGTGTCGGTCGAATCCGTGGTGAGGTTCATGAGCTTCACCGGATTCACAAAGCTCAGAACGACGAGATTCACCGACGGGGACCCGTTGCCGCGATCGATGATCCAGTTGTTGTCCGTCGCGAAGGTCGTCATGTCCGGGACGGATGCCCAACTGCAAGCGTCGCTGTAACAATGCCAAACGCCGTAGACTTGCATCTGAGCCTGCGCCGGGGCGGCCGCGAGCCAGAGCAGCGCAACGGGCGCGAGAAGGACAGCAAGACTCCCGCGAGATTGACTCATCATCTTTTTCATCTCCGTGCCCCTCCGAGGGTGTTTACTCCAATAGCATAGTTGACATGAGGAGTCAACTCGCATTTGGCCCCATTTGGCCCATGGAGTTTACAGTCCAAGCAGCCGCGCGGCGTTCTCGAAATACACTTTTCGCAGGGTGTTCTCGGGCAGGCCGAGACCGTAAATCTGCCAGCGGCCCTGTGGCGGCTTGGGCGCGGGAGCGTAATCGAAAGATTCGTCTTCGGTCTCGAGAAAGCGGAAATAAATCTCGTAAAGTTCGGGGCCGAAAATCTGCTGCGGAAATTCGTCCTGGTTCGGAGTGGCGTCCGTTCCGAAAAGAATGCGGTCCTGATACCTTTCAAAAAATCTCCGCGTGTTGCGCGGCTGCCGCCCCAGCTCGTTGATGCGCGCGGCGATATCCACGTCCACGTTCGGGAAACGGTCGAGAACGCTCGCCACATCCGATAAATCCTCGGGATGATTTGCGACGTGCAGCGCGACGAAACGCGTTTTCGGATGGCGCGCGAAGACTCGGTTGCGCGCTTCGAGCAGTTCACGCTTCGCAGGGAAATCTTGCCCATGAAACGACCAGTCGGGGTGGTTGCCTAGCTCTTCGATCCGCTCGTTCACGCGGTCGGTGGGGAGAAAAAAGGCGTCCGGATCGGACGTGTGAATGGCGACCGGCATTCCGAGACCGCCGCACGTTTCCCACATCGGGTCGAATCGCGGATCGTCAATCTTGACGAGCGGGCCTGAAGTGATGTTTTCGCGCAGGTAGAGGCCGAGCGTCTTCAGGATTTTGAGCCCTCGTGCGCCCTGCCGCAGCGCTCGCTCGATTTCATCGGCCTGGAATTTCGCGTAGCCCGGCTCATTCGTGTGCTCCCACCGCGGCTCGGTGAAGACCATGAAACGGCCGGGATGCGCGGCGGGAAATCGCCGGATCGCTTCCTCCAGTCCTTTGCCCGCTCCCCCCGTTACGTTGACGAGCATCCGAAGATTGCACCGGTCCATCACGTCGAGCGCCTCTTCAGCCGTTGCGAGAAAACTCAGGCGTTCGCCCAAACCTACGCCGTTCTTGACGACGGCCGGGAAAGTGAGATGGGTGTGGAAATCAATCGAGGGAAAAAGCGCGCGAGGAACGTGCGTCACCGCGACTTTCAGCGTGGTCTTCGGTTCGTAATCGCTCAGATCAATCGGCATAGGCGAAGCACCGGTCGCTCGAGATACTCGCGGCGGTTCACTCGCCGATGATTTGGACCATGTAAGTTCTTTCGAGCGGTCCATCGTACTCCATGAAATAAATCGTCTGGCGCGAGCCTCGCACCACTTTTCCATCTTCAATCGGAAAGCTGCAACTGATCCCGCCGATGACGCTCTTCAGATGCGCGTCTGCGTTGAAGCCCAGCCGGCCGTCGTAATCGAGATAGCGCCGGTGATGATAGTTTTCGTCTTCGGGAAAAAGCCGCGCGAAGTGCGTGAGGATATCCTCCTCAAGGCAGGGAATGCCTTCCGTGACCAGCAATCCGGAGGATGTGTGCTGCGTCATGACGTTGACGAGGCCGTTGCGCACGCCGCTCTTCCGGACGATTTCCTCGACGGCCGGCGTGATATTCACGGCCTCTTCGGATTTCCGCGTTTGCAGCTTGACTCGTTCGAGCTTAATCATCATCGTCACTCGTCCGTTTTCTCGAGCAGGCGCTCGGCGTTCTCACGCAGAATCTTGTTCTTGCAACCTTCGGTGAGCGGAAGGCTCTTGAGCGCGTGCACCATGTTCTTGATCTCGACTCGCGGGTAATTCGAGCCGAAGACCACCTGGTTGCGCAGCGTCCGCTCGATGATCGTGAGCGGAATCTGCCGCGTGAATACGAAATCGAAGAATTCCTTCGGACTGTCGTAATAAAGGCACGAAGTATCGAGATAGACGTTCGGGTATTTCATCGCGAGGGCCACGGCTTCCCAAACCCACGGCCAGGCGAAGTGCGCCAGGACGAAATTCAAGCCTGCAAATCGCCGGATGGCGGGCTCGAGCCGCATGGGATGGCCGGGCGCGATCGCCGAGCCTGGCGCCCAGCTCATGCCGGTGTGGAGCAAAACGGGAATTTTCAGGTGCTCCGCGGCTTCATAAACCGCAAACGCCGCTTTGCCGCCGGAATCGAAATCCTGAAGCGCGGGGTCGAGCTTGAGGCCGCGGAGATTCAGATTCTTGACGGCGAGCGCGAGATTTTTCGGCGCCGTTTTCGTCAGCGGATCAACGCTGGCGAAGCCGATGAACCGCGGGCTCATCCGGGAAAGTTCTGCGACCTGCTCGTTGGTTGCGACAGGATCTTTCCGCGCGCGGCGGCAATCCACGGGCAGCAGGACGGCGCGTTCGATGCCCGCCGCGTCCATCTGAAGGAAAAAGGTTTCGAGCGGCTGAAAATTGTTGCCGATATAAAACACCTCGCGTGCCGCGCGGCCGAAGCGCGGGTATTTCTCCACGAGTTCGCGGACGAGAACGGGATGCGTATGGAAATCAATCATGAGACCTCACTCGATCGCCGGCGCGCGTTCGGGAGCTTTCTGCTGCCGCCAGCGGCTCGCCAAGAAATTTCCGGCGTATTCGCGGTCGCGAAAAGCTTCCGTGCCCCCGGCGCGCGTGACAGAAAGCGCTCCAGCGAGATTGCCGAAGCTCAGGCACGTCTCGACGTCGGCGCCACGAAGATATTGATGGATGAAACCCGCGTCGAAGCTGTCGCCCGCCCCGACGGAATCAACCGCCGTGACGGGGACTGCGGACGATTGCCAGTGCTCGTTTCCCCGACGCGCCATAGCCCCGCGCTCGCCGAGCTTCGCCACAACCAGAGGAATGCGCGCCGCAAGCCGTCCCATCGCTTCGCTCAAATCCTCCGCGCCGGCCAGTTTCCTGATTTCTCTCTCATTGAGCAAAATGATATCCACAAACTCGAGGACCTGCGAAATCTCGCCGTCCCAGCGGTCATCCGGATCGTCGTTCGTGTCGAGTGAAACGCTGAGCCCGGCTTCTTTGACCTTTCGGAACAGTTCGCGCATCCGCGGCCGCAGCGCTCGGTGGAGGAAAAACGACGCCATGTGGAAATGCCGCGCGGAGACCACATAATCAAGATCAATATCTTCAAAGCAAAGCTCGAAGATGGTTCCGGGATAAGTCAGGATGTTTCGGTAGCGGTCGTGGGCGAGAATCACGGTCAAGCCCGTCGGGCACGAACCCGCGCCGCGATGGACCTGCGAGACGTCAACGCCTCCTTCTTCGAGCCATCGGCGCGCCGCCTCGCCGAGACCGTCGTTGCCAATCCGCGAGATGAAACCGACGCGGCTTCCGAGAGCGGCCAGGTTGTGCGCAAAAATCGCGGAAGAACTGCCGAGCGTCAGCGTCATTCGGTCCGCGAGGTGCTCGCGTTCAGGATCCAGCGTCTCCGGCAAGCCGTAAAGGATCAAATCCATGTTCAGCTCGCCTGCAACGGCCACGTCAATCGTTTTGATGATCTTTTCCAATGGCGCTCACCCCGGCTTGTTCGCAGCGCCGAATTCTATCGTATTTTTGTCCGGAACGCATACGGAATCTGACGCAAGAAATCGTAATATTTCGTAACCCTTATTTCTAACGCGCTCGAGCCCCGACCGTCAAGGCCAAAAACCGCCTCTGAATGCGCAGCGGCGATGGGCGCTGATCTCATGGGAGGCGGGCAGGTCGCGCGCGTGCCTACATGGAATTCGGAAGGTTAAGGGGAGAGAAGCTCATCGTGGAAACGGAACCATGATCCAGCCGAGCAGGATGGCCACACCCACAAAGGCGCCGAAGACTTTCAATCCGTAGAGGAAACAGGCGCGCGGAGTGTCGCGGCTGATGACCGCAAACACGACGGAAACGAAAAAGGCGTAGAGGACAAGTGCTGCAAAATGGGGCATTACCATGTGAGTTCGTCCCGAGGGATCATGGCGCGAGCGGGAATTGGATCACGTTCCCGGAAACTGTTTCCTCCGGCGTTCAGGAATCCCGCAAGCGTTCGCGGCTTGAAACCCACGGTCACGCTCCGCGATCGTCCGGGATCAAAAATCATTTCTTCCTTCCAATCGCGATATCGTAAGCGTCAAGAAGGGCAAGCAGGTTGAGCATGCCGGCGGAAATCAAGAATGCCGTGCCGTAATCGGCGCTGGCAAACAGCGGTTTGCCGCCACTATAACCGAAAAAGCTCGTCGCCGGCATCACAACGCCGACGGCCATTTCACCGAGCCCGCCGAGCGACTCGAGGTACGAGAGCGAGGCCAACGGGTAAAACTGGCCTTTCATCGCCACGCCGAGCGCAAACATCGCAATGATGGAAGCGAACAAGATCGCGCCGCGGACTTTGCGGCCTTGCACGAAATGGCCGAGGCCGGGAATCAGCCATGAAGCAACGCAAATCCAGATGAGGGCGCGCGGCTTAGGGCGGACCGCCTGTTGCTTTTCGGGCTTGGGTTCAATCTTGGCTTCCGCTTCGAGAGCTTTTCTGCCCATGCCGCCGTTATCTTTCCCTGTTTTCACACGCTATCACATCTCACGCGGAGGCGGCAAGAATCGGTACAATCTCCTGCTGAATCTCTCCGGTAACCCGCGCGCTTCGCTCCTCGACGTAGACATTCACTTCACTCCGCACACCGAAATCCGGCAGATAAACGCCGGGCTCGATGGAAAAGCAAGTCCGGGGGATGACGCTTCGCTCATCGTGGGTCTCGAAATTATCCATGTTCGCGCCGTTGCCGTGGACATCTTCGCCGATGGAATGGCCCGTGCGATGCGTGAAGTATTGGCCATAGCCTTTTCCTGCGATCACGCCGCGGGCCGCATCGTCCACCTCAAAGCCTTGAAGCGGCTGCCCCGCGTGCACCGAGCTTTCGACCTTTGCGATGGCCGCATCGCGGGCTGCGCGCACGACTTCAAAGATTTCGGCGAACTTCGCGGGCGGTTCTTCGCCGACGAAGCCCATCCACGTGATATCGAAATAAACCGCTCCGGGCCGATTGCATTTCGCGAAGAGATCGAGCAAAACCAAATCGCCGCGCCGGATGGGCGAGGAATTTCCAGCCGCGGGCGCGTAATGCGGGTTCGAGCAATTGGCGTTCACGGCGACGATCAGCGGCTCGCCTTCCGTCGTCAAGCCGCGCGACTCGAACAGCCGCATGATTTCGTGCGCGACATCATATTCCCGAATGGTTTTGCCCGCTAAGATCGCCCGGCGAACAGCCTCAAAACCGCGCCGAACTCCCTCGTGAACCGTCTTTCCCGCTTCCAGGTGCGACGCAAGCTGCTCGGCCGACCAGCGCGCCTCAAAGAGCTGCACGAGATCCGCCGAGGTCACGACTTCAACGCCCAGGCTTCGCACCCGTTCAACCGTACCTGCGTCCACGAGGCCGACGTAAGGAATCGCGTTCGAGGGCGAATACTGCATGGCCACGCGCTTCACGCCGTGGAGCATCGCAGCCAGGCACTCGTTTTGCTCCTGCCACGAGGAATATTCCTGAAGCATGCCCGGCAGTCCTTCGAGATTGCCGCGCTCGATGCGGTGCACGAGTTTTGAAGGCTCGCCAGCGGAGGGAATGAAGTAATACCACCGGCGCGTCACGAGCGCGGGCTCGACGCCGAGCACGCGGTAGGCGATCGCGTCTCGATGATGATGATCGTAGAACAGCCAACCGTCGAGCTTCGCTCTCGAAAGCTCCGTTTGGATGGCCGGCAAATCGAGCGGCTTTTTCATTTCGAGACCTCTCCGGGCTTGAAAATTCTGTTATAGACGACCATGAGCGCCGCGCCGGCGAGGCCGACGGCGGCGACGGCCCACCACATTTGCTGCGGCCGGCCAAGGACATTTCCGAAATAATGCAACAGCCATCCGCCGAGCGGCCCGGCGATCAAGTAACCGACAGCGATGGGCAGAAAAGCGTAACCCATGTAGAGTCCCTGCTGGCCAGAGGGCGCAAGGCGCGAAATATATTCATAGTAGCGGGCGGACTGCGTCACTTCGCCGAGGGCGAGAATAGCGAATCCGACGATGGCTGCCGCCATCGAGGGATGAACAGCCAAACACACCCACGAGAGGCTCGTAATCACCAGGCCGAGGGTCATGGCGGGGAATGCGGCGATTCTCCGCGTCAGGTAGCTGACCACGATCTGACAACAGATGACCACCCCCGGGTCCACGGCCAGCACGAGATCGAAGTCGGCGTGGGGGCTGACGAAAGTCCTTAGGAAAAGCGGCGCGGAAATAAATTCCTGCCAGAAGACGACATAGAAACTCGACCAGATCAGCAGGAACAGGACGAAGCGGAAATTCGCGAGAACCTCGAACATGTTTCCGAGAGCTTCGCGAACGCTGAGGACCTGCTGCTCGCCCGGCTGGCGCGGCTCCCTGAAAAAAATGAGCGTGACAATAAACATCAGGAAAACGCTGAGCGAAGCGACGCGAAAGACATCGGCCATGCCGAGCCCCCATCGCTTGCGGACGAGCCAGGCGACCACAGGGCCGAGCAGCCCGCCGACATTGACGATCGTGTAGTAAATGGAATAGCCCATCGAGCGAACGCTTTCCGCGGACGCTCGCGCGGTTGTTCCGGCAACGCAGGGCTTGACCACCGCCGGGCCGAGGGCGGGGATCATCAGGACGGCGAGCACCAGGCCTTTATCTCCGAGGGCATGCCGCGCCGACCTCATCCACGGCGACTCGAGCGAGCCGAGAAGAAAATAGCCGGCGGTCATCACGGCGTAAGCAAACAACAGCGCGCGCCGGAATCCGAAGCGGTCGGCGAGGGCTCCGCCGAGCACCGGCAGAAACCACACGACGAAGCCGAAGATGCCCATCATCCATCCGGTCAGCTCCGTCGAAAAGCCGAGCCTCTCGTTCAAGTACACGGCGAGGACCGCGGTCGCAGCATAGTAAGCGAGCCGCTCGAAAAGCTCCGTCGTGTTCGCCACCCAAAAGGGCGGCGTGAATCCCTCGAGGATTTCTCGAAATCGCCGCTTAAGACTCAAACGAGTCTCCTGTCCTGCATCTCTTCTTTGCGCGCTCCTGCATCATCGCTTTTCCGCGGCCGAAAGAATACGCTCGAGGGCGCCCGGGGCTTCCCGAATGCGGATCAGCTTGCGCCGGGCCTTTGCGCCGGAAACAATCTCGATTTTCGACCGCGGCGCCTTCGCGACGCGTGCCAAAAATTCCACACACGCTCTGTTCGCCTGGCCCTCGGAAGGAGGAGCGTGCACGTCGAGCCTCAGCTCGCCCGCGTCATCCAGGCGCAGCCTCTCCCGCGATGAGCGCGGATTCACTCGCAGCCAGAAAGTTACATCGCCGTCTTCAATCCGCAAGGGCATGACGCTTTTCGCCGAGCGCAGGCTTCGATGAGCCGCAAGAATGAAGCAGTTTCTTCGCTTCGCACAGAATGACATCCCCTTCAGGGCTCCTCAGCAAACGCTGAACGGGCGAAAAATCCCTGATTCCATCCGCGAAGTCATCGCGGGCCAAAGATGGCCGTTCCGACGCGGACGATCGTCGCACCTTCCTCAATGGCAATTTCAAAGTCGTTCGACATGCCCATCGAAAGCTCGCGCATGACGACCTTCGGCAAATGTCTCTGCTGAAGCTCAGCCGCAAGTTCCCTGAGCCGGCGGAAGAACGGCCGTGATTTTTCCGGGTCTTCCGAGAACGGCGGAATCACCATCACGCCCCGAACTTCGAGATTCTCGAACTGGCTTGCTTTCTCCGCGAGACTCAGGAGTTCGTCTTCAGGCACGCCCGATTTGGAAGCTTCTCCGCCCAGGTTGACCTGAAGGAGGACGGGCAGCCGCGCGGCCGGCGCGCTGACCGCGCCGAGACGCGCCGCGAGATGCGGGGAATCAACAGAATGAATCCAATCGAAGAGTTCGCGCGCGCGCTGCGTTTTATTCGACTGCAAATGGCCGATCAAATGCCACGTCACCGGCAAATCTGCGAGCGCCGGACGCTTGGCCGCGGCTTCCTGCACGCGGTTCTCGCCGAAGTCTCGCAGGCCGGCCTGGCAAGCTTCGCGAATCCGCTCCGGCTCAACGGTTTTTGAAACAGCGACGAGCGTCACGTCCGAGCGCGCGCGCCCCGCGCGACGGCAGGCCGCCTGAATACGCTCTTCAACGCTCGCGATGTTGTCGCGAATCCCCACCGGACCGTCCGCCCATCCGTCCTCGCGGGCGCGGCGACATTCTACCATTTCCGATGGCGCGGCGCAGGGAACGAAGCCGCGCGGGAGCGGGGACGCGCATTGTTTTCGTCACGGAGCCACGCCTGAAGGGTGCTTTGTGTTAGAATTTCAGCGTCGTAAATCCATCAGGAGAAATTCAAGTGGCGGAAATCGACTTGATTATCGGGCGGCAGATTCTGGATTCGCGCGGCAATCCGACCGTGGAAGCGGATGTGCGGCTGCGCGACGGAGCGTTGGGGCGGGCCGCGGCGCCGTCCGGCGCGTCAACCGGCGAACACGAAGCCGCCGAGCTGCGCGACGGCGATAAACGCAAATATCAGGGAAAAACCGTGACGCAGGCCGTCGAAAACATCAACATTGCCATCGCCCGGGAACTGGGCGGGCACGACGCCGCGAAGCAGACGGAAATAGACCAGCGCATGATCGAGCTGGACGGCACTCCGCAGAAAGCGCGGCTCGGCGCGAATGCGATTCTCGCCGTCTCGATGGCGGTGTGCCGCGCGGCGGCGCGGTCGGCCGGATTGCCGCTCTACCGCTATCTCGGCGGAATTCAAGCGCGCGTGCTTCCGGTTCCGATGATGAACGTGCTGAACGGCGGCGTGCACGCCGATAACACGGTGGACTTCCAGGAATTTATGATTATGCCGGTCGGAGGCGAAAGCTTCAGTGAAGCTCTTCGCATGGGTGTCGAGACGTTCCACGCGCTGAAGAAGGTATTGAAAGACCGCGGCTACAACACGTCCGTCGGTGACGAAGGCGGCTTTGCGCCGAGCTTGAAATCGAATGAGGAAGCGATCGAGGCGATTCTCGAGGCGATTGAAGCTGCGGGCTACTCCGCCGGCACGGACATCTCGCTCGCGCTCGATCCCGCTTCGAGCGAGCTTTTCCAGAACGGCAGTTACGTTTTCTTCAAGTCGGACCAATCGAAGAAATCCGCCGACGACATGATCAAGCTCTATGCCGATTGGGTGCGGCAATATCCGATCATTTCCATCGAAGACGGACTCGCGCAGGACGATTGGGAAGGCTGGAAGCACCTGACCGATGAACTCGGAGATAAAATCCAGCTCGTCGGCGACGACCTCTTCGTAACCAATACGGACCGGCTTGAGCGTGGCGTCGAGGAAGGGATCGCTAATTCGATTCTCATCAAGCTCAATCAAATTGGTACCGTGACGGAAACGATCGAAGCGATTGACCTCGCGCGCCGCAACGCTTACACCTCCGTCGTCTCCCACCGCTCGGGCGAAACCGAAGACACCTTCATCTCCGACTTTGCGGTTGGGCTTTCAACCGGCCAAATCAAGACCGGCTCCGCCAGCCGCACCGACCGCATTGCCAAGTACAATCAACTGCTCCGCATCGAAGAAGAACTCGGCGAGGAAGCGCTCTTCCTCGGCAGAGACACCGTGAACTGCGCGGAAAACTGAAGAACGGAAGGCAAGCGAACGAACCAGACCGTTTACGCAGCGCCGGTCGCGAAGAGAGAACTTTGCGTGCCGGGGCTACGGCGCATCGCGCCCTAAAACGCAAGAGTGCGCCGGTTCAAAAAGAAACCCGGCCGGACCGATGGGCTAATGTTTCGTGGAGGGGGGCGCGGAAGATTTTTTCGATTTGTGCGGCATGATGAAGCTGACGTCTTCATCCAGGCGCATGCCGATGAGCGAACCCGCGGAAAGAAAGGCTTGCTTGCCGCGCGGAAGAACGAGGGCGGCAACCAATCCCCCGACGCCCGCGGCAATTCCCGTCCCGATGCCGCCCGTAGCGCCAGCGCCCGCCGCGCCGAGGAAGATGGCCACTTGCTCCTTCTTCGAAGCACCGGAGCCTTTCAAATCACCTTCGATGCCGACCGTCGAGTTGTCGCTCCCAGGGGTTGAAAAAATGTCCGCCAGCGAGCCGAGGATGGCGATTTTCTGGCCGTTCGGCAAGGTCACGGTGTTAAAGCTGATCGAAAGACGGCCGCCTCTTCCCCGCCGCTTGGCTTTCTTGACCTGGATGATTCGGCCGTCAACGCGGAGTCCTTTGGGCAGAACCTCCTGGTCTTCGACATAGACCGGATCGATCAGCGTCGTGATCACGACATCGCCCGCTCGCGCCGTCTTGGAATTGATATCGGTGTGTAAATCGAGCTTGAATTCGGTGCCTTCGGGGATGGTCACCTCATTGATCGCATTGGCCAGCGAAGTCTCGTAGTTGAGCTGCGCATGGAGAGCGGGCGCAAACACGAGTGCCAGCGCGGCGGCGAATGCGACTGCAAAAGAATTTCGAACCATCCGTATCCCCCGAAGTTGAGCGTTCCCTGTTCCCACGATCATTCCCTATTCCACCACTGATTCCTTCGCCAGTCAAAGGGAAAGGCTGTTTCCCGCGGCACAAGGGTTGGATGCGGCCGCGCCGGAAGAGTTGGATCGTGAGCGCGGCAAGCCGCCGCCGGACGGCTCCTTGCTCCAGCCGATTGAATCCCTCTCTCGAGTCTCGCCCGCAACAGAAGCAGGAGCGGCGGTTTCCGAAACAGACACAACGGGCGCGCGGCCCGGCGTCTGCAACCGGCTTGAAGCGTTGACACGAGTCCGCGCAGAAACTTAGACTGTCTTAACCCCTCGATGCGGCGGCGGAAAGAGCTGAGTTTGCGCTCGGGACACGGATCATGGCGGAGCAACCGGTTATCGGCCTCGGTGAGATTCTGGAGTCGCGCCGGCGACAGATCGCGCGCGCGCGCCAGCTCGTTCCGCTCGAGACATTGAAGCGGATTGCGCAGGAGCGCGACCGGACTTCGCGCGACTTCGCCAGGGCAATTTCGGGGCCGGGGCTGCGCGTGATCGCCGAAATGAAGCGGGCATCGCCCACGCGCGGCCTGATCTGCAGGAATTACCGCCGCCGGGAGATCGCGCGCTCGTATGAGGCGGCGGGCGCGGCGGCGATTTCCGTGCTGACAGAAGAATTATATTTTCGCGGCTCGCTCGACGACTTGAAGGTGGTGCGCGGGTCCGTCAAGCTGCCGGTGTTGAGGAAGGATTTTATCCTCGACCCCTACCAGATGCACGAATCGGCGGCGGCGGGTGCCGATGCGGCGCTCCTCATCGTCGCGGCGCTCGGCGACAGGGACTTGCGCGCGCTCATCGGGCTCGCGGAAGAACTCCAATTGGCTGCTTTGGTTGAAGTCCACACGGAGCAGGAAGTCGCGCGGGCGGTTGACGCCGGAGCGCGCATCATCGGCATCAATAACCGGAACCTCAAGACAATGGCGGTGCGGATTGAGACCTCGCTCGAATTGCGAAAGAAGATTCCAGCGGACTGCCTCGCCGTGGCCGAAAGCGGCATCAAAACGGCGGAGGATCTGAGGCGCCTCAAGGACGCAGGATTCAACGCCGCGCTGATTGGCGAGCGGTTGATGAGCGCGCAGGATCCTGGAGGCGAACTCGGGCGAATGCTCGAAGCGATGATTTCGGCGGCCGCGCCCGGCAAGGGCGGCGAGCAAAGGTGACGCGATGCCGACGCGAGTGAAAATTTGCGGCGTGACGCGCATCGAAGACGCCGACCTCGCCGTCGAGCTGGGCGCGGCGGCGCTGGGATTCAACTTTTACGCGCCGTCGCCGCGCTCCATTGATCCGGCGCGAGCACGAGCCATCATTCGCCGTCTTCCGCCTTTCGTCACAACGGTTGGAATTTTTGCCGATCAGGCGGACGCGGATCGCGCGCTCGATGTGGCGCGCGAAGCAGGCGTCGACCTGCTGCAATTCCACGGGCCGCGCTTTCCAATGCTCGATGGCGCGCTCGCCGGTTTCCCGATCATTCGAGCCGTGCCCGTGGGCCAGGATTTCCGAGCGGAAAGTCTGGCGGATTTGAAAGCCGCGGCCTTCCTGCTCGACACGTTCGATTCGGTTTTGAAAGGAGGAACCGGCAGGCCGTTTCCATGGCCGGTGGCGCGCGAAGCGAAGAAATATGGCGCCGTGATTCTCGCGGGAGGGCTGACGCCGGAAAACGTTGCGGAGGCGATTCGGCAGGCAAGCCCTTTCGCTGTGGACGTCGCGAGCGGAGTCGAGTCGGCGCCGGGCGTCAAGGACCCTCATAAGCTGCGGGCGTTCTTTGCGGCGGTCGCCAGGACCGACCACGGCTTCGGGGATGATAGAATTGAACCCTTCACGGGGACCGGGAATGGACGTTGAGCGCACAATCGGATGTTTGCTGGAGGATCAGCCGCGGTTCGAAGCGCGATTCGCCAAAGCCGAAGAAAGACTGAGCCGCATGGAAAGGATCGGCGCGCAGAATAATCGTCTGCTTGCGCTACTTGCACCCTTTGGCGCTTCATTGCGCAGTGAGGTTCGAAGAATCGAAGGAAACCTGGCTGCGACGGATGCGAACCCCAAACGAGTGAGCAAGCATCTTCACGAAGTGGATATCAAGCTCAATTGCCATATTGATCTTGTATCGCAGACGCAAGGAGGGGACGGCCGGAGGAAATGAGTTCTTTTGCCCAATCGCAAGACACTTCCTTGCCTGACGCGCGCGGACGCTTCGGCGAATTCGGCGGGCGATTTGTGCCGGAAACGCTGATGCAGCCGGTGGAAGAGCTGGAGCGGGCGTATTTTGCGGCGCGCAACGATCCGGCATTCCAGGCGGAGCTTGACCGGCTGCTGAAGCATTTTGCGGGAAGGCCGACGCCGCTGTTCCACGCGAAGCGGCTAAGCGCGCATCTCGGCGGCGCTCAAATTTATCTGAAGCGCGAAGACCTGCTGCACACCGGCGCCCACAAAATCAACAACTGCCTCGGCCAGGGCCTGCTCGCCGCGCGCATGGGCAAAACGCGATTGATCGCGGAGACGGGCGCGGGCCAGCACGGCGTGGCGACGGCGACGGTGGCCGCGCTCCTGGGCATGAATTGTACGGTCTATATGGGCGATGAAGATATGGCGCGGCAGGCGCCGAACGTTTTCCGCATGAAGCTGCTCGGCACGGAAGTCGTCGGCGTCTCTTCCGGCTCGAAGACGCTCAAGGACGCGATTAATGAAGCGATGCGCGACTGGGTGACGAACGTCCGCGACTCGCACTACCTTCTCGGCTCGGTTCTCGGGCCGCACCCTTATCCGCTGATGGTTCGCGAATTCCATCGCGTGATTGGGAAGGAAGCGCGCGCGCAGATTCTCGAGCAGGCGGGCCGGCTTCCGGACGCGCTTTTCGCCTGCGTCGGCGGCGGCAGCAATTCGATCGGCCTGTTCTACGATTTCATCCAGGACCGCGAAGTGAAGATGGTCGGCGTGGAGGCGGGCGGAAGGTCGCTCGCGCCCGGCGAGCACGCGGCGCGCTTTGCCGGCGGGCGCCCGGGAGTGCTGCACGGAACTTATACTTATGTCTTGCAGACGGACGACGGACTGATCTCGACGACGCATTCGATTTCCGCCGGCCTCGATTATCCCGCCGTCGGCCCCGAGCACGCGGCGCTCTATCGCAAGGGAAGGGTCGAGTACACGCACGTGGGGGATGAAGAAGCATTGGATGCGGCTCGCATGCTTGCGCGCATGGAAGGAATCATTCCCGCGCTCGAATCTTCCCACGCGCTCGCCGAGGTCATCAAGCGCGCGCCCAAAATGAGCCGCGAGCAGATTGTCGTGGTGAACATTTCCGGACGAGGGGACAAAGACTTGGGAATTTTCCAATCCGCGGGTATCTTTTTGAAATAGTTCGTATGCCGGTTACTTTTGAATCCCGGATTGAAGCGCGCTTTCGCGAGTTGAGCGAACAGCACAGGAAGGGACTGATCATCTACCTGACGGCGGGCGACCCGACGCTCGAGGCGACGGCGGAGCTGGTTGCCGCCATTGACCGCGGCGGCGCCGATGTGATCGAGCTGGGCGTGCCCTTTTCTGATCCGCTCGCCGACGGACCGGTGATTCAGCGCGCTTCCGAGCGGGCACTGAAGGCGGGAACGACGCTCAGGAAAATCCTGAAGGCTCTGCCGCATTGGAGAGCGGCGGTGCGCGCGCCGATGGTCCTCTTCACCTATTACAATCCGATTTTGCAATACGGCCTCGAGGCATTTGCGCGCGACGCGGGCGCGGCGGGTGCGGACGGCGTACTGGCCGTGGATTTGACGCCCGAAGAGGCGGACGATTACATCGCAGCGTTGCATGGGCACAAGCTGGACACAGTTTTTCTCGCCTCGCCGACTTCGAGCGACGAGCGCCTGGCGCGCGTGGGAAAAGCCTCGACGGGATTTCTCTATCAGGTTTCCCGCATGGGCGTGACGGGCGAACGCGATAGGCTCGCCGCGAGCTTGGGCGAGCTGATCGAGCGGACGCGCCGGTTCACGCGGCTGCCGCTCGCCGTGGGGTTTGGCATTTCGACCCCCGAGCAGGTGCGCGCGGTGCAATCGCTCGCGGATGCGGCGGTCATCGGCAGCGCCGTCGTCCACGCGATCGAAGAAAAGTATCCGAAGGGCGGCGCGCGGGCCGTGGAGGAGTTCGTCCGATGGCTGAAGGCAGGATCGGAGGCGAACTCGGCATGACGGAAATCGAGGATTGGCGCAAGCGCATTGACGAGATCGACCAAAGGCTCGTGGAGCTTTTGAACGAACGCTCGAAATGCGCGGTCGAAATCGGGCACATCAAGAAGACCCTGAATCAGCCGGCGTGGCAGCCGCAGCGCGAAGCGGAAATCCTGCGCAACATCGTCAAGTCGAACCGCGGGCCGCTCGACGACGCCGCCATTCGCCGCTTGTTTGAGCGCATCATTGACGAGGCGCGATCGCTCGAGCGCCACGCGATGGATGGCGCGCCGCAATCGAGGAAGGAGTAAGGCGAGATGGTCGTTGTGATGCAGGAAGGCGCGTCGGAAGAGAATGTCCAGCGCGTCATCAACAGGCTCATGGGATTGGGCTTCGACATCCATCGCTCGACCGGCGCGCGCCAGACGGTGCTCGGCGCCGTCGGCGTCAAGCCGGATTTCGACACGCGGGATATCGAGCTGCTCGAAGGCGTTGCGGAAGTCGTCCGGATTTCCTCGCCCTACAAGCTCGTCAGCCGCCATTTCCGGCCGGAAGGCTCCATCCTTCAGCTTGGCAAAGGCGTCGCGATCGGCGGGACGGAAGTGGTGGTCATGGCCGGCCCTTGCAGCGTCGAAAGTGCGGAACAGATTGAGACGATTGCCGGGATTGTCGCTTCGCTCGGCGCGAAGGTGCTGCGGGGCGGAGCGTTCAAGCCTCGCACGTCGCCTTACAGTTTCCAGGGCGTGGGCGCCAAGGGACTCGAATGGATGCGCCAGGCGGCCGATCGCCACGGGCTGCTCGTGGTTTCTGAAGTGATGGACCAGACGCAGATTCCGATGATGATCGAATTGGTGGACGTGCTGCAGGTCGGCGCGCGCAACATGCAGAACTATAATCTCCTGAAGGAGCTGGCCAAGACGCCGAAGCCCGTGCTGCTCAAGCGCGGAATTTCCGCGACCGTCGAGGAATTGCTGCTCTCCGCCGAATACATCATGTCCGGCGGAAATTACAATGTGGTGCTCTGCGAACGCGGAATTCGGACGTTTGAGAGTTACACGCGCAACACGCTCGATCTTTCAGCCATTCCCGTCGTCAAGAAGCTCTCCCATTTGCCGATCATCGCCGACCCTTCGCACGGCACGGGGCGGCGGGACAAGGTTCCGCCCATGGCTCGCGCGGCCGTGGCGGCTGGCGCCGATGGCTTGCTCATCGAGGTTCATCACGATCCTGAAAATGCGCTGAGCGACGGCGCGCAGTCGCTCTATCCGGGCGAACTCGAGCAATTGATGAAGGAACTGAAAATGATCGCGCCGGCGGTGGAACGCACCCTCTAAATGATGAATTCTGAATTGCCCCGCAGACGTAACCGGCGGCTCCGAAGTTTTATGAATCATCATTCGCGATTCATAATGACCGCAAACCCAGCGCGACGTCGCATGCCTCCGGTCTACTGAGTTCATGGACAGCCCCTTTCAGAGAATCGCCATTGTCGGGCTCGGATTGATCGGCGGCTCCTGGGCGCTCGGGCTCAAGAGGCTCCGGATTCGCGCCCGGCGAGTGGGCTGCGACCGGCGAGCGGTGCTGCGGCTCGCACTTTCCATCGGCGCTATTGATGAGGGTTGGACGAATCTCGCTGCCGCCGTTCGCGGCGCCGATCTCGTCATTCTGGCGGCGCCGGTAGGAACCATCCTTGAACAGCTTTCCCAATTGAAGCCGCACGTATCGCCGCATGCGCTCGTGACGGATACGGGCAGCACCAAAGAAGCGATCTGCGCGCGTGCTCGCAAACTTTTTTCCGGCGGTCCTCTGTTTCTCGGCGGACATCCGCTCGCCGGCAAGGAGCTTTCAGGATTTCGCGAAGCCGACGCGGCGCTCTTTAAAGGCGCGCGCTACGCGCTGGCGCCGCTGGAGGCTCGCGATGAAACAGACCCGCGGGTTCGAAATTTCAAGAAGCTCGTGCGAGCCGTGGGCGCCCGGCCTCTCGTCACGGACGCGGCTACGCACGACCGCGCGGCCGCGTTCCTTTCGCATATGCCGCAATTGCTCTCGACGGGACTTGCGAGCGTCGTCGCCAGGGATGTGGAGCGCGGAGACCTGCCGCTCGATTTCTCCGCTTCGGGCTTTCGCGATATGACGCGTCTGGCCGAAAGCCGTTTCGAACTTTGGAAGGACATCAGCGCGACCAATCGCGAGAACATCGGCGCGGCGCTTGACCTGCTGATCATGAAACTCCGGACGATTAAAGCGCATCTGGGCGGCGAGGCGCTCGCCGCTGAATTTGAGCGGGCGGCGAAATTGCGCCGGCGATTGCGCGGAGCTAAGTAAGCCCCGGGGCCGGCGAAACCGGTTCGCACGGTTTTGGAATTCCCTCGGCGATAATTCTTTGCGCTATACTGGCGCGCGGAGTCGAATCCTATGCTCAATGACGTGTTCAAGATTCTCGCGGCAACCCCGCAGAAATTGAAGCTTGAAATTGCCGGCCTTTCGCCGCGCGAGCTGAAGCAGCGGCCGCGGCCTGAGAAATGGTCCATTCAGATGATTCTCGCGCACCTCAGCGATCTCGAAGAGTTTTACCGAAAGAACCGGGTTCAGGCGATTCTGCAGAATGATGTTCCAACGCTCATTCCGTTCGAGCAGGAGCAGCGGGCGGCGGAATTGCATTACGACCGCACGGACCCTCATCGTACGCTCACCCAGTTTGTGCGCCGCCGGCGCGCGAACCTGCAGTTATTCAGCCGCGTCAAGCCACAGGAGTGGAAACGCGCCGGCGTTCACCCGGAAGCCGGAGAAATCAGGCTTGAAGAAATCGTGACGGAGTGGGCTTTCCATGATCTCGGCCACATCCGTCAAATCATAGAGGTCAAGCGGTACGCGCTCTTTCCGAGGATCGGCAACATGAAAAAGTTTTACAACTTCGGATAGCGTCCGCCGAGCGCCATGAAGGAGCACCGGTGAACAAGGTTTTTCCGGATGCCGAGGCGGCCGTTGCCGACGTGCCCAACGGAGCCGTCGTCATGTTCGGGGGATTCGGCTTGTGCGGCATTCCTGAAAACGCGATTGCCGCGCTCGCTCGCAAGGGCGTGCGGGACCTCACGGTTATCAGCAACAACGCGGGCGTGGATGATTTCGGCCTGGGCCTCCTGCTCAAGGGAAGCCAAATTCGCAAAGTCATCGGCACTTATGTCGGCGAAAACAAACTGCTCGAAAGCCTCGCGCTCTCCGGTTCGATCGAACTTGAATTGATGCCGCAGGGAACGTTCGCCGAACGCATCCGCGCGGGCGGCGCAGGCATCGCGGCCTTCTACACGCCGACGGGCGCCGGCACGGTGGTCGCCGAGGGGAAAGAGACGCGCGAATTCGACGGCCGCGCTTTCCTGCTGGAACGCGCGCTCACGGCGGATTTCGCCTGCGTCAAGGCGTGGCAAGGCGACCGATGGGGCAACCTCCTTTATCGCAAGACGGCGCGGAACTTCAATCCCGTGATGGCGACGGCGGCAAAGGTGACGATTGCCGAGGTCGAAGAACTTGTCGAGCCGGGGGCGCTCGATCCGAACGCCATCGTAACCCCCGGCGTTTACGTCAAGCGAATTTTCGAGGGAACGAATTACGAGAAGCGCATTGAAAATAGAACGGTGAGGCGTCGGTCGTGAACGGCGTTCGGCAGGCGGGAAAGCGGTTGAATTCCTGAATGCTCCGTCCACGATCTCCGAGATTCCCATGGACAAACGCGAAATCATTGCGCGGCGCGTGGCGCAGGAGTTGCGCGATGGATATTACGTCAATCTCGGCATCGGAATTCCGACGCTTGTCTCGAACTATATGCCCTCCGGCATCGAAGTCGTTTTGCAATCGGAAAACGGAATGCTCGGCGCCGGCCCGTTTCCTTTCGAGGGCGAAGAAGATCCTGACCTCATCAACGCGGGAAAAGAAACCGTCAGCGAAGTTCCCGGCTCAGCGTATTTTTCAAGCGCCGAATCCTTCGCCATGATCCGCGGCGGGCACATTGACCTCACGGTTTTGGGGGCGATGGAAGTTGACGAACAAGGCAGCCTCGCCAGTTGGATGATTCCCGGGAAAATGGTCAAAGGGATGGGAGGCAGCATGGATTTGGTTGCCGGCGCGAAGCGCGTCATCGTCGCCATGGAACACACCACGCGCGACGGCCGGCCAAAAATTTTGAAGCGGTGCACGCTTCCTCTCACCGGTACGCGCGTGGTCCATTCGATTGTCACCGAGCTTGCTTACATGGAGGTGACGCCCAAAGGCCTGGTCCTGAAAGAACTCGCCCCGGGTGTGAGCCTCGACGACGTCCGAAGGCTCACCGAGCCGCCGACCGAATTGGCCTCGGGCGCCGGCGTGTATCGTCTATAGCTCAAACTCGTTGGCTTTGGCCTCGACAGCCGATGCCCGGAGGAAGCAGGGAACGCGCTGTCTAATTGCCAATAAGCGGAGTAACCCGCTTGCGCGGCAAGGAATCCAATAGGCGAGCATTCAGGACGGAGGGGACTGATGGCAAGAATCAAAGCGTTCGAGAAGCCGGGGATTTTCATTCGATATGCGTATTCGCAAACAAAGAAGATTTTGGGGAAAGTTCCGGAGCCGATGACCATCCTCGCGCATCACGGGAAGTTATTCGCGGGGAATGTGGCCTTCGAGATGGCGCTGATGAAGAGCCACAAAGTTGACGAGCGGCTGAAAGCGCTTGGGGGGCTGAAAGCTGCAACGCTCGCCGGCTGCCCGTTTTGAATGGACATTGGTTCTGCCGTGGGCAGAAAAATCGGTTTGACCGAAGAACAGCTCCGTGAGTTGCCGCATTATCGCGAAAGCGCGGCGTTCAGCGACCTCGAGAAATTGGTGATCGAATTCGGCGAGCGCATGACCGCTACGCCGGTCGAAATTTCCGACGCGCTTTTCGAGCGATTGCGCCGACACTTCAATGAAGCGCAAATCGTTGAACTCGCGGCTGCGATCGCATGGGAGAATTTTCGCGCGCGGTTCGATCATGCGCTGGGAATCGAGTCGCAAAATTTCACCGAAGGCGCCTTCTGCGTCTTGCCAGAGCGCCCGCCGGCTGAGTTGGAACGGCCCGCTCAACGGTGATTCGCGGCTGCCAGCGTGGCGCACGGGCCCGCCTCGGACGACGAGTCGGCAGGCTATTGTATTGGCCCGGGATTGCGATTAGACTTCCGCATGAATCCCAAAGGACGAGTATGGAGATCAATTCCATCGTGATCGTCAGCCTCACCGGCCCGAAGGAGAAAATTTGGGGACAATTATTGGGATTGAACGCGGCGGGCGCGACGTTGCGCGGCCTCTCGGTGGAACTATTTGACGATTTCGTGCGGCAAATTCTCGCGCAGGAAGAGCTGGCGATGGCGATGGCAATGGTTTTCTATCCCATGCACCGAATCGAGCGAATCGCCCTCGATGAGCCGAGCGGCCCCATCCCTTCGCTCGCCGGCCGGTTCCGGCAGAAGGTCGGCATCAGCGTCGAGCAATACCTGGGCCTTGAAACCCCGCGCGTATAGTCGCCGCGCGCGCCTTCCCGCGGAAACGCGTCTCGGCCCGAAATGGCCGAATGGCAGACCGGTGTCGTGCGATGCGCGACCCGGGCAGGCGAATTGACAGGGCCGTGATGCACCGATATATTTTCAAATTCCGATGGCCTCCCGCGCGCTGACTCCGGCAAACGAAATCACCCTCCTGCGACTGGTGTTCGTGCCGATTTTTGCGATTCTCACCGTCAACGGCGATTACGGACTCGCGCTGCTGGTCCTGATTGCGGCGGGCGCTTCGGACGCGGCCGACGGCGCGATCGCCCGCCACTTCCATCAAGTGACGCCAATCGGAGTGGCGCTCGATCCGATCGCCGATAAGATTCTGCTGACGACCGCTTACGTGACGCTTTCTTTTCGAGCGGTCCTTCCGTGGTGGCTGACGATTCTCGTGATCAGCCGCGACGTGGGCATCCTGCTGACGGCTTTACTGATCATTCTCGTGGCCGGATACCGGCCCTTCCCGCCGTCGGTGCTGGGCAAGGCGTGTACGCTCGTGCAGATGGTCACGCCGCTTGCTGCGCTCGCGGTTCAAATCCACTGGACGGTCGTGACGCACGGTTTGCTTAAGGCGTGCATCGTCACGGCCGCGACCCTCACCATCGCTTCGGGCCTGCACTATCTCTACGTTCTTCGCCAGCGGTATGCCCCGCACGATGAGGAAGAAGCGACCGCGGAAAAACCCTGAGCGGAGTGATCTGATCGAAGGCCGTCAGGCTACTTGAGATATTTTTCGGGCTCTTTATCGAACTTCGCCTTGCAGCCGGGCGCGCAGAAATAAACCTTCTGGCCTTTATATTCGCTCGTTGCCGCAGCCTTCTCAGAATCAATCTGCATTTTGCAAACCGGATCGGTGACCTTCATGATTCCCTCCAAGTGAATGCTGTGCCGCAGTGCAACGCTTGCCGTGCATGCGCCGCGTCCGCTTTCCGGTGGTGATAACCTCGGAGGCGCAATGGAAAATGCGTTGCAAATACTATTATGGCGCAAAAGGCGGGACTACGCGGCGGACAAATGGGACTGCTGAGGCTGTTTGATCTGGTCGCGGAAAGCCCGGCAGATTTCCGCGCGGGCTTCATAGGAAAGCGCGGCAAGAGCTTCGGCAGGCGCCGGGAAGCGGTCGGCAAGCCGGTATTTTCCGCTCAGCATGGTTTGAATGGCGAGAAGGCCCAGGATCTCCTCGTCGCGCGGATTGTGGCCTGCGAAGTAGGCGAGGAAACCATCCGAATCACTCGCTCCGCGCTCAATGAGCGACTGGATTTGCGCGAGAAAGTACCGTTTGATTCGGTTTTCGTCCACGTTGGTTTCAATGGGGCCGCACAGGCCCGCGAATCCCGCCCCGATAATCAGCACGTCACACTGGTCACGCGCAGCGAGAGGTTACGCAGAAAACCCGCTTCGCCAAGCTCGGCTTTCAGCTGCAAGCAGGTGGGACAAACCAGGATAATGCTGGCCACGGGGTGCTGATCAATCCGCTGAACGTCCCAGCCCGTTTGAATCGCTTCGCGTGCGTGAGGCAATTTCGCGTCGCAATACCAGCAGCGCCCTTTCCCCGTCGAGCAAATCGCCCGCAGCGCTTGATCAACCTTCATAAATCCTCCCGAAAACAGAAAGGGCCGCCCCGAGAGATCGGAGCAGCCCCTCCAGACTGCCAATCCGTGATTTTCGAGTCTCGAATCGCTTCAAAGGTTGCCCTAAAGCACTCCTCCTTACGAGCATCCGCTGGTTGATCCGCAATTCATGCAGCGATAGCAAGCACCGTTGCGGACCATGATGGCGCCGCAATCGGGGCAACTGGGCGCGTCGTCATCGGTTTCGACGCCGGCAAGCTGCGGCTGCACGACGGTGCCTTGCGGTCCGGGCCCTTGAACGTCAGGAGCGGGACGCGCCGCGCGCGAAAATTCCGACGCGAGTTTCGAGGCTTTCGAGACTTCCGCGCTGTTCGGCGCCTCGACGCTTGCCGCTTCGCGCGGCTGAGCGTCCAGTGGCAGAAACTTAAACGCGAGCCAGCGGAAGATATAATCCATCACCGATTTGGCGTAACGGATTTCGGGATTCGGCGTCCAGCCGCTCGGCTCAAACCTTGTGTGGCTGAATTTGTCGCACAGCACTTTGAGCGGCACGCCGTACTGGAGCGCGAGAGAGACGGCCGTGGCAAAAGAATCCATCAGACCCGAAACCGTCGAGCCTTCCTTCGCCATGGTGATGAAGATCTCGCCGGGCTGGCCGTTTTCGTAAAGCCCGACGGTCAGGTAACCTTCGTGCCCGCCGACCGAAAACTTATGCGTAAACGCGCGGCGCTCGTCGGGGAGCTTACGGCGGCGCGCCTTGGCGGGATCCGAGCCGGCGCGGCGCTCGACTTTGACTTCGTGGCGCTCCATGCCCGGTGCTCGGAGACCGCCCTCGGGAGTTTTTTCGGTTTCCATGTTCTTCGATTCCGCGTTCTTGGTATTGAGCGGCTGCACGCGTTTCGAACCGTCGCGATAGATAGCGATCGCCTTGAGCCCGAGGCGCCAGGCTTCTATATAGGCCTTTTCGATGTCTTCGACCGTGGATTCTTCGGGCATATTGACGGTCTTTGAGATGGCGCCCGAGATGAACGGCTGCACGGCGGCCATCATCCGGATGTGGCCCATCCAGTGGATTGCGCGCTTGCCGTTCGCGGGCTTGAGCGAGCAATCGAAGACGGGAAGGTGCTCGGGCTTCAAGTGGGGGGCGCCTTCGATGGTTCCGTTCTGATCAATGTGTCCCACGATTTCGGAGGCCTGCTGTTCGTTATAGCCGAGTTTCAAGAGCGCCGCCGGCACGACGTTGTTCACAATCTTGATAAGGCCGCCGCCGACGAGCTTCTTGTACTTCACGAGCGCAAGGTCCGGCTCAACTCCCGTCGTGTCGCAGTCCATCATGAATCCGATGGTTCCGGTGGGCGCGAGCACGGTCACTTGAGCATTGCGATAGCCTTGCTTCATGCCGCTTTGCAGGCATTCGTCCCAGACTTTCTTGGAGGTCGCCCAAAGATTTTCCGGGACGTTGCGGGTGTTGATGCCTCCGAGCGCGCCGCGGTGCATCGAAATCACTTCAAGGAAGGACTCGCGATTCGCCGCGTAGCCCGGGCACGGGCCCAGCTCCCCGGCAATCTTTGATGAGGTCAAATAGGCCTGGCCGTGCATCAGCGCCGTGATCGCGGCGGCGTAATCGCGCCCGCCATCGGAATCGTAAGGCAGCCCGTTCGCCATCAACAGGGCTCCAAGGTTTGCGTAGCCGAGCCCGAGCGGACGGAAGTCATGCGAGTTGCGCCCGATCCGTTCCGTCGGATAACTCGCGTTATCGACGATGATTTCCTGCGCCGTGATCACGATGTCCACGGCATGGCGGAAAGCTTCCGTGTCGAATTTGCCGTCCGCGCCGGCGAACTTCATCAGGTTGAGCGACGCCAGATTGCACGCCGAATCGTCGAGGAACATATATTCCGAGCAGGGATTCGACGCGTTGATGGGCGCCGTCGCTTTCGAGGTGTGCCATTTGTTGACGGTGGCATGGAACTGCATGCCCGGGTCGCCGCACTGCCAGGCGGCCTCAGAGATTTTCCGCATCAGATCGCGCGCCCGGTAGGCCTTCATCGGCTCGCCGTTCGTCACACGCCGGGTCACCCAATCCTTGTCTTCCCCCACGGCCCGCATGAAGTCGTCGGTCACACGAACGCTGTTGTTCGCGTTCTGAAAGAAGATCGAGCTATAAGCATCGCCGTCAATCGAGGCATCGTAGCCGGCGTCCACGAGCGCCCAGGCTTTCCGCTCTTCCTTGGCTTTGCTCTCGATGAAGTCCACGACGTCGGGATGGTCAACGTTCAGAATCACCATTTTCGCGGCGCGGCGCGTCTTTCCGCCGGATTTGATGACCCCCGCAAAGGCGTCATAGCCTTTCATAAACGAAAGGGGACCCGAGGCCACGCCTCCACCCGACAGTGTTTCGATAGAGGAACGCAGAGGCGAGAGGTTCGTTCCCGTGCCCGAACCCCATTTGAAGAGCATCCCTTCCACTTTGGCGAGATCCAGGATGCTTTCGAGGTCATCTTGGACGGAGTTGATAAAGCAGGCGGAGCACTGCGGGTGACGGTAGGCCTCGGTCTCCTTCTTCAAGCTGGATGTGGCGGCGTCCCAATACCATCCGGTCCCTTTCGAGCTTCGGTGGTACTTGTGCCACAATCCACAATTGAACCAAACGGGCGAATTGAATGCCGCTTTTTGCCGAACCAGCAAATGAGTCAGTTCGGCGTTGAAAATCTCCGCGTCTGCTTCGCTGCGGAAATAGCCGCCCTGAAAACCCCATTCGGCAATCGTATCGGCGACGCGGCTGATGAGCTGCTTCACGCTCGATTCGCGCTCCGCCGTCCCAAGCTTGCCGTGGAAGTATTTCGACGCCACGATGTTCGTGGCCGTCATGGACCAGTCCTTCGGCACTTCCACGTTGCGTTGCTCGAAGATGTTCTGCCCCTTCTCGTTTTGGATCGAAGCCGTGCGAAGATCCCACTCGATCTCGTCAAAAGGATGCACGCCGGGCTTTGTGAACAGGCGCGTGATGGCAAGACCCCGTCCCGCTTGAGCGGGTGAACTCGCGCGATTCCGGCTCGCCGCATTGGTTTCCGTCGTTGAGGCCGCGCCTCGTGCTTCCATCCGAAAAATATCGCCTTCCGCCATCGTGTTCTCCTTCTTCGACTGGCGCTGCCCCTAAGGATTTAGATGTTTGAGAAGCCGGATGAGCGCGGTTACTCCCGGACCGGGTTGGTCCTCGATGCGCTGCTTCATTCCGCAGTGAATGTCTCTTGGAACGCCTTGCGAAGCTTCCCAACTCGCCATTTCCCCTCAACCCGCCAAACCTTAAACCCAACGCCCCAGCCTTGTCAAGGGAAAAACCTACTAAGCATTGGAGAGTGTTTTCAGGCTACCCCAATATATAGTGTGAATGCGATGGACACACCGACCCTCGATATCCCGGCAGCAAATGGGTGGTTCAGCTCGGAAGTTGGACTCTGAGGTTTGCTTTCCCGAGGACGCGCAACAGTTGGGCTTCCGTCGTCTCGCGCGATTGCCCGCGCGAAATCGTAATCTCGTCAACCAGTAAGTTCCATGCGCGGTCAAACATCTTCTTTTCCCGAAAGGAGAGCGGTTTCGCTTGGCTGAGCGTCACCAGACTCTTGAAAACTTCTGCTACTTCCTTGAGCGATCCGCTTCGCATTTTTTCGCAGTTGGCTTTGAAACGGCCTTTCCAATCTCCGCCCGTCTTGCAAGAACCTTTCTGCAAATAATCCACCACGGGCTCGATCTCGGGACCTCGGGTGACTCGGCGCAAACCGACGTTCCCGACGTTGCTACGCGGAACCATCACCCGCAGCGTGCTCGTGTTCAACCGCAGAAGGTAGAAGACTTCCGATTGGCCCGTGAGATTGCGTGTGGAAATCTGCTCGATGATTCCGACTCCTTGATTTGGATAAACAACCTTTTCCCCCACCCGAAAGTCCATTGCTTCCCCCTCGCCTGTGACTGAATTCAATTTCCAGCCTAATTCACAATCTGTGCGCAGTCAAGCAGAACAAAAGCCCGGAACAAAGGCCCATTTCAACGAGGCAAATCGGCAAGTTCCTCCCTCCAAGAGCGCCTTTGGCAGGAGCAAAATTGCGTCGGGAATCGAGCGGGAAACGGGAGACGATTGGGCGAGTTCTTCGCTTTCAGAAAGGGCTGACTGAATTCTGGAAACCTTCATTCGGAATTCGCCGCGGGCCGCGGGAAGCGTCTTTGGCAACGCCGGCATCGAGCCATGGGCGGCCGCCCCAATGCGCGCTCGTACCAACGCCGCCGCGAACGCCGGTAATCCGAACTGCCGCACCCCGGGCAGTGAAAAGCAGTGGACTGATCTCCAGGCGCCGCCCCCTCGGCCGGAAGATTGACTGCGGCTTCAAAGTCCTGGTCCTTTTGCTCCGCTTTCGGGTGGCGCGGAACAAGCCGGAACCGTGAGCAGACGGCGCACTTGCGAAGCCGATATCCAAACCGCTTCGCAAGCCAGTGGCGGAAGCCGTGACGGACCGGTTCGGTTTTTGTCGCGCCGCAGCGCGGGCATGGAGTCGCCATGGGTCCTAACGAAGCTTACCGAGCTTAACAAATCAGTTAATTCCTGGGCAATACTTATGTTAACGAACGGCGCCCGGGCCCGACAACGCTTGCCCTGTGACGCGCGTCACTTTAAATGGCAGCCGGCTGAAGCATCATAGAAGCAGTGAGACAGAGTGGAAATGGACTTGTCCCCAAATTTGAGACAAACGGTTAAGACTCAAAATTCAGCGAATGGTATGAAAATGCCATCGAAGGGAGATGAGTCATGGGTTTGTCTCGACGGCAGTTCACGAAGGAGTTCAAGC